>JANQIU010000231.1 GCA_028281985.1 Alphaproteobacteria bacterium | reverse complement strand
CATCGGATCGGCAAACGCGGCGAACACGGCCTCGTAGACCGGGCGCCTGAAGGCAACGATGCGGTCGACGATGTCGGCGGGCGCCATCCGATTGAGCGGTTGAGGGCGCGCTGACGCCGTCACCCGGCAGTCTCAAGTGACCTAGCGCGGCTTCGCGTTGCGATCCAGCAGCGCTGCAACGAACCGTGCCGGGCCATCCTGCGGTGGCGCTTCCCGGGCGGCTTCCCTGACGGCTTTTGCCGCGGCCCTGGCCTTTGGCTCCAGCGACCGGGCAGCCCTGACCGCGCCGGCCCGCACCCGGGGGTCGGTGGCCGCCCGCCAGGCCAGGCTGCGCAGCATATGGGCGAGGAGGGGCATCTGAATCGCTTTAGGCGGCGGCGCCGGCGCTGGCGGCCATGCGGGCAAGTTGCCGTTGCCGGCGCCGCATCATCCATTGGGCGCCGGAGCGGACCCAGTGGAACAGCCGGGTGTGCGGGCGCAGGCCGACCGCCTTGAAGATCATCGCCATGCCGCGATCGATATGCGGATCACGGTAATAGGCGAAGGCGCGGCACAGGTATTCGCCGTTGTGGCGTTTGCGGTCGTATTCCTCGCCGTCCGAATAGTTCGCGTTGGCGGCGAAGTAGGCGTAGCTCAACTCGTCGTCCTCGGTCTCCATGATCCGGCTGAGGGCGACCCGGACCCGGCGCATGGTGCTCAGATTCTCCCGCGCCACATAGCGTTTCAGGTGATCGTAGAACAGCTTGTAGTGGCGCAGCTCGTCGGATGCGATCTTCCGGCAGACCGCGCGTAAAACCGGCTCGTCGGTGCCGTCGCCGAGCGCGGAATAGTACGAGCTGGTGCCCACCTCGACCATGCATCGGGCGATCAACTCACCCGCGCGCGACCCGCGTACCGAGTCGGTCGCGTCCAGATCCAGCTTGAAGCCCCGGCGGAACTCGCCGAACCGGGTGTCGAAGTCGAATTCCGGGTCAGCCAGGGCGGCCCATTTGGACAGCGCCTCGCCATGCTGGACTTCTTCGATGCCCCAGCTCCGCGCCGCCTCGGTGAAATCCGGGTCGTCGGCAAACACGTTTTCCAGGTAGGAAACGTAATCTGCGGCATTGTATTCGACCATTGCCGCCGCCTTGGCGATGCGCAATTGGTCGTCCCGGACTTTGCCGGGGTCGAACTTGTCCCAAGGAATGTCGTCAAGGGTCCAATGCTTCGGCTGCATTTCCCTTCGCCTCCTAATATGCCAAGGGGCCGAACGGCCTACGGTTACTTGTTGCGGGCCAAAAGCGGCAGGACTGTGCGCGATTCGGGGGAAGCTTGCAATGCCCAGATGCGATCGGTTCTCATGACGAGAGATCTTATCCGGCACGGCGTTTACCGCGCGCAGTAAGCGCTAGTATACCGGTCTGAACAGGATATGGGAGGCGAGATTGGTCTTTGGTATCACCACCTTGGACCATGTCCAGATCACCGTCGACGCGGCGCGGATCGACGATACGGTGCGCTTCTACGGCGAGATTCTGGGACTGCGGCAGATCGACAAACCAGGGCCGCTCGCCGCCAATGGCGGCGGCTGGTTCCGTATCGGTGACGGCGGCGAACTGCATGTGTCGGTCGAATCGGTGGCGACGCCCGAAACGAATCGGTCCAGCCGCCGGCATGTCTGCTTCACTGTTCCAGATCTGGAGGCCGCGCAAACGGCCGCCGAGGAAGCCGGCCAACCGGTGATCGCCGATCGCCAGCCGATCGCGGGGTGGCGGCGCTTCTACCTGCGGGATCCCGGCGGAAACCGCATCGAAATCGCCGAGAAACTGGACTGATCCGGTCCGGCTCCGGTTGTCCCCGCTGTGTTCGAACCGTCGCCGTGAATCAGCGGTTCAGCGCGACCTTCTGGGCCTTGGCGACCGCAAGCGCGCGCTCGGCTGCCTGGCGCTCGGTGTCCGACTTGGCGTCGGTCACGTCCTCGCTCAGATCGCGGATCTTCTGGTCGACCGCGCCGGCATCCAGCTCTTCCAGGGGTGTCGCGCCTTCCGCCAGAACCGTCACCCGCTCGCCGGTGATCTCCACGAAGCCGCCGGATACGAAGATGCTGCGGCTCCGCTCGGGCCGGTTCTCGTAAACGTCGATCGGGCCGGGCTGCAGGGTGGAAATCAGTGGCGCATGCCCGGCTAGGGCACCCAGATAACCCTCGCCGCCCGGCACCACGACCATCTCGACGTCCTGGGACAGCAGGACCCGTTCCGGCGACACCAACTCGAAAGCCGTCTTCTTGGCCATGACGTCGATCCCCGTGACGCGCGCCGCGATCAGGCGGCTTCCGCCGCCAGGCTGCGCGCCTTCTCAACGGCATCCTCGATCGTGCCCACCATGTAGAACGCCGCTTCCGGCAGATGGTCGTATTCGCCGTCGACGATACCCTTGAAGCTGCGGATCGTATCCTCCAGCGAGACCAGTAGGCCGGGGAAGCCGGTGAACACCTCCGCCACGTGGAACGGCTGCGACAGGAAGCGCTGGATCTTGCGCGCCCGGGCCACGGTCAGCTTCTGGTCTTCGGACAGCTCGTCCATGCCCAGGATGGCGATGATGTCCTGCAGCGCCTTGTACTCCTGCAGGATCCGCTGCACCGCCCGGGCAACGTCGTAATGGGTCTGGCCGACGATCCGCGGGTCCAGGATGCGGCTGGTGGAATCCAGCGGGTCCACGGCCGGGTAGATGCCCAGTTCGGAGATCGCCCGGTTCAACACCGTGGTGGCGTCCAGATGGGCGAAGGACGTGGCCGGCGCCGGGTCGGTCAGGTCGTCCGCCGGCACGTAGATCGCCTGCACCGAGGTGATCGAGCCCTTGGTGGTCGAGGTGATGCGTCCCTGCAGCCCGCCCATGTCGGTGGCCAGCGCCGGCTGATAGCCGACCGCCGACGGGATGCGGCCCAGCAGGGCCGACACTTCCGAACCGGCCTGGGTGAACCGGAAGATGTTGTCGA
>JANQIU010000225.1 GCA_028281985.1 Alphaproteobacteria bacterium | reverse complement strand
TGGCGGGTGCACGAGGCGGCAAGGATCAGCGGCTATCTGGATGTGCCGGAACCTTTCCTGACCGACGCAGACGCCGCCTGGCTGCCGCGGGACCGGGTCGTGCTGGTCTGCACCGGCAGCCAGGGCGAGGCCCGATCGGCCCTGTCCCGGATCGCCCATGGCGATCATCCGAACGTCGTCCTGGAGGCCGGTGACACGCTGATCTACTCGTCGCGGGAAATCCCCGGGAACGAGGCGGCCATCCAGCGCATCCAGTCGCTTCTGGTCGGGCGCGGCGTCCGCCTGATCACCGCCGAGGATGCCCCCGTTCACGTCTCCGGGCATCCCGCCCGGGACGAGATCGAAACCGTCTATCAGTGGCTCAGGCCGCAGATCGCGGTGCCGATGCATGGCGACCAGCGGCGCTTGCGGGCCCAGGCCGATCTGGCGCGGTCGCTGCAGATACCCGATGTCGTGGTGCCGACCGACGGGGCGATGATCCGGCTGGCGCCCGGCCGGCCTGAGGTCGTGGATCATGTGGCGGCCGACCGGCTGGGCCTGGACGGAAACAGGCTCGTGGCGCTGGGCGGTGAGGTGGTCCGAGATCGGGTCCGGATGCTGCACAATGGCGCCGTGGTTGCGACCGTCGTCGTCAACGGGGACGGCCGGGTCGTCAATGATCCGACGGTGGCGTTAATGGGGCTGGCGGATGCCGACGGCGCGGAGGATCTGATCGACCTGGTCGCCGGCGCGGTGCGCGATGCCGTCGAGGAGCTGCCGCGCGCACGTCGGCGCGACGATGCCAATGTCGGCGAAGCGGCAAGGGTCGCCGCCCGTCGGGCGCTGCGATCGGTCACTGGCAAACGGCCGATGACAACCATTCATGTGGTTCGTGTCTGAGGTAGTCTGCTTGATCTACTTCAATGTGACGACGAACCTTATCTGCGCCCTTCGGGTCAGCAGATTGCGCCAACCACCAATAGGGGGGACCCCATGATCGGACGATTGAACCACGTAGCGATTGCCGTGCCCGACCTGGAGGCGGCATCGGAATCCTACCGGAGCACGCTGGGCGCCAAGGTGTCCGAACCCCTCGACCAGCCAGAACACGGGGTGACCGTCGTCTTCATCGAGTTGCCGAACACGAAGGTCGAACTGCTTTTCCCGCTGGGGGAGAAATCGCCGATCCAGGGCTTCCTCGACAAGAACCCCTCCGGCGGCATCCACCATATCTGCTACGAGGTCGAGGACATTCTGGCCGCCCGCGACAAGCTTCAGGCGGGGGGTATGCGGGTGCTCGGCACTGGCGAACCGAAACTCGGGGCGCACAATAATCCAGTGCTGTTCCTGCACCCCAAGGACAATTTCGGCACCCTGGTCGAGCTAGAGCAGACCGGCGCCCACTGAGTCATCGATGGGCCTGTTCACTGGGATCGCGGTCTATCTGGTTCTCTGGTGGATCGTCCTGTTCACGGTCCTGCCGTGGGGGGTGCGTCCACCGGACAACCCAGGGCCGGGCCACGTGCCCAGCGCGCCGGCCAACCCACGGCTGCGCCAGAAGTTCGTGGCGACGACGCTTCTGGCCGGCGTCTTCTGGGGGGTCGTCTTCCTCCTGATCGAGATCGAGATCGTTTCGTTCCGGGATCTTGCCAACCGATTGGCCCGGTAGATCGACCCGCGTTCGGATCGCGATCGTTCTGGCGCGCGATCTCCCGCGGCGCTGTCGCGCTGGAGGGAAGCGGGCCGCGTCGTCGACCGGCACGATCGGGCGTGGCGCGTCCAACGCCTTAATGCGACCAAATTGATTCGATCCCTTGCTACAGCGGGCGGGGAGACGATCGTGGTCCCGTCAAGCGATTCGACCGGATTTGTGCCGTTTTTTCAGGTCACTACCGGAAACCGACCAGTCTTGTGGCAGCACGATCGCCGCCGCCAACACGCCAGAGGCGAGACAGACCCCAGACCTTCATCCCAGCGTGGCCGCGCCCTGCCAGGAAGATGGGCATTTTTCGCCAGCAGCTTCATCAATTGCCGAATAAATGAGCAAAACAGCAGGAAAATGAGCAAAAAAGAAGGCAAGCCCGATTTTTCGGCTTGCCTACACAGGAACATCGTTTAACGTATGAAGTGATCGTTGGAGCGTTGGATCGGTTTTCGGTTTTCCGCCCCTTCGATTACGCCTGGTGGCGATTCCTCCCTAGACTTGGGCCGCGCTGGTTTCCAGCGCGGTCTTTTTTTTCAAGTCATTGTGAGGAGGTAATGTACCCAAACAGATTCCGCGAGTCACGCCCGAATTGACGGAAAATGAAGTTTTTTCAGACCCTTCGTTTGCCAGTGTCCGGCTTCCGAAACGAAAGATACAAGCATCCGTCGCCGGCCATGAGTACCTTGCCGATATTGCACTGCAACAAATTCGACTCGGTGAGTGGTGTGATCGTCCGCGCCTGTGGCAAATGCAACTAACCCGATAGCTGAGCCGCATGCGTAACAGGTTGTTGCGACATCCAGTCGCGGAACCGCAACAAAGATATGCCATTCTCCTCAGTGCCGGAAAGACATCATCCGACCCGGTCAGGATCAGTGTCCGGCCTGGACTTGAACTCGCCGTCGGTTCATTCCAGCCGAGGCGCAGTTCAAAACCCCTTGGACATTAGGGTTGATTCCCTTCACCGTCGACCGACCGGTGCGGAAGGGATGCGTTATTGACCCCCACAATCTCCAGACGACCGACGGAACTGCCCCCTGGTGGCGGCTATGCCCGCCTGGGGCAGCATTGCATCGACTTGTTGCGCTTGGCCGTGCCGGTTGTGGTGTCGCGAACCGGTCTGCTGCTGATGTGGCTGGTCGACGTGATCATGGTCGGCCAGTTCGCCACCGACGAACTGGCCTATCTGGGCATCGGGCATGCGCTGATGTCCGTCGTCCTGGTCACCGGCATTGCCCTCCAGCAAGGGACGCTAGTGACCACCGCCAATGCCCTTGGCCGGGGAGAGGCCGGCGCCTGTGGTGCGGTGTTCTGGCGGTCGATCCCCTACGGCATTGCTTTGGGCCTGATCGCCTCGACCGCTGCCCTGTGGGGCGGCCCGACGCTTGGCTTGTTCGGCCAACCGGCTGAGATCGTCGCTGGCGGCGGACGGGTGATCACCATCCTGTCGCTCAGCATGGTGCCGCTGATGGTGTTTACGGCGTGCGCCTATTTCATGGAGGGGCTGCGGCGCCCGTTGCCGGGGATGGTCGCCGTTCTGGCGGCCAACCTCCTCAACATCCTGCTCAACTGGACACTGGTCTACGGCAGACTCGGTTTCCCGGCTCTGGGGGCCGAGGGATCGGCCTGGGCGACCACCGCGGTCCGCAGTTTCCTGGCGATGGCGATGCTGATCTATGTATTGAGCCAAGCGGATGCGGCATCCCTGGGCCTGCGGTCCTGGCCGGGCTGGCGATGGCGCCAGTGGGCGCGCCAGCGCCGTATCGGCTATGGCGGCGGCGGCAGCCAGGCCATCGAAGGTGCGGCCTTCATGGCGATGAGCATGTTCGCCGGCTGGATGGGAAAGGCGCCGCTTGCCGCGTACACCATCGTCATCAGCGTTGTCGCCATCGTCTTCATGGTGGCGGTCGGCATCGCATCGGCCACGGCGGTCTGCGTCGGCACGGCCCATGGCCGGCGGGATACCCAGGACCTGGCCCTTGCCGGTTGGACCGGATTGGCGCTGAACACGCTCATCATGCTGGTGTTCGGTGCCGGGCTGCTGCTGTTCCCGGAAGGTGTCGCGCGGATCTACACCAGCGATCCGGCGCTGGTGCCGGTGGTCGCGTCGCTGCTGGTCCTCGCCGCGTTCGTGCTGATCGCCGATGGCGGGCAGACAGTCATGGCCCACGCCCTGCGGGGAAGGGGCGACGCGTTCATGCCGACGGCCTGCCATGTCGTGTCCTATCTCGGGGTGATGATCCCGATGGGCTGGTTCCTGGCCATCGGGCTCGGCCACGGCGTCGCGGGACTGCTGTCGGGAATCCTGATTGCCAGCCTGGTTTCCGTTGGACTGCTGACGCTCCGGTTCCATCTTCTCTCTTTGGGAGACAGGCGCGTCGCCGCTGCCGAATGACGGCCCCGAAGCGGTGGCCGGCGCGTTGTTCGCACCTGCGGGATTTGCTAGCGTGCGCGCGGAGACAAGTTCCAGACAAGTGCCACATTGACAGGGGTATTGGGCCGTCGTGACGGATCATCCGGTCGGGCCATCCGACTTCGACATTGCACCGGTGACCATCGAGGAGGAGATGAAGCGCTCCTACCTCGATTATGCCATGAGCGTCATCGTCAGCCGCGCGCTGCCGGACGTGCGCGACGGGCTGAAACCCGTCCATCGCCGCATCCTCTACGCGATGAAGGAGAACGGCTACGACAGCAACAAGCCGTTCCGCAAATCGGCGCGCATCGTCGGCGAGGTGATGGGTAAGTACCATCCCCACGGCGACGGCGCGATCTACGACGCCATGGTGCGGATGGCGCAGGATTTCGCCATGCGGCTGCCGTTGATCGACGGCCAGGGGAACTTCGGCCCCATGGACGGCGACCCGCCGGCCGCCATGCGGTACACCGAGGCGCGCCTGGCCAAGGCTGCCGAGGCGATGCTGGAGGACATCGACAAGGATACGGTCGATTTCCTGGCCAACTACGACGAGAGCGCCCACGAACCGGCGGTGCTGCCGTCCCGGTTCCCCAATCTGCTGGTCAATGGCGCCGGCGGGATCGCCGTCGGCATGGCGACCAACATCCCCACCCATAACCTGGGGGAGGTGATCGACGCCTGCTGTGCCCTGATCGACGACCCGACGCTATCGGTGGACGCGCTGATGGAGTACGTGCCGGCACCGGATTTCCCGACCGGCGCCACCATCGTCGGCCGATCCGGTGTACGGGCGGCGTACAACGGGGGGCGCGGCAGCATCGTCATGCGCGCGCGGTCGACGGTGGAGGAGATCCGCCGGGACCGGATGGCCATCGTGGTGACCGAGCTTCCCTACCAGGTCAACAAGGCGCGGCTGATCGAACGGATCGCGGAGATTGTCCAGGACAAGACGGTCGAAGGCATCGCCGATCTGCGGGACGAAAGCGACCGCGACGGTGTCCGGATGGTCGTCGAGCTGAAGCGGGACGCGAACGCAGACGTCGTCCTGAACCAGCTCCACCGCTACACGCCGCTGCAGACCTCGTTCGGCGTCAACATGCTGGCGCTGAATGGCGGCCGGCCGGAACTCCTGGACTTAAAGCAGGTTATTCAGGCGTTTATCGACTTTCGTGAAGAAGTCATCACAAGAAGAACGATCTATGACCTGAGCCGGGCCCGGGAACGGGCCCATGTCCTGGTCGGTCTGGCGGTCGCCGTCGCCAACCTGGATCAGGTGATCGCCGTGATCCGGCAGGCCCCCAACCCCGAGACGGCGCGCGAAAACCTGATGGCGCGCGAATGGCCGGCCGGCGATGTCGCGCCCTTGATCCGCCTGGTCGACGAGCCGGACCGTCCGGTCACGGAAACCGGCACCTATCGCCTGTCCGAAGCCCAGGCGAAGGCGATCCTGGACCTGCGCCTGCATCGCCTGACCGGTCTGGAGCGGGAGAAGATCGGCAACGATCTCGAGGAGATCGTTGCCCGTATCGCCGACTATCTGGCGATTCTTGGCAGCCGCGACCGGCTGTACGGGATCCTTCGCGACGAGCTGTTGGAGATCAAGGAGCGCTTTGGATCGCCGCGCCGGACCGACATCGAAGACAGCGAGTTCGAAGCCGATATCGAGGACCTGATCCAGCGCGAGGACATGGTCGTCACCGTCAGCCATGCCGGCTACATCAAGCGGGTGCCGCTGTCCACCTACCGGGCGCAGCGGCGCGGCGGCAAAGGCCGTGCGGGCATGAGCTTCAAGGCCGAGGACTTCACGGCCGAGCTGTTCGTCGCCAACACGCATACGCCGGTTCTGTTCTTCTCCAGCCGCGGGATCGCGTACAAGCTGAAGGTCTACCGGCTGCCCGAAGGGACACCGCAGGCCCGCGGGCGGGCGCTGGTCAACCTGTTGCCCCTGTCGGCCGGCGAGACGATCACCGCAGTCATGGCGTTGCCGGAAGACGAATCCACCTGGGACAGCCAGTGCGTCATGCTGGCCACGGCCAGCGGCAATGTCCGCCGGAACCGGCTGTCCGACTTCGTCCAGATCAACCGGAACGGCAAGATCGCGATGAAGCTGGACGAAGGCGACAGCTTGATCTCGGTTCGGGTCTGCGCCGAGGAAGAGGACGTGCTGCTGGCCACGCGCCTGGGCATGTGCATCCGGTTTCCGGTCGGCGATGTGCGGATCTTCTCCGGCCGGACCTCGACCGGGGTGCGCGGCATCCGGCTGATGCCGGACGACCGGGTGATCTCCATGTCGATCCTGGTGCATATCGAGGCCAAACCGGAAGAACGGAAAGCCTACCTCAAGGCCGTCAACGCCCCGCGGCAGGCGGAAGGCGAGGAAACCGACGGCGAGGATGAGGTCGAGGGCGAGGTCGTCCTGTCTCCGGAGCGTTTCGCCGAGCTGGAAGCGGCCGAGGAGTTCGTGCTGACCATCAGCGAAAGCGGCTACGGCAAGCGCAGTTCCTCACACGGCTATCGCCGGACCGGACGCGGCGGCAAGGGCATCTGGGCGATGGAAATGGGCGACCGCAACACCGCGATCGCCGCCTGCTTCCCGGTCACCCACGGCCAGCAGATCATCATGGTGACCGACCGGGGCCAGCTTATCCGCTGTCCGGTCGACGAAATCCGCATCGCGGCCCGCAAGACCCTGGGCGTTACGGTCTTCCGGGTGGCGGATGACGAACGGGTCGTCTCTGTCGCCGCCGTATCGGAAGAAACCGATGGCGACGGGGAAGCGGTGGACGACGGAGACGGCGAAGCCGGCTCCGGGGAGGCGTAACGAAGGGGGCCAGACTTGGCGGGAGATCTGGAAGCGGAGCCGGCAGGTCCGGAGGAGCGGGTGGGCTTGTATCCCGGGACCTTCGACCCGGTGACCAATGGGCACTACGACATCATTCGCCGTTCCGCCGGGCTGGTGGACCGTCTGGTGGTGGCCGTGGCCCGCAATGCGGGCAAGGGGCCGCTGTTCAGCACCGGCGAGCGCGTCGAACTGGTCCGCAACGAGATCAAGCCGCTGGTGGCGTCCGGGCTGCGCATCGACGTGCAGGCGTTCGACAAGCTGCTGATGTCCTACGCCGAAGACATCGGCGCCTCGATGATCATCCGCGGCCTGCGGGCGGTCTCGGACTTCGAATACGAGTTCCAGATGGCCGGGATGAACGCCAAGATAAACCCGCATATCGAAACCGTCTTCCTGATGGCTTCGGACCGGGTTCAGTTCATCTCGTCGCGATTCGTCAAAGAGATCGGGCGGCTGGGCGGCGATATCCGGCCGTTTGTCAGCGAAACCGTCGCCGAGCGGCTGAACCACCGGTTCTCCGTCGAAGGCCAGACCGGGGTCGCCGACTGAGCGGCCGATGCGCGGGATTTCCCCTCGACACGAAGCGGTGCGCCGGTGTTTTCTTGCGCCGACCGCTTAGCTCAGTTGGTAGAGCAACTGACTTTTAATCAGTAGGTCGCGGGTTCGAGCCCCGCAGCGGTCACCATGCTGGCGGATCAAAACCGCGGCGGCAGCTCGGAGATGTAGAGGTTGGCCGGTGGGGCGCTGGGATCGGCGCCGTATGTGCCGACCCATATGTCGTACACACCGGATTCCGGCCGCTGCATCGAGATCAGCGGGTCCAGGCCGCTGTAGTCGTCGTTGCAGATCCACTGCCCCGACGGGGTGTTGACCACCAGAATCGTATCCGCCTTGGACCGGGCATAGATGTTCAGCATGTCGAACTGCCGGCTGGCCGTGTAGGTCAGCTCATAGTCGGGCGCCGCACTGACGAAGCCCGGGCACTGCGTCGCGACGCCGGCGTCTTCCGAACCGCCGGCGTAGACGGTCACAACGTGCGGGTCCTGCGGGAAACCGGCGGTCAGCCGGACACCGCCGAAATTGGCCGGCAGGCTAACATCGAGGGTCATCGGCCGGGCCGGCTGCGGCGGGACGTCCCAGAGGTTCACTTCCCAGATCGAGTTCTGCAGGCTCTCAAAACCGCTGGTCAGGTCGATGGAGTCGGCATAGGCCGCGTGCATGATCGTGTCCCAGTCGACCGGCGTGCTGTCGACGGTGGTCATCTCCCGCAGGTTCTGGACGAACGCCAACAGGTAGACATTCCCCTTCGAGGTGTAGCTCCAGGAGACTTCGCCCGGGCTGGCGGCGGTCCCCAGAATCTCGCCCCGTGCCTCAGCGAACAGCGCCCGGTAAATCTCCGGGCTGCCTTCCGGCGCCACGAAGTCCCGGGAGAAGAGCTGCGGCGGATCGGGGACCGGCAGGGCAGGGCCATAGTTGCAGGTGCCGGACAGGGCGACGATCAGGCGCGGATTGCATCTGCGGATCTGGTCGACCATCCAGTCGAAGGTGATGCTCTGGTCGGTGCGCGGAAAGTAAAGGGCGGGGTAGGCGGTGCCCTGGGCATTCGACCCGTGGCCTTCGAAGACGAAGAAGACGACGTCGTCCGGCCCGCAGGTCAGGTTCTCCATCGCCTGGACCACCGTGCTGTAGTCGAACGCCCGGCCGTGCAGCGAGCGGTCGACGAGATCCAGACCCGCATAGCGCGCCGCCCGATCCGCGGCTTCCATCAACACCTCGTAGGTGGCTGTCCGGTCGACCTGGCGGCCCGGCTCGTCTGTGTCGGCGACGATCAGGGCGTGGATCGCCTGTGCGGCGGCGGGTGCAGCCATGATGAAAGGGGCGGCGGCAAGGGCGAGGGCGGCGGTGGCGAGGCGCAGCATCGTTGGTTCCCGGTCAGAAAGCGTTCAGCGACATCAATATTATACGGATTTGCCGAAAAATTCGGGCGGATTTGCGTACCACCAAATGGCTAGATCATGGTGAAACGGATGTATCGCGTGCAAATCATCGCAAAGCGGCGGTGCCGTCAAGGCGCCGCCGCGTCTGCATCGTCGCATGGCCACCGCACAAGGCCGGCACAAGCCCGGGCCATCACACGGGAGAACACGGATCGGCGAAGCATTCCGTCACCGGCAACTTGATCGCAGAACGCGAGACGGTGCGCGACGACCACCCATCCAAACCTATCAGGCAGCCGGCGCCAGATGCAGGCCGAACGCGACACCGCCAGGATCACGACAGTTGCAGAACCGTCCGAAGCCCGGTTCGTCGGGTCCCGGTTCATCGGCTTGCCCGCCCGAGGCACGAACCTGCTCGATGGCGGCCGTGAGGTCCGGCACCGAGAAGTAAACGAAGATCTGCGGCGTTGCGCCATTGGTGTGCAGGCCGGTCTTGAGGGTGGGGGTCTGGAACCACCCGCACTCCGTTCCCATCGGCGTGAAGGACCAGTCGAATACGGATTTGAAGAACGCCGCCGATGCGGCAGGATCCTTGGATCCGATCTCCAGATAGGTTGGTGTGGCGTGCATCGGTCTCTCCTTTCGGGCCGCACACGCTAATCCGGCATCCGATGCCCGGTATTGGAAAAAACTGACCTGATGCCGGCGAAACGCGGCATCAAGGACGCGGTGATGACCGACAACGACCCGTTTTCGGAGAACCTGGGCTATCTGCTCAACCGATGCGCGGCGCAAATGGCGATGCGCTTCCAACGGGAACTGGATCCTTTCGACATCAGCCTCGCGCAATGGGGCGCACTGCTGGCGATCCATGAGACGGGCAAGGCCTCGCCGTCGCATATCGCCGCGCGCGTGGGCATCGATCGGGGCGCGGCAACGCGGCTGATCGCCCGCATGGAGGCCAAGGGGATCGTCGAGCGGCAAACCCACGATGCGGACGGCCGGTCGGTCGTCCTCTCGATCACGCCGGAGGCGCGGGCGAACATGCCGCGGCTGCTGGCCTTGTCCAAGCAGGTCAACCGCGACGTGCTGGGCCTGCTGCCGGAAGCGGACCGCAGGGTCGTCGTGGCGTCCCTCAGGCACCTGCTGGCCAAGCTGCAAAGCTAGGATCGTGTCCCGCCCACCCCTTGACCTCGGTGCGGGCCAATTTAATTGCCTAGGCAATCAACTTGACCTGCCTAGGAGACACCCGGTGACACAGTCCACAGTCACACGCCGCACCGTTCTGGCCGCTGCCGGCGCCGGTCTTGCCACGGCTGCCGCTCTGAAGGGGCATCCTGTCCACGCCCAGGACGCGGACCCTCAGGTCGCCCTGGTCACCGGATGCAGTTCGGGATTTGGCCGATTGAGCGCGATTGAACTGGCGCGCGCCGGGTTCCGGACATTCGCGAGCATGCGCGGCACCAACGGGACCAATGCCGAAGCGGCCGATACCCTGGCCGCGCTTGCCGACAGCGAAGACCTGCCGCTGACGGTGCTGGATCTGGATGTGCGCGACAGCGACAGCGTGACCGCCGGCATCCGCACGGCGGAGGCGGCCGGGCCGCTCTCCGTCGTCGTCAACAACGCCGGCTACATCCTTGCCGGGTCCATCGAGTTGCACGAGGAAACGGATGTCCGGTCACAGTTCGACACGAACCTGTTCGGATACCATCGGCTGGTCCGCGCCGCGCTGCCCGGCATGCGGGCGCGGGGCGAGGGCCTGGTCGTCCAGGTCAGTTCGGGTCTTGGGCGCATCGTGTTCCCGACCCAAGGGTGGTATGTCGCGACGAAATTCGCCATCGAAGGCATGTCCGAGGCGCTGGCCTACGAACTGGCGCCTTTCGGTGTCGAAGTCTGCATCGTGCAACCGACCCAGTATCCGACCCGGTTTCTGGCCAATGGGCGGCGGTACTTCGAGGAACTGGCGACGCGCATCGACGACGAACGTCGCACGGCCTATGAGCAGCAGATCGGCATGACCCGTTTCGGGCTGCAGGATTCCGAGGGACCCGATCCGCGGGACGTGGCGGTTGCGATCCGCGACCTGGCCCGCATGGATGCCGGTACACGGCCCCTGCGCCGCATCGTGTCGCCCGAGCCCGAGGGGCTGGAGCGGATCAATGGCGGCCTTGCCGCGGCGCAGGATGCCGTGTTCGCCGACACGCCGTTTGCCGCATGGCGGGCCGACGTCACCGACTGACCGCGGGTTACGGCTGCAAGCCGGCATGGGACGGGGGGCTAAGGTCCACAGCGGCCTTCAGCGACCCGTCCATGTAGAAGGGCGTCGAGGCATGGTCGTGAACGATGCGCCATTCCCCGCCGATCTTGCGAAAGCACAGGGTCGTCCTGAACCAAATGTCCTCCTCGCTGCCGTCCGTCTTGGTGCCGCGTATGCGATTGAGTGCTGTCATCCAGGCCAGATCGTCGGCGACGACGAGGTCGACATCGTCCGCATCAAGCAGAACCGGGCCGTCCCAGGTCCCAAGCCATGCCTCGGTTCCCTTGAGATCAATCTTGTCCTTGAGCGGCGGGGCAAGGCTGTAGATGACGGCATCGGGCGCATAGCAATCGACGATGCCCTGTGCATCCTTGTCCCGATGCGCCTTCCCGAGGCGTTGGCACAAGACGAGGATCGCATCCTGGTCGGTCATGTCGGGCTCCTGATCGTTTAGAGCGTCAAGAAGAGGGGTTCTCACAAGATGATAACATACATACCGATCACCCGGTATGTATGTCAATGTCGAATGGCCCCCATGCAGATGCGGTTCTGCCCAGGTCCTTCACGCCATGTCACTGGTGGGATACATCCCCAAAAGCGCGAGGCGCCGCACTGGCGGTTCGCCGAAACCTGCCAGCTTGGGACTGCGCATGACGGCATCCGTTTGCCTGTCGGCCGGCGACGTACTGACCGACCAGGGCACCTTCGAGGTCGCGGACGTGCACATCGCCGACGGGCAGATCGTCGACGCACCGGCCGCCGACCGCCTACATATCGACTGTCGCGGGCTTTGCGTGTTGCCCGGCATCGTCGACGTCCATGGCGACGCCTTCGAACTGGAACTGCATCCGCGCCCTGGCGTGGATATCGACTTCTCCATCGCCATGGGTTCGGTCGACCGGCAGTTGCTGTCCAACGGCATCACCACTGCTTTCCACGGCCTGACCGTATCCTGGGAACCGGGGATGCGGAGCCTCGCCGCCGGACGCCAGTTCATGGCGGCTTTGCAGGACCTGCGGCCCCGATTGACCGCCGATCATCGCGTTCAGGTTCGGTGGGAAACCTTCGCCCACGACGCCATCGACGACCTCGACCGCTGGCTGGCGCTGGATCCGAAACCGGCGATCGCGTTCAACGATCACACGACCCTGACACTGGAATCGGTCAGAAGCGGCAGCCAGAAGCCTCTCGCCCACTGGGCGCAACGGGCAGGCCTTACCCTGGAACAATACCTGGCCGATGCGGATATGGTCGGGCGGCGCGCGCCGGAGGTGCCCGCCAAGATCCGGGAGGTCGCCGGCATGGCCACCCGGCACGGCGCCGTCATGCTGAGCCATGACGAACGCTCCCGCACCGAGCGGACGGTCCACCGGGACCTTGGCATTCGCGTCTGCGAGTTCCCGATCGCACCGGAGGTGGCGGCCGATGCCGTGGCGCACAGCGAACCCGTCATCCTGGGCGGCCCGAATGTCATTCGGGGCGGCAGCCATACCGGGGCCCTATCGGCCGAGGAGGCGATCGCCGATGGGCGGTGCACCGTGCTTGCGTCCGACTACTACTATCCCAGCCTGCTCCATGCCGCCGAACGGCTCGTCCGCCATGGCGCACAGTCCTTGGACGAGGCCTGGAGCCTGATTGCCCGGAACCCTGCGGCAGCGATGGGCCTGTCGGACCGTGGGACGATCGAGGTCGGTCGCCGCGCCGACATCGTCGTCCTCGACTGTTCGGGTCCCTGGCGTCTGATCCACACCATCGTCGGCGGGATCGTCCTGACCTTCGGTCGCTGACCATGTGCCGCAACAGCGGGCGCTGAACCCTACAGCACCAGTGAAGGATCCTGCGGCCCGTCGCTCAAGATCGCTTGCAGCGTTTCGAGACCCTGCGCCAGCCGCGCCTTGTCCGGTTCGTGGCTTAAGCACAGCCGAACCGCGTTCGGGCGCGTACCGGGATCGACGGCGAAGGCACCACCCTCGATGATCTGGACACCGCGCGCGGTGGCTTCGGCTCTGAAACCGTCGGCCGACCATCCCGCGGGCAGGGTAAGCCAAAGATGCAGCCCGTACGGATCGGCCCGGACATCGTGGTCGGCGAAGGCCGCACGGGCGATCGCTTGACGATCCGCTGCGTGCCGGCGCTGCGCGTCGGTCAGCCGGTCTGCGGTCCCGTCCCGGATCCAGCGCGCCGCGATGTCGACCATCAGCGGCGCCGGCATCCAGCAGGTCAGATTGACCGCATGGTGGATCGCCTTCGCCAGGGATGCGGACGCCCGGACGAAACCGACACGCAGGCCCGGACCCAGGCATTTCGACGTGCTGGTGATGTAAACGGCACGCTCCGGCACGAGCGTGGCGATCGGCTTCGGGCGGTCCGGCGGCAGCCTGCCGAACACGTCGTCTTCGATCAGGATCAGGTTGTACCGTTCGGCGATTTCGGCGATCCGCGCCCGCCGACCCGGTTTCATGGTCGCGGTCGTCGGCGTCTGCAACGTCGGCGTCAGGTAAAGGGCCTTGGCACCACACCCCCGGCACATCTCGTCGAGGGCATCGGCGCAAAGCCCCTCGTCATCGAGCAGAACGGGCGCGAGCTTCAGCGCCAGCCGGTCGGCCATGGCCTTGACCGGCGCATAGGTGAGCGCCTCGGTCAGGAGCAGGTCGCCCGGCCGGGTCACCGCCATCAGCGCGCACAGAATTCCGTGCTGTGCGCCATTGGTGACAACGATCTCGCGGCGGTCGGCGGCGATTCCCGCGTGGTTCAGCCAGGCGATGCCGGCGTCCGTGTGACGGGCGATGTCGCTATCGGTCTGGTAGTCGGTGAAGGCCGCCAGCGGTCCTTCCCGCTGCAACGCTGCCAGGGTTTCGGCCAGCGCGGGTGCAGCAAGACCGGGGCAGGGCAGGTTACGCGAAAGGTCGATCGCCCCCGCTGTCGGTCGCCGCATATCGGCGGGCGCACCCGGCAGACTGGTGCCGCCTGTCGTCCGAACAAAGGTACCGCGCCCGACCTCGCCCCGGATCAGCGCGCGCGCCACGCCCGCGCGGTAGGCCCGGCTGGTCGTGTTGGGCGAAACGTCCAGCGCGTAGGCAAGGTCGCGATGCGGGGGCAGCCGGGTCCCCGGCGGCAGCGCCCCCGAAACGATATCCTCGGCCAACGCATCGACGATCTGCAGGTATTTGGGGCCGCTGCGGCCGGCGAGGGTGGGGATCCAAATTGCCATCAATGCAATGATTTCATTGAGCAATGCATTCGTCAATGCAATCAGGGGGCGGATTGGCGCATTCGGATCGATAGCAACGCAATGACAACGCCACGGATGCCCACCGGCATCGCACTCTCCTTCGTATGCCTTGGCCTGCTCGGCGTGATGCCGATCATCTCGAACAGCCGGCCCGGCGGCTTCGATGCTCTCGGCTTCGCCTTCCTGCTTTCAGCCTGGCAAGTCGTGTTCGCGGTGCCGCTCCTCGCCTGGGGTTTGCGCAAGCCCGACAAGGGCATATTCGGGGCATGGCTCGCTCCCCGGGCGCGGCGCCGGACGCTCGCGGTGGCGCTGCTCACCGGCGCGATGTTCGGGCTGTCCACTTACCTTTACGTGCTGGGCGTCGAGAGGGCAGGGGCGGTCAGCGCGGCGATCGCCATCCAGGCCTACCCGCTGTTCGCCATCCTCTGGGAAACCGTGTTCCTCAAGCGGCGCAAGACACCGGTGGAGCTCCTGCTCACGGCCGCTCTCGTCGGGGCGCTGTACTTCCTGGGCACCGGCGGCACAGGTCGCATCGACGGGATATCGCCGTGGTTCCTGCTGGCGCTCGGCGTGCCGTTCCTGTGGAGCGTCGCCCATGTGATCATCAAGGAGGAGTTGGGGCGCACACCGGTAACGCCGGCCCAGGTCACCTTTTTCAGGGTGCTGATTTCGACCGTCTTTCTCGGCGGGGTCGTTGCGGTGGTTGCGCCTTCGAACTTCGCGGCAACGCTCCTGCGTGTGGACTTTCAGGTCTTCGGCGCCGTGATGGGTTTTGTCTACTATCTGGAACTGATCGCCTGGTTCCATGCGGTACGGCATGTCGACGTTTCGCTCGCAAGCTCGATCACCACGCCCTGGCCGGCCCTGACCATGGCGCTCGCCGCGGCCTTCCTGGGCGACCGTATAGAGCCCCATCAGATCGTCGCCTTCCTGATCGTCGCCGCCAGCATCTACGGCCTGCTGGTGGCCAGTCTGCACAAGCAGAAGCGGGCCGCGTAGAGGGCATCGAGGGAAGATCACCGCTGGTGGCGGTGCCGGAGCTCTGACGATGGCTCTCGCTTGACCGACAGATAACCCGTCGGTTATGGATAATCGCATAACCATCGAGCAATGCGTTGTGATGCGTCCGCAGTCCGACATCCTGTTCTGGACCCTCGCCGATCCAACGCGGCGGGCCCTTTTCGAGCGATTGTGCCGCGATGGTGAGCAAACGGTCGGCGCCCTGACGGTTGGCGCCGGCATCTCGCAACCGGCCGTTTCGAAGCACCTGGGAGCGCTGACGCGCGCCGGTCTGGTGACCAACCGGCAGGCTGGCCGACACACGCACTACCGAGCCCGGGTCGGTGCACTAGCCCCGCTGTTCGACTGGGCAAGGGACATGGCGGGCTTCTGGGAAAGCCGGTTCGACGATCTTGAAGACCTGCTGAAGAGGATGGACCAATGAGCGAAGCGTCGATCGAGACGCGTTCCGTCGTTGTCGAACGCGAGTTGCCGCATCCACCGGAGAAGGTGTGGCGCGCACTCACACAGCCGCACCTGATCAGCGAGTGGTTGATGAAGAACGAGTTCAACCCGGTCGTAGGGCACCGGTTCGTTCTCGACGCGGACTGGGGCAAGGTGGAGTGCGAGGTTCTGGCCGTCGAGATGAACCGGTCGGTTTCCTACAACTGGGGCGACCACGATCTGAAGAGCACGATCACCTGGACGCTTACGCCCACGGCCACCGGCACACGGTTGCGCATGGTGCAGACGGGCTTCCGGCCGGATCAGCCATGCTACTACCAAGGTGCCAAGGCCGGCTGGCCGGTATTTCTCGTCCGGCTTGAGCAGGTTCTGGCAAGGATGGATTGACACGAGTATCGCTCGATCCGCGGCCTGCGCGGGCCGGCAACCAGGTAGCGCGGCCAAGAGCACGTCGGGGCAGGGGATATGGATCGATGGCCGGCAAGAATTCCGGAAGGACGGCGGACGCTGCGCAGCCCACGCTGCTCGCTGGCGGCAACCCGCAGATACCCAAGGGTTACGGGGACGGGCCGGTCCAAGCCTATCTTGCGGCTATGCCGGGCTGGAAGCGCGATGTCGGGCGCCGCATCGATGACCTTGTGGCAAAGGTGGTCCCCCAGGTGCAGAAGGCGGTCAAGTGGAACTCCCCCCTCTACGGCATCGAAGGTCAGGGCTGGTTCCTCTCCTTTCATTGCATGACCAGATACATCAAAGTCGCCTTTCTTCGCGGCACGTCCCTGACACCCGTTCCCCCGGTTGGATCCAAACACCCGGACGTGCGCTACTTCCATATCCATGAAGGTGATGTGATCGATGAGGATCGGTTTCGGGACTGGCTGACGCAAGCCAGCCAGATACCGGGCGAAAAGCTCTGAAGCGGCCAGGTCGTGTCGGGCGCGAGCCGCGTTTGGCAGTTCTGCCGGCGTCTTAGCCGCCGCCGACTAGTTGTGGGCCTTTGGCTTGCTATAGCGGTAGACGCAGTGGCGGCCGCAATCCAACAGGTCGATCTCCGTCTCCAACGTGGCGCCCAGACGCTCGGCGACTTTCTTTGAGGGCGTGTTGGCGGGATCGATGTAGCTGACCAGGGTATCAGCGCCGAGCACGCGGTAGGCATAGTCCAGGGACGCTTGTCCGGCTTCGGTGGCATATCCTTTGCCGACCGTCGCTTCGGTCAGCCAGTATCCCAGTTCCAGTTCGGGCCACCCGTGGGATTTCCAAAGACCGATACATCCGACGAACGTGCCGGTCTCCAGTTCCTCCACCGCCCAGTAGCCGAAGCCCATCAGGTCCCAGTGACCGATCAGCGCTGCCATGTGCCGCCACGCCCGGTCCGGTGACATCACGCCACCGACAAAGCGCGCCGTGCGAATATCGCTGTAATAGTGCTCATAGACCCTGAAATCGTCCGCGCGCCATTGGCGCAGCAGCAGTCTCTGCGTCCTCAACTCCGGACGTTTGGACAGGCCTGTCATGATATCTCCAATGCAGCGCCGAAGCTTGCGGCACCGCGGTTTCGGGCCCGTGCGTCACGCGTGTCGCCATGGTCAAGGAAGGTGCTCCCCGAAGGCGCGTCTAGCCGCGGCCGGATGCGTGAAAGGAACCCCTGGAGCCGACTATCCGTCCCCGAGATCCCGGATCCCCAGTTCCAATCGGACGATACCCGCTGCCTTGGCAAGCGCCGAGATCTTTCCGAACGCCGTCGGGCGATCCAGATACCACATGCCACAGTCGGTACAGGGATGGAGGCGATCGGCCTCCACAATCGACAATGCTTCGCGTATGCGCGATGCGACATGCTCCGGCGTTTCGATGGTCTTGTCGGCCAGGTCGATCAAACCAAGAGCGACGTGTTTGTCGCCGCAGTATCTCAGCAGATCCGGGGTGTGGCGTGGTTGCTGGTACTCCACGCTAATGCCGGCGATCGGGCAGTCCGACAGGATCTCAAGCACCTCGGGATAGGTGCTGCTTGGCTTCTTGTCGCCATAGACGAGCGCGTAGCCGTAACACACGTGGACGAAGACTGGGGTTCGAACCCCTTCGACCATTGTCCTGATCACCTCAACGCCGATCTCGCGCGCCACCGACAGCGCGGAGTGGAACGCAGGCTCATCGATCTGGATGAGATCAACACCCTCAGCTTCGACCGCGCGGATTTCCTTGTTTAGGGCCCTGGCAATCGCAAATACAAACTCATGGGGATCCCCATAGTACTTATCGACCGCGCAGTTGCTGAGCGTGAGGGGGCCGACAATGTTCCACTTTATGGGACGCGAGGCACGGCGCTTGAGAAAGCGAACCTCATCCAATGAAACCGGGCCGTGCCACTCTATCTCCCGGGTAACGGTCGGGCTGTACAATCCTTCTTTAAGATAGACACTGTCCGGGTCCGTACTTTTTCGCGTTTCAACTTCGGCTCTTCGATGTTTTTCCTCCAGGTGGGCGTAGTCCAGACCGGTCAAGACCGAAAGGAAATGCCGGTCATACGCGGCCCTCTGCGCCTCGCCGTCGTTGACGACGGACAGTCCGGCCCGCTCCTGGTCGTAAATCGCCAGCAAGGCGGCATCCTGCCGGGCTTCGTCGATCGCGTTCTCGCCGGGAAGCCAGCAGGATCTGCGATTGGATCGCACCAGGTCGTGATCAACCAGCCAGCGGGGCTTCACGTAGCTTCCGACGATCTGGGCGGAGAGTGGCCGTAGCATCCGGCGCGTTTCCCGATTTCGGTATGACCGGCCGACTGCGATCTGGCGAAGATCGACGCCGGACATCGGTCCGCGCAAATGCGAGTGCGGTACGAGACCGGCGCGGCCCACTTGATGCCGGCGAGTATAGCAGGGATCCCCAGGCGCTTGATGACAAACATGAGCAAATGCGATGAACGCGCCCGTTCCGTGCATCGCCGTCCTGCAGCTTGTTTGCCGCTACTGGGGCTCTGCAGCGCTTCGGCGTCGGTGGATGGTCTTCAGGTCTTTCTCGTTGTCGATCGCCCATTCGCACAACATGGCGATCGGCTCATGCATGCGTTTGCCGAGCCCGGTCAGGCTGTACTCGGTCTTGGGCGGAACGACGGCGTAGACCTTGCGATCGACCAGCCCATCGGCTTCAAGCCTTCGCAGAACCTGGATCAGCATCTTCTTTGAGATGTCGGGGATCTGGTGCTGAAGTGCGGAGAAGCGACGGGTACCGCCGGACAGGCAATACATGATGATCGGCGTCCACTTGTCCGCGATCAGGTCAAGAAGTTGCCGCGCCGGGTAGCGGGGATCATAGATCGGTGGTTCGTTTTCGGTCACGCATGGCAACCTAGATCAACCTGCGTTCGGATGGAATCATCTGAACGCAGATAAGCTGATCTAATTCAAACAGGTAGAGCATCGTGCGTTGGTTCGAATGCCGGAAGCTCTGTTGCCGTCCCAGGTGACGGCACAAGCCGTCCGGCTATCCGTGCGTTTCCTGCAGGTATCGATGGACGAAGGAGACGGCCATCGCCCCTTCACCGACGGCCGAGGCCACACGCTTGATCGACCCATGGCGGACATCGCCGACGGCGAAGGAACCAGGCACGCTGGTCTCAAGATAGTAGGGCTGACGCTCGAGGCGCCAGCAGGCCGGCGGCCGACCTTCGTGGAGAAGATCCGGGCCGGTCACCAGATAACCGGATCGATCGCGGACAATGTCGGTATCCTTCGCCCATTCGGTGTTCGGCACCCCGCCGATGCACACGAACAAACGTCGCGCCGGCACCGTCGACACGGTATCGGCGGTCAGTGATCGCACGCGAATTGCCTCCAGGTTTTCGTCGCCGTCGAGACCGCTGACCTCCGCGTTGTAGAGCACGTCGACATTGGCCGTCCGCTGGATGCGGTCGACCAGGTAGGACGACAGGGACTCCGCCAGCGAGGCGCCGCGCACCAGCATGGTCACGTTCCGGGCGTGGTCGGCGAGGTGCATGGCTGCCTGGCCGGCGGAGTTGCCGCCGCCGACAACATAGACGTGTTCGCGCAGGCAGTAGGGTGCCTCCGCGGCGCCGGCACCGTAGAACAGGCCGGCACCGAGGAACCGATCCTCGTTCTCGACCCCCAGCCGGCGGTATTCGACCCCGGTGGCGCAGATGTTGGCCTTCGCCACCATGCGCGATCCGTCGGCCATGCTCACATCGATCCGGTTATCCCGAAACTCGGCCTTGATGCCTTCGCCCATCATGATGAGTTCGGCGCCGAACTTGACGGCCTGTTGCCGAGCCCGCTCTGCCAGGGCTGCACCGCTGATGCCGTGCGGAAACCCCATGTAGTTTTCGATCAGCGAGCTTGTTCCCGCCTGTCCGCCGACGGCGTGCCGCTCAATCAGCACCGTGCGCAGGCCTTCGGAGGCGGCGTAGACCGCCGCCGACAATCCGGACGGCCCCGCGCCATAGATCGACAGGTCATACTCCTTGTAGCGTGGCGTGGTAACCCAGCCGAGCCGGTGGGCGATCTCGCGCACGCGCGGGCCGAAGAGCCGTTCGCCGTCGGGAAACTCGACGATGGGAAACCGCAACGCTTCGTAGTCGCCAAGCCCCAGCACAGACCGGCAGTCATCCTCGCACGTCAAATCCACCCAGTTGAACGCGACGACGGTGCGCGCCAGGAAATCCCGGATATCGTAGCCTTCGGTGGATCCAGCTCGACCGTAGACCTTGATTTCGTCGCCGCTGTTCTCGTTGGACACGCGATCCGTCGCCATCGTCGTTCGTCACCTTCTCCTGACGGTCACCTCAAGAATGGGTAGGCTGCCGGTGCGTGCGCTCGCCAAGCATCACGCCGTAGTCGACCAAACGCCGTCCAACCGCGACCTGCTGGCGTTCCCATTCCAACAGGCGACTATCGAAGTCGCCGTTGCCGCCGCGCAGCGTCTGGGCGAGCGCCATCGCATCGGCGGCCGCTTTGGCCGCCGAGGCAGCGGTGTGGGGACGCACGACGAAGGCCGCGTCGCCGACAAGGCACACCCGGCCGAAGACCATGCCGCACGGCGCCACGTCGACGATCGACTGGATGAACGGATCGGGCGTTGCACGAACCAGCGTGGCGAACGGCGCGGCCAGCAGGTCGGTCCGCGCCAGCAGGAACCGGCGGGCAACATCACCGATCTCGCCCTGCGGTACCGAGACCTGTCTTCGTTTCCCGGATCTGTCGGTCAGGAGCGCGTCCCGCGTCGCGTCGTCTCCGACGGGGATGTACCAGACCCAGTTCAGGCGCCGGCGGCCGGGGGCGACGGCGGGCCCGTCGCCCGGAATCAAGTAGCAAAGCGCGTGCCCGCCCCCCACCGGACGGCAGAAGCTGAACGTGTCGTCGAAGTCGTCGACCAGATCCGGGTGGAGCTGGGACTCGTCCACCACGCCGCGCCAGGCGATGTAGCCGGCGTAGCGCGTGACCGTGCCCGGGGCCAGGCCGCTGCGGAAACCCGATCCGATCCCATCGGCAGCGACCAGGAGGTCGGCATCAACCCGGTCGCTGCCGATGACAAGCTCGACACCGTCACCCGACCGGGACGCAAGCGCCAGTTCGCAGCCAAGATGATATCGATCGTCCGGGAATGCCGACCGCAGGGCCGCATAGATCGCCTCCCAGGAGGTGAAGCGCTGCGGCATGCGCGTCGTCTCGACCCCGCCCGTCGGCGCATCGAACATGCGTCGGCTGCCGCAGCGTGTTGTCGCCAGCGGGGGCGCGCCCACCGCGTTGAGCAGGTCCAACAGTTCCGGCTGGACCACGATGCCTGCGCCGCGGCTCGACAGCCTTTCCGCGGATCGTTCGAAGACGTGCACATCAAGGCCGGCCGACAGCAGGGCCGTGCCTGCGCAAAGCCCGGCGATCGATCCGCCGGCAACCGCGATGTCGAGGCGCTGGGGAAGCGGGTCAGGCATCCGCCAACAGCCTTCCCGCCGCGATGACGCTTTCGTCGGCCGCGGCCTTGCGCAAGGCGTGTTCGATCAGCGCGGGCCGCTGTGCGCCGGAGACGATCACAACACGGTTGAGAAGCACCGTCGGGACGCCGCGGATCCCGGACTGGGCGAAGCTCCGCGCCTCCGCCCTGACATCGGCGTGCAGGGCCTCGTCTGCCAACGCCGCTTCGACCGTCGCCCGGTCCAGTCCGGTATCGGACCCGATCGCCGCCAGGACTGCCGGATCGCCGACATCCCTGCCTTCGACGAAGTAGGCACTGAAGAGCGCCTCAACCAGGTCGCCCTGGAGGCCTGCGTCGCCGGCGAGACGAACCAGGACGTGGCTCAGGAGGGTGTTCGGTGTCTTCTCGATCCGGTCGTGATGGAATTCCAGCCCTTCCGTGGCGCCCGCCGCCGCCACCTGGGCATCGAGTTCACGCGATGTTGCCCAACTGCCGAACTTTCGCGTCCGATATAGCTTCCGGTCCAGGCCTTCGCGGGGCATGTCCGGGTTCAGCTCGTAGGGTCGCCAGCGGATGTCGAAGGATAGGCCGTCGCCGATGGCCGCCAGGGCGGCTTCCAGCCGGCGCTTCCCGACATAGCACCAGGGGCAGATCGTGTCCGACACGATGTCGAGGGTCAGTCTGGTTGCGTCTTCCATGGCATCGCCTTCGGTGACGGGGATCACGCCTTCCGGCGATCCGATAGATAGTTTTTCAGTACCTGAATGCATAGTAGTCACCTTTCGGTGACCCTGGGGCAGGCACCAGGTGTGATGCTCCCAAGCCAAGGTCACCAAACGGTGCCTACTTTACGCTTGGTGACCTAGACGGCCATATGCCGGTGCAGCTTTCGGAACACGAGGAACCCAACCATGCATCGCCATATGCACTGTGCCGTTGCCGGCCTGTTCATGGCCGCTGCAACCGGTGCGACGATCACCGCTGCCCAGGCTGATATCCTGGAGCGCCCGCCTTATCGCGACAGTTACAGCCATGCGACGGACGCCGTCGGCGATCCGAACACCGCCGATCGGCCAGGGGTGTATGACAACACACGCCCCCCCTTGATCGTCCTGCCGGCATTTCTGATGCGGCCGGATCTGACGCCGGAGAGCGAACGCCCACGCGATCCGGACAATCTCGTCGGACTTGACGGTCTGCCGGTCGACCTTGAGACGGCGCAACCTGAAGACCTGGCGTTCGAGCAGAACCCCTATATCGCCGGCGAGTATTGGAATGAGTACTGGCGGAAGATCCATGGCATGCGGTTCACGCACCGGGACGGTCCCGACGATGCGAGCATGGCGTTGATGCTCCGCTACGATCAGGTCCATCGGATCTCATCGGGGCCGACATCGTTCTTTGCGCCGCCCTACCAGCCGCCGCTGAACGCCGATGGCGACCTGTTCAGCGAGATCGTCGGCAACATTCCGCCGTATCAGCGCCCGCAATACGATGGCTTTGCCTACATGGCCTTCAACAATCTGGAGGATCTGTCGATCTCGTTCGGACAGGGCAAGTTTCCGCAGTACATCGTCCCCGAAGAGCACGTCATGTTCCGCTCGGTGCCGCATCTGGTCACGGCCGAGTACATCGTGATCCCGAACCGCGGAGCCCGCGAGGCGGTCAGTCTGATCAAGATCCACCAAGTCGCCGAAGGCGTGACCCGGGACGACTGGCAGGCGCACTGGCTGACCGATCACGCCGATCTGGTTCTGGCACAGCCGGCCACGCACCGTTTCGTCGCCCGGTATGCGCAGCTCCACAACATCGGCCCCGACGGGGAAGGCGACCTGTTCTGGCATGAGGTCGGCGCCCAATGGGACGGGATCACCGTCATGGAGTTCCACAACATGGCCGATCTGGAGGACTTTCTCATGAGCCCCGACTACCGGCGGATCGAGGCGGACGAGGCGGATTATCTGGACATGACCGCGTCGGCCTACTGGACAGCGATCAACCACAACATCATCGACAAGATCATGAACGAGGTGCCGACGGACCGATCGCAACGCGTCGATCTCGAGGCGGCCTATCTGCTGCCCAACTGACGCGTCCAACCGACACGGGAACACCCCGGGGGCCCGGCACGCCAAGGCGTGGACGGGCCTCCACGCCCACCACATCTTTGTCGCAAAGTCCGGCTTTTCTGGCATCCGTGCAGGATGCGCAGTCCAGCGTCGGTGATGTCAGGGCAGGGGAGAGCTGAAGGTGTCGGGACTCTTCAAGCATATTCCGACGTGTCTGGTGTTCGCGGCGGTGATGGTGGCGACCAGTGCGGTTGGGACGCCGGCCGCTGCCCAGGATATCGAGGGCGCCTCCGACCATCCGCTTGTCGGCCGCTATGAAGGCAGCATCATCAACGGATACGAGTTCCAGGAGTTCGACGTTTATCCCTTTCCGGCGGCCGCCGGCGCGGACGGCTTTCAGTCGCTCGAAGGTCGCGTGACCCGGATTTCCTACATCATCGATGCGGACATCTCGCCGATAGCGGTGGTCCGCAATTTCGAAGCGGCACTGGCCAGCAACGGCTTCGAGACGGTGTTTGCCTGCGAGACCGGGGACTGCGGTGGCATCTCCTATGACCTGGACCAGTTTCCATTGCCGACCATGGTGGTCGACCGGTTCGACCATCACGTGCTGTCGGCCAGGCTCGCCCGGCCTGAAGAAGGCGACGCTTATGCGACGGTGATCGTCAGCCCGGATACCCAGAACCGGGTACGCGTCATGCTTGGTGTCGTCGAGATCGCGCCCCTGGAAATCAGGATGATCGACGCCGAACAGATGCAATCGGAGATTCTGGAGACCGGCCGGGTTGCGCTTTACGGGATCACGTTTGCCTTCGACAGCGATGCCATCGAACCCGAGAGCGCCCAGACCATCGCCGAAATCGCCCGTTTGCTGAACAACGCGCCGGACCTGGACGTCGTCATCGTCGGCCACACCGACAATCAGGGCACGATGGAGTACAATCTCGGCCTGTCGCAGCGCCGCGCTGCGGCCGTGCGAGCGGCACTGGAAGCCGAGCACGGCGTCGCGAGCGGCCGTATGCAGCATGCCGGTGCCGGCTTTCTCGCTCCGGTCGCGCCCAACACGACGGAAGAAGGTCGGGCCTTGAACCGTCGCGTGGAGGTCATCGCCCGCTGACGCCAGCCCCAACCGCGCCTTGGGGATCCAACGCTGCTCCTTTGTGTCGGCAGACGGCGAGGGGAAGAATCCAGGCGCAGAGTATCAGGGGCAATCACGGTCGCTAGAGAAGACGCAGATAGTCCCGGAACTCCTTGCCGGACTCGACGGCAAAGCGGTCGGTTAGGACGACCAAGGATTCCATCCGGTCTGGACGGAAGTTCCGGAAGTCGGCTCTGGCCAGGCACCAACCCGTCAGCAGCCAGACGGATTCGAAGGCCGTAAGGCCGAGCGGACGCACAGTCCGGTCGGTGAGCACCTCCGCTTCGTTTCTGTAAGCCATCCTGATAAGCCGCCGCTCCCGCACCGCCCGACGGAGCTCGGCGATCCGATCTGCACCTTCCGCGTCCCGGCGGGAGCCGACGGCCAGCAGGGGACGGTCGAGATCGGAGGCGACCTCCTCGCCGGATGCGGCGAGCTTGCCCAGCACCCGGTCGGCGGCCACAGCCAGGTCCGGATCGCCCCGCTTGGCGGCGAGGCGAAGCCCCAGGACGATGGCGTCGAGCTCATCGGCGTCGAAATGGAGCGGGGGCAGGAAGTAACCCCTCTCAAGCTGATAGCCGAGACCGCCGGCGCCGCGGATCGGGGCTCCCATGCCCTGCAGCGTCGCGATATCCCGGTAGAGGGTCCTGACCGAAACGCCGAGGTGACGCGCGATCCGCTCCGCGGAGACGGGCTGGGACCGGGCGCGGAGATAATCGAGAACCTGAAACAGGCGAATGGTGCGCACGGTCGCCCCTGACAGAAACTGTCACAGGCATAGCGTAACCAGGCCAGGCGAACCAGAAAGGATGCGTCTTGCCTGCCCCCAAACGCCTGCTTCACCTCGATTGCAGCGCCCGTCTTGAAGGGTCGACCTCAAGGATGCTGTCGTCGCTGTTCGTCGAGCGCCTGAAGCGCAGCGGTATCGGTCTTGAGGTCGACCGGCTGGACCTTGCCGAAACCCCGGCCACACCGCTCGATGCGATGGCGACCGCTGCCATGTACCTCAATGAAGCGGAGCGGACGCCGCAGATGAAGACGGCGCTCGCCGCCTCCGACGCGCTGGTCGATCGCGTCTTGAAGGCTGATCTGCTGGTGTTCGGCATTCCGATGCACAATTTCGGCATGCCGGCGGTGTTCAAAGCCTTCGTCGACAACATTGTCCGCAGCGGCCGCACCTTCGATGTCGGGCCGTCAGGCGTGGTCGGCCACCTTGCCGGCAAGAGGGCGGTCATGCTTCTCGCCACCGGCGGCAGCTACCGGCCCGGCGGCGCGTTTGAAGGCATGGATTGTCTGACGCCGCATCTGAAGGCCGTCTTCGGATTTGTCGGCCTCGCCGACGCGGATGTCATCCATGCACAGCCGCTTCAATTCTCGGGACCGGAAGAAAAAGCGGCCGCCATCGAACGCGCCAGAGCTGAAACCGCCGCCCTGTCGGATGCCTGGGCCAGCGACCTGGCATCGTAGATCCCTTTCTCCCACTGACCTGACCTTGAGAGGAGCCCGCCCATGCCCCCGCATGTCATCGAGACCGTGCATTTCCGCCTCGGGAAAGAGGTCACCCGCGAGCAGTTCGAGGCGACTATCGAGGCGTCCTCGGCCTTTGTCCGGTCACAGCCCGGCTTTATCCACCGTAACCTGTCCTGCACCGAAGACGGCCTGTGGATCGAACACATCGAATGGGCCAGCATGAAAGAAGCCCTGGCCGCAGCGGACACCATCGGCAAAACGGAGTCGGTAAGGCCCTTCGTGTCCTGCATCGATGGTCACAGCATCACCATGCATCACTCGCACATGGTCGTCGCCTTCGCCGGCGAAGACCCGTCTTGACGCGGCGGGACATCCCACACCGGACGCAGAACTCTCAGCTTGACGATATGTGCGCAGCGCACGTAATGCTGTCTCATGTCGAGACATCTGCTGACGGAATACCGAACCAAGGCACTGGATTCGGAGACTTGGCCGGGCTTCGCGCGTTTGGTCGAGGCCAACAACGGTGTTTGGGGCGGCTGCTGGTGCATGTGGTACCACGGCAAGGGCGCGTGCTTGGACGACACGCCGGCAGGAAAGCGCAAGGCGAAGGAATGCCGCGTTCGGGAAGGACGGGCGCATGCCTCTCTGGTTTTCCAGGGTCCGGACTGCGTCGGCTGGTGCCAGTTCGGGTCGCCGGACGAGCTTCCGCGAATCCATAATCAGCGCGCCTATCTGGCGGCCGGTCTGACGCTCCCCGACTGGCGGATCACCTGCTTCTTCGCCGGCAAAGGCCATCGCGGCACCGGAGTGGCCTCCACCGCCCTTGAAGGGGCGATCGGGCAGATCAGGACGCTGGGCGGGGGCCGCATCGAGGGATACCCGGAGGATATCGAGGGCCGAAAGGCTTCTCCGGCATTTCTTTTCAACGGGGCACTCTCGACCTTCGAGCGTGCCGGCTTCGAGCGATCACGGAAGATCGGCAAGCATAAGTGGGTGGTGACCTTGACCGTATAGCAGTCCTCGGCCGGGCCTTTCGGCCAGAACTCCGGTCAGTATCCCAGCATTCCAGCCTCACCGAACGAGGTGCCGCGGCAAGACGGGGCCGTCCGACGCACTGTTGCTAGAGGGCGAGGACCGAGGGAGCTCAGCGTCTCGGCTTCGCCGCGAGCGGAAGATCATCGAACAGCCCGGGCGCGCCGCCGACCAGGGCGCCTTCGATCGCGAGCATTTTGAGCTTCGTTGCGACACCACCGGCTGACGAGAAGCCGGTGAGCTTGCCGCCCGCGCCGATGACACGATGGCACGGCACCACGATCGGCAACGGATTGCGCCCGAGGGCCTGCCCGACGTCGCGGGCACGCTGCCTGTCGCCGAGTTGCGAGGCGATGGCGCCATAGGTCGATGTCTCGCCGGCCGGGATCGCGCGCGTTGCGGCATAGACCCGTGCCGCAAACGGATCGATCCCGCCGAAGTCGCAAACGATGGAAGTAAGGTCCGTTCCCTGGCCGTCGAGCAGAGCGGTCATCAACGCGACGGCGCGACGGATGACGCCCGATGGTTCGCCCCTCATGGCGCCCGCGCGCGCGGCCAGACGACGGCCCGTGTCGGCAGCGCTCTCTTCCGGCAGGTGCGTTGCGACGACGATGTCGTTGCACCAGGCAATCCCGCAGTCACCGAGCGCAGTCGGGAAGAGCGAGAAGTACACCATGGAGCGAGCATCATGCACGCTTGTACACCAGATTACCTCCTGTCCCTGGGTCACGGCTTGTGATCAGCTGCTCACGGATCATGAAATGCGCTGCAAGCACATCACGTCACGGCAAAAACGCGATGGATGGGACCGCCATCGCCCGTTCGGGATTTGGTCACCGAGATGAGGTTGTTGAGCCACGCATAGCGGGTATCGCCGGTCTCGAATAGCGGCGCCGCACGAAAGTAATAGCGCCATGCACCTGCTGGATCGTCCGGCTTCTCGAAGTCGGTCGCATAATGGGCATCTTCCGGGGCCGACCAAAACCGCCCCTGCCAATACGCGTAGATCAGAGCGTTATCGTGCGTCTCCAGGCAGAAACGGACATCGAGGACGCCCGTTCCGTCCGGGCGAATGCGTACCCAATCGGCCCCTGCGTCCGGCACCACACGTCCGCGCAGGTGAGGCCCGTCGAAGGTGCCGCCCCTGACGAGGAAGATCGCCCGCTGGCCTTCGGGCGTCGTCCCCACGTCCATCGGTGGAAGGTGTAGCTGGACCCGCGCTTCAAACAGGAACTCCAGTCCTGGCGGGCTGTTCGCATCCCATCCTTCAGCGCCCAGCAACAGACCGCTAGTGCCGGCATCCAGAGTATGGGCATTGCCGCGCCCAACAACCGCGGTTGCCGCATAAAGCCCCGCGCCGACAAGCATGCTCCTGCGAACCGCGTCTGCCATCTGTTGCGCTCCTTCCGGATCACACTCAGTTCGATCAAGTGCCCGCCGGGTGGCGGCAGGTCACTACGTTCGTCCTGGACTTTAACATTACGTGCGCTACGCACGTAATGTCAAGTTGAAGAACGTGCGCTCCGCACCTATCATTCGAAGAATGATGGACCGCACAGCCAATCTGCTTGGTGTCGTTGGCCTCGCTGTCGCCGATCGCATTGAGGACACGGCGCGCGACGTTCTCAACCACGCCGGTGAGACACCCGCGGCGCTCGTCGTCATCGGATACGGCTGCGGCCCGTCGAACGATCAGCTGCGACGCATCCTTGGCTTGTCCCACCCGGGAACCGTTCGCCTCCTCGATCGGCTCGTTTCCGACGGCCTCGTTGAACGTCGCAAGGGGCAGGATAAGCGGGCGGTTGCGCTCTATCTGACCGAACGGGGCACGGCATTGCGCGAGGAACTCCTGAAGGGACGTCTCGCCGCCATCCGACCGCTGCTGACCCCGCTGACCGACGTGGAGCGGGAGACCCTCGCGACGCTGCTGGGCAAGATGCTGTCGTCGATGGAGACGACAGCTACCGATCGCCGAACGCTCTGTCGCCTTTGCGATAATCGCGTCTGCATCAACTGCCCCATACCGGCCGACGTGCAGGCAGAGAAGTGAGCGCTCGACGCCTCGCTCGAAGCGAATGGTCACGAAGGACGGGGCGATTCGACACCCGGGAAGCCGCAGCACTGGACAGCTCGGTTCGAGCTGATCCGCAACGTCGCCCCTGACACGTGCAATACGGTTCGGGGGGCGGGTCCGTCCGCTGGTGATCTGGGATCTAACCGTTGGCTGGATGCTTTCGGCCTGGTGCGAACTGCGTGACGACTTACGAACCTGTCGGGTCGACCGGATCGCCAACCTCACGCTGACAGACGAACGATTTGACGACCACGACGAAAAAGGGCTGCGCGCGTTCCTGGAGAAGGACAGGTGCGAAGGGCAGACGCGCTGATCGTCCTTTGCGGGTTCGTGGCACTACCCTGCGCAATGGGAGTTGGGAAGAAGCGCCGTTGGGGACGGTCACAGGGCCTCCCTCAGCCGGCGCGTCGGGCCCGGGCAATCTGATCTGCGGCGGCATAGGGTTCTTCGCGCACGGCGTGACCCATCACCATCTTGATGAACAATGCCGGGATCACCCATTCCAGGCCCGGGCCGAGCGGCACCCAAAACTGGTGCACAAGGGTCGCGACCATCGTCCACGCGGTCGCTGCCGCCCGGCGCAGATACAACGGCGTTGCCAGCGTGACCCACACGGCGCCCTGAAGCGCCAGGTACCAGCCAATGGAGACGAAGACGCTACCGCCAAGCGTCGCGGCGATGATGATGGGATGGACATGGATCCCGGTGAAGACTCGCGCATCCTTCAGGACACACAGCAGCCCAGCTTCACGCGGATGCCGTGGCGCGTGGTAGAAGCGTTTGCATGAGTTGAGCATGTTGGCGACGGCACCACCGGCGACGTCATAGGCGAAGAAGGCAAGGACCGCCATCTGCCACCAGGCGGTGGCCACGGGGGTTGCACGCATCAGGTCGGCGCCGACGATGATGGCCGTAAGCACGCCCGCAGTCCCATAGCCGAGCAGTCTTTCCGCGCCCGTCGCGCCGGTGCCGACCAGACCGTCGGTCCGTCCTTCGTAGTGCCAGGTGATCGGGGCATGCGCCGTGGCAGGAGGTGATTTGCCGGTGGAGGCAGTGGCGGTCACGACAGCTTCCGTCAGCAGCTTATGATGTCTGGATACTCGGTGACGTACGATGATAATGACTGACTGTCCAGTCATAAAAACCGATGCCAACGAAACCCGTTCCGGCAGGAAAGCGCATGCCCAAGGTCGTCAATCGAGAAGAGATGCAAGACCGAATCCTGGATGCCGCCATCACCGCGTTCAGCCAGCGCGGCTACCATGCCGCAACCGTTGCCGATGTCGCCGGAGCGGCGGGGCTCGGTAAGGGTACGCTCTATCTCTATTTCAAGAACAAGGAAGCCATCGCCGAAGCGATGGGCGAGCGGTACTTCGCGCGGATGCGCGCCCGCTTCATGGCGACCGCCGTTCCTGACGATGTGAACGCGTTCATCGGCTCGCTGGAGGAGGCCATGAACGTCCCCGACGACCACGCTAAGCTCATCCGGGTGTTCTTCGAGGTGTTCGGGCCCAGCTTCGCCTCAGAGCGTTTTGCCGGATCGGTGTCAGCCTTCTTCGAGGACCTTGGCGACCACTACGCGTACGCACTGGCGCATCTCCAGGAACAGGGTGCCATCCGTTCCGATTTGGACCCCAAGCTGTTGGCACGGTCGCTTGCGAGCATCGTCGACGGCATGATCCTGCACCGGGGCCTGTTCGGCATCACCGAGCAACGGTACGCGAACATGCGACGGGAGACCCTTGCCGTCATCCTTCGGGGATTGGTTGCAGCTTGACCGCCGAAATAGGGCGATAAGGAGCGACGCGGGAACCCCGCGCCCGGGCTCCAGCGCTTAAGGGCAACCACCAGGTACCGCGGCGTCGGGTCAGGCCGTTTCATTCGCCGTCGCGCCGCCTCGACGGCAGACCAACGTTGAGCGGCACGGATCCTGAAGCCCGACCGCTTCAGCGCGGCGGCAACGGGTTCGGGACCGGCAAGCGACGCAAAGGGCTGAGCGGCAAGGGCGGCTTCGCTCCACGCCTCGGATGGCCAAAGCCCATCCGCCAGAACCAACGCACCGCCGGGGCGCAACCAGCGGCGCCAAGCGGCGAAAGCGGCACCAGGGTTCGTCAGGTGGCACAGAACCTGGCGGCACACGATCGCGTCGAGTGAACCTGCGCGAAACGCCGAGGCATCATAAGTCCCACCGTGACGCAGACGGCCACGTCGTAGCAACGGACGGCGCCGAAGACCGTAAGCGATCATGGCCGCCGAAGGCTCGATCCCGCGCGCCCGTGCCCCCGCACGCACCAACACTTCGAGCAACAGACCCGTCCCCGACCCGACATCGAGGATGCGGCGTCGTGCCGGGCCGCCGATGAAGGACCGCAGTACCGTAAGCCAATGGAACGCCTCTCCCGAACCGAGCGCATGCGAGACCTCCTCGTCGTAGCGCGCGGCCACTGCGGCCCCGTAGCCCCCGCTCACGGCCCGACCGATACGGCGAAACGCCGCTCCAGAAGGAACTGAAGCCGCGCCAGACCGAATGAGATGACCCAATAAATCAGCGCAACGACAACGAAGATCTCGATATAGCGGAAGGTGGCGGCGCCAACGGTCTCGGCCACGCGCGTGAGTTCAGTGACGGTTACAACGGAGGCGAGGGAGGTCTCCTTCATCATGGCGATGAACCGGCTCCCAAGGGTCGGAACGGCCGAACGGAGCGCCTGCGGCAAGATCACTAAGAGGAATGTGCGCAACGACCCCAGCCCGAGCGCTTTGCCCGCGTCCCACTGATCCCGGGCGACGGCACCGATTGCGCCCCGGCAATCCTCCGCCATGTAGCACCCAGAATGCAGCACCAAGGCCGCGATCACCGTCGGGATTGCCGGCAGCACGATCCCGATCTCTGGAAGCCCGTAATAGAGTAGGAGAATCTGCACCAGCAGAGGCGTGCCGATAAACGCCGAGATCAGCGCCCGTGATGGCCAGTTCAGCCAGCGTTTTCCGTAAAGACGCGCACAGGCGACCGCGATCGCAAACGGCAAGGCGAGTGCGAACGCCGTCACGCCCAGCATCAGCGTGATGATCGTTCCCTGCAGGAGAAGCGGTGCGGCACGGACGACGAGATCGAGCACAGCCAGGGTCCATTACTGGTCGAGCGCGATGAGCTCCGCCGCCATGTCGAGCCCGCCAAGCCATTCGGTGGATAGGCGGGCGTAGGTCCCGTCCGCGATCATCTCTGCTAGCGCCGCGTTCACCGCCTCGCGCAAGCTGTCCTGCCCCTCCGCGACGACCATCGCATTCACTTCGCTGTCGACCGGAACCGCAGCCACAACATCGAGGTCCCGCTGCGCGGCGATGTAGCTTCCGGCGTCGTTCGAATAGATCACGCCATCGACCCGCCCTACGGCGAGATCACCAAGCGCGAGTGTTGGGTTCTGATAGGTCCGCACCGTGATCTGATCGGGATAGTTCTCGGCGAGCCATCCCTCTTGGATAGAACCGGCGAGTACGCCAATCGTTGTGCCAGGCAGATCGTCGAGCGAGGCGATCGTCGTGCCCGTGCCAGCGGTGAAAACGCTGGTGCCGACAACCATGTATGGATCGGTGAAGTCGACGACCTCCTCGCGTTCAGGCGTGATGGTGTGGCCCGCGATGACAAGGTCGAAGCGACCGGCCTGGAGTCCAGGTATCAGATCGGCGAAACGCGCTGAGACGAAGTCCACGCCAGCCACGCCCATGCGCCGTGCCACCTCTCGCGCCAGATCGACGCCCAGACCATCAAGCTCGCCGGTCTCATCGATGAAGTCCCAAGGCGGATGGCCTTGCGTGTTGGCGACCCGCAGCACGCCCTCGGTCTGTGCTCGGGCGAGCGCATCCTCTTGTGCTGCGGCGAAGCCAGGTACCGTTGCGAGGGCTGCCACCAGGACGGCGACAAAGGGTCGGATCATCTGAGTTGTCATCCGGTGCCGGGACAAATGCGAAGAACCGCGCCGGTCACGCCCCGTGCGGTTGGTCGTAAACGGGGTCAAGGACGAGCACGAGGCGCGTCTCGCCGGTCCCTTCGATCGGTGGCGAGCGATGCACAAGTCCCGCGCGCGGGCTCTCGGGCCAGAGCATGCCGCGCAGGACGATCGGCGACCCGGTCGGTACAGTGAAGACCCGCCTCGGTTCGACGCCGTCCGTCGCAATCCCGTACTGTGTGCCGGTTCCGCGATAGGTGCAGATCAGGCGTGCCGTTATGGCATCGACATGAAACTTCCGGCAGGCGTTGCCCTTCACGACGTCCAGCCGCAGTTGCAGGAACGGGGCACCCATCAGGCCCGCGAAGATGTCCGCCAGCGCCGCGACATCGTCGACGAGCCTTGCGCGTTCGGCGCCCTCCGGCATGCCCTCGGTTTCACAGAGGGCCGTCACCGTGTCGCGAACCGCCTTCGGCTGCAGGATCACCCGCGCCCGCGGCAGGTTCGCCGCGTCGAGACGGTCAAGCCAATCCTGAAAGCTGGACAACGGCTGCCGCCGCCAGATGGCGGCGGCACAGCCGGCCCGATGGATCGCCGCCAACCCTTCGGGCGTGTCGGCGATATCGATGCCGGAACCGGCGTCTTTCAGGACGCGCGGGACGGATACCGGTTTAGCCGCGTTCGATGGGCCGGCCATGATGCCGTCAATGGTCATGGTCGGCCTCGGCGGCAAGCAGGAGCAGCGACCGGGGCTGGCCGCCGACATCAAGGCGGTCGACGACCTCAAGCGTTTCGGCGTCGAGCAGCACGACGTGTCCTGCTGCGGGATCCGACACGGCAACCCGGTCGCCTGCCGTGGTCATCATTGGCCGGACCACGCCGCGTTCCATCGAGTAGGCTTCGGTGACACCGGCCGCCTCGTCGAGCATCCGGCCCGTCAGTGCCGAAAACCGCACCAGCCGCCCGTCGGCAAGCATGGCGAAGCCGATGGTGCCGGACTCGTCCAGGGCGAAAGCCATCCGCGGCGCCGGCAACTCGGCGAAGGCGAAGTCTCCGGTTTCCGACGAGGGATCGAAGATGACCAGACCATCGGACCCGAAACTGCCGACCAGACCCAGCGTATCCCGGGGGCTGAGCAGCGTCCGGACCATCCCGCCCTCCGGGGCGTCGTCGGGATAGGCCAGGAAGCGGCCTTCCGGAGTGCCTGCGGACGTGTCGAAGATCGCCACGCCGTCTTCGCAGCCGAAGGCGATGTAGCCGCCGGCCTTGCCTTCCCCGTGAAGGTTCAGGCAGTCGACGCGCGACAGCGCGGCCCCGTCCGAACCTAACACAGCCAGCGCGTCCGGCAGACCCTCGCCGTCAGGCGCAAGCGAGCTGATGACCATGTCGCGCACCGGCACGGCCACGCCGTGATGGGGCCCGCCGGTTTCGATAGTCTGGATCGCGGTCAGGTCACCCTCGGCCGCGGCGTCGGCCTCATGCACAGTCGCCATTCCCGTGCCATCCCAGAACACGGCGACGCGGCCGTCGCCCATGTTGAAATGAACGGGGCGTTCACCGGTTGCCGTTCCAGGCAGGAGGGTCGGCTCGGCCAGGATCAGGGCGGAATGGTCACCGTGATCCTCTTCCACCAAACCGGTATCGATCAGCTGCACCTGGCCGGCGTCCCGCTGCACGGCCCAGGCGTGGCGGTCGTCGGGCCCGAGATGAAGGCGCGCCGGCGAGGCCGTCTCGAAGACCATGGGGTCCGCCCCCGCACCGACATCGTGAACAACGACCCGCGGCGCCTCGGCATCGGCGACGACCAGGCGGTAGCGGTGCTCCTCATCATGGGCGATTGCCGGCCCGGCGGTCAGAAGGGCGGTGGCAACAGCGAGGGTCCGTTTCATCGCAAGCTTCCTTCAGGCGGCAGTCTGGCGGCGCCAGACAGGGAAAGGGTCGGAAAGGGCAGGCAGCGCATCGGGGTCGGGCATGGCATCCAACGGCAGAAGGGCCTCGTCGAGCCGGGCCTTGAGGCGCGGCCAGTCAATGCCTGAACCGATGAAGACGATCTCCTGCCGGCGATCACCCCAGGGCTCCTGCCACTGGGCGGTTATGTGGCTGCGCGTACCCGCATGATCGGGCCAGTGGTTCCTGGGCACCGCCGCCCACCAGATACCCAGCGGATTGACGCTCGACAGCGCACCTGCCAGCGAGAACTCGGCCACCCAGTCGGGCCGGGTGCCGATCCAGAAATGCCCCTTGGCGCGGATGACGCCAGGCATCTCGCCGTTCAGCACATCGTGGATCGCCTGCGGATGAAACGGCTGTCGCGCGCGGTAGACGTAAGAGGTGACGCCATATTCCTCGGTCTCGGGGACATGATCGGCAAAGCCATAGAGCTCCTTGGCCCACATCGGGTGGTCGTGCGCCTTCTCGAAATCGAACAGGCCGGTGTCCAGGATCGCGTCGGCGGCCACCGCCGAGAAGTTCGTCTCGACGATGCGTGCATCGGCATTGAGGCTGCGGATGATCTTGCGGGCGGCATCCACCTGCTGCGGCTCGGCATCCGCCACCTTGTTGAGGATCACCACATCGGCGAATTCGATCTGGTCGGTCAGCAGATGGACGAGGGTTCGCTCGTCCTCCTCCCCCAACGTCTCCCCACGATCCCGCAGGAAGTCGTGGCTGGAGAAGTCCTTGAGCAGGTTCACCGCATCCACGACCGTCACCATCGTGTCGATGCGCGCGACGTCCGACAGGCTCTCGCCCTCCGCGTCACGGAAATCGAAGGTGGCGGCAACGGGCAGCGGTTCGGAAATCCCGGTGGATTCGATCAGCAGATAGTCGAAACGCCCCTCGCCGGCGAGCCGCCGCACCTCGGCCAGGAGGTCGTCGCGCAGCGTGCAGCAGATGCAGCCGTTCGACATCTCCACCAGGGTCTCGTCGGTCCGGCTGAGCTCGGTATCGGCGCGCACCAGATCGGCATCGATGTTCACTTCGGACATGTCGTTGACGATCACCGCGACGCGCCGCCCTTCGCGGTTGTTGAGCACGCGGTTAAGCAGCGTCGTCTTGCCGGCGCCGAGGAACCCGGAAAGGACGGTGACGGGGAGGCGGGGGTCAGTCATGCGATCATCTGGCGCGCTCATGGCCGCGCCCCCGCCGCTCCGCAATCCGCGCATTGACCGTGGACTTCGATCACATGGCGAGTCGGCACAAAGCCCGACTTGCCGGCGATGCTGGACAGCTCATCGAGAAGGCCGGGGGAGAGGTTTTCCTCCACGGATCCGCAATCGTCACAGATCGCCAGGATGGCGGCGTGGCGGTGCTGGTCGCACCGGCATGCCATGAAAGCGTTGAGGGACTCGAGCCGATGCACCCGGCCGCGTTCGGTCAGCGCGGCGAGGGCCCGGTAGATCGTCGGCGGCGCCAGCCGCAGCTTGTCCTGGCGCAACTGCCCCAGCACTTCATAGGCAGACATCGGCCCGCGGTGCCGTCGCAGGACATCCAGCACCTCCGCCTGCATCTTCTCCCCACGCGTTCCCATGCGGTGCCTGCTCCTGCTAATGCTAAGACGCAGTAGCAGTATGTTATGTTATAACGTACAGCAAGAGGAAACTCTCGAGGCTCAGCGGGGCATGAGGCGCACTGCTCTGCTGCAAATAGAAACGCGGGGAATTCGCATAGAGAGAAAATACAATATAGTACAACTGCCCTATGTCACAATTTGTATGAGAATAACCTAAGCCCATATAGTATTGTTACGAAATAGTTTCGAAAAATCTGATTCTAAAATATTGCGATACGATCGCCGAAATGTGCAGTTTTCTCGGAAGTCGCAAAACGACTGACGAACGAGCCATGCTGGCAGCTGTTGTGTGCTGCCAGCCTTCGACACAACAACGCTTCTTTGGTCCTTTGTGGTCATTGAAGGTTACCCGGATGGTGCTAGTTTGAGGTTCGTGCAAGCGCACTCCTCGCATGGCTGAGGTGTCGGGTCTTTTTGTGACGGCAGGGGCCAGATGTCGTCCGGAAAGCCTTAGCCATGCGCGAACGGACCGCTTCGACACCTCTAGAGAACCCAGCATCCAAGCAGCGCCCAGACTTCCTGAGCGAAGTCTGGCGGCTCATCACGCTGGCGACGCCAATCGTGGTCGCGCTTGCGGCAGCTGTCCTGATCGGTGTCGTCGACACCGTGATGATCGCGCCCTTGGGGACCCCAGCTCTTGCAGGCGCATCCATCGCCGCGTCGGTCATCCTGATCTTCTATTCCGCGCTTTACGGCCTCGTGTCGGTTTGCGGTGTGCTGATCGCGCAGGCGTTCGGGGCAAAGGACGGTGAGGCGGTCAGTGTCACCGTGAAAGCGAGTTTGGTCGTTTCGCTGGTTGGCGGGATCGTGGCGGCAGTTCTGATGATTGCTGTGCTGCCGCTTCTCCCCATCATCGGCCAGCCGCAAGAGGTCGTTGGGATCATCCGGCCGTATTGGATCGCCATGAGCTTTGTGCTCGTGCCTTACGCAGTGTTCTACGCGTTGAAGGGTTTGTATGACGCAACCGACCAGGCATGGCTTGGCGTCGCGTTCTCGTTCATCGCTGTCTTCGTCAACATTCCAGCCAACTGGGTTTTGATCCATGGGATCGGGACATGGGCGGGCCTCGGTCTGCTGGGCGCCGGTCTTGCCAGCCTGCTTGCCCAAACCGTTTCCCTTGTCGTTGCCATTGCTTATTGGCGTATGGCCGCGACGATGACCGCGTACCGGACAGGCGCGCCGGTCAAACCCAAAGACATCATCGTGCAGTTCCGCGAAGGCTCCCCGCTTGCGCTTGGCTATGCGGGAGAAGGGGGGGCGTTCTCGGTTGCTGGCCTGATGCTCGGGCTCTTCGGAGCATCGGCCCTGGCGGCCAACCAGATTGTCGGTTCGGTCAGTTCGGTCCTGTACATGGTGCCGCTCGGAATGTCGGCCGCGGTGGCAATTCGCGTCGGTCAGGCGATCGGGGAAGACGCACGCCTCAGGTTGCGCCCGATCGGCTGGGCCGCGCTGGCGACGGTGATCGTCTGGATGACCGCCGTCATGATCATGCTGCTCGTTCTGGGGGATGACATCGCCAATGCCTTATCGGATGAGCCCGGCGTCATCGCCCTTGCGGCGACCATGTTTGTGATCTTTGCGGCCATGCAGATCGCAGACGGTGTTCAAGCAACTGCCCTCGGTGCTTTACGGGGGATGCTTGATAACACGTGGCCTGTCGTGGCGACGCTCATCTGCTACTGGCTGCTTGCGCTTCCCTTTGCCTATGGCCTGGCTGTTCCATTCGGCCTTGGACCCAATGGTGTCTGGTTGGGGTACGGAGCCGGGCTGGTGCTGGCGTCATTAGTTCTCGTGTGGCGCTTCACGACAATGACGAAACTGAAGGCTCATTGACGTAGAGAACTGACGTCGCTTTGTCCGTCATGCCGCGCCATCACCCCGTTTCATCATGCCGGCGCCAGAACCACAGCCATGTCTTTGAGTACCGCGTCCGTCGCCATGTGCCCGGCACCTTTTATGAAGTGCCGGGCGACATGGGGTAACCCATCGGCAACGCGCCGGGCTGCCTCGAAGGGAACCATCGCATCACCTTCGAAATGCCAAAGGTGGACCAGGCAGTTCACATCGGACGGGCCAAAACCCCAGTCCATGGCTTGTAGCCGCGCCTCCCGCGCCGGTCCGGCAGCATCATGGTTCAGGACTGCCCTTAGCGAGTGGGCCATCCGATCGCCCTGGATTTCTCCGCTTTCGCTGAGTTGTGCGACCGCGTTCTCGCAGAAGGCGCGAAACTCGGCGCACAGATCCGCCTCGCTCGCCCCGACATAGCGGGCATAGGCCGCCCGTCCATCGGGCGGATACGCATCGAGGACGCCCGGCGCGTGGAGGAACGGCACGCCCGACAGGATTGCGACGCGCCCGACACGCTCCGGCATGCCCGCCGCGCAGGCATAGGCGTAGCAGGCGCCGGCCGACATACCCACGGCATCGAACTGGCCCGTGACGCCGAGCGCCGTCAACACCGGTGCGATCATGGTCGGCCACTCGGCCAGCGCATTCATAGCCATGGGCGGTGTTTCGCCATAGCCCGGTCGTTCCAGCATGATCCATTCGATTCCGGCAACCCCGCCAAGCTCGTCCCAGATCGGGCTGAACCCGGCATCGCCGATCAGTCCGTGATGGACGAGTACGGGCCGCCCGCCTGAACGGCCCGCGCGGCCATAGCCCCAGGTGGTGCCGTCCGGCAGCTTCAGTGCCGCGCAATGGTGAGCGGTCTCCATCATCGGCGCGTTGCGGCGATGGCACGGGCATGGGTCTCGAAGCCGGGGAACATTTCCACTGCGATTTGCCGCACGCGTTCGGGCGCGGTTTCGAGGGTTCCAGCCTGCAGCGGCGGTTCGGGCGCATATTCGGCGAACAGCTGGATAGACTGGGCGTATTCCCGGCCGCGCAGTTCTTCGAGCATCGTCAGGCCGAAATCGAGGCCGGCCGTCACGCCGCCGCCGGTGAAGCGGTTACGGTCGCGCACCACGCGTGCATTCACCGGTTCCGCACCGAACGCGTCGAGCGACGACATCGCGAGCCAATGGGTGGTCGCCCGATAGCCATCGAGAAGCCCAGCCTGGCCAAGGATCAGGGCACCGGTGCAGACCGAGGTGACGTAGCGGGCGGTTTCTCCGCGCGAGGCGATGAAGTCGACGGTGTCGCGGTCTTCCATTGCGTTCAGCGTGCCGCTGATGCCGCCCGGCACGAACAGAATGTCGGGCACCTCATGGGCCTGATCGAAGGTGATGTCGGGCAAGATGGTCAAGCGCGTGTCGGAAACCACCGGATCAAGCGTCTTGGCCGCCACCTTGACCGTGGCGCCCCACAGGCTGCCGAACATGTATTGCGGCGCGACCAGGTCGATCGCCGTCATACCCGGATAGGCCAGCATCACCACCTGCTCATCGCCGGTCCAGTCGGCCGGCCAGCCGGACATGTCGTGGATCGGAACGTCGAGATCTGCCCGCACCGACCCTTCCGGCAGCGCTTGCTGGGCGCCGGCGGTGCGCGGCAAAACGCCCAGCGAGCCGGCCGCCATCAGAAGGGTGAAGGTGCGTCTGTCGATCATGGCATCTCTCCTTGAAGCGTTCTGTCTGTCGAGGGTTTCGGCCGGTCTTTCGGCATGAGCGGCGCTTCGTCCAAGGATCTGGCAACCGTCCGTTCGTCGACAAGCCGGCCGGCGATCGGATGGACGTCTCGGCGGTGGCCTGCGATGGGATGCCGTGGGCGAAGGTGACGGGCGATGGTGCGGAGAAACGCGCCGACCATTGGAGATGCGATATGCGCTCTTCGACCCCGTCTTTCGCCGCCAGCAGCACCTGGCTTTCAACGGCGTCCCTTACTAGGCTTGACCATGCCTAATGCACTCGCGCCGCTGACGCTGCTCGGCCACCGCTGCGAGGTTGTTCGCGCCGCTTTTGGGGCGGAGAGGTTCGACCGACACGTGCACGACGTGTTCTCGATCGGGCTTGTCCGGTCGGGCGCGAACGTGTTCTCCTACCGCCAGACGACGGTCGAAGCGCCCGCCGGAACGGTCTGCGTGGCGGACCCGGGAGAGGCGCACGACGGCGGGCTGTCAGGGCAGGCTTGGTCATACGCCAACCTCTTCGCGCCGGTGGAGATGATCGATACCGTGCTGGTGGAGACCGGTGTCGGCAGGCGTGCCGCCACCGACACTGGGTGTGTTGCCGCCCCGGGCGTCACCGGGTCGATGTCGTGCCTGTTCGTTGTTCTGGCCGAAGGCGAGGGTGCCAGCGCCGACGAGGTGGCGCTGCAGACGCTGGTGCACCTCTTTGCCGTCGCGGGCGTGCGTCCGGCGCGGCCGCCGCCGCCAGAAGACCGCATAGCAGCCCGTGCGATCGAAGCTATCCGCGATGCGCGCGGGCTGGACATCACCCTGACGGGGCTGGCACGGGACGCCGGGACCGATCGCTACCGGGTCCTGCGCTCGGTCCACCGCGTGCTCGGCGTGACGCCGATGGCTTATGCGCTGCACCTGCGGGTCGCGGAAGCCAAGCGGATGATCCTCGCTGGCGAGCCGATCGCTCAAGCGGCAACGGCAGCAGGTTTCAGCGATCAGGCCCATCTGACCCGCCGCATGAAGCGCGTTCTCGGTGTCACGCCCGGAAGGCTCGTGCGAGACCGCTGCGTATCCTGAGGTCTGCAACCCCGTTCAAGACGACCGCGCTTGCCGTGGGCATCGTTGGCCCATGACGCCCTCTGACAGCGATCCTTCTGCCGGATCCGCCGCCCGCCCTGCGGGGATCGCCATGATGCTGTTGGCCATGGTGTTGGTCGGCTCCACGGTGGTCGCCTCGAACATAATCGGCGAGGGCATGTCGCCCTTCCAAGGCACCGCGCTACGCTTCGGCGTCGCCGGGCTCGGCTTCGCCGCGCTATGGATCGTGCGCGGGGAGCGCCTTCCGTCGCTCGGCTGGCGCGACTGGACACTGCTGGTCCTTCAATCCGCTATCGGCAACTTCGCGTTCTCGATCCTTCTCATCGTCGGCCTCTACTTCACGGCCGGCGCCCACGCGGGTGTGGTGGTCGGCACGCTGCCGGCGGTTATGGGTCTGATGGCATTTCTCGTCCTCGGTGAACGGCTCGGCGCGGTCCGCGCCGCGGCGATCGCCTTGGCGACGGCAGCAGTGGCGCTCGTGACGCTTGCCGGTGGTGAAGGGGCGGCGGGATCCATCAGTTCCTCGCCACTCGTCGCCATCGATGGGCGCGTCGTCCTGGGGACTGCAATTCTCCTCCTCGCGGTCGTCTGCGAGGCGGTGTTCCTGCTCCTGAACCGGGCCTTGCACACGCCCGTTCCGGCGTTCCAGATCGCCGCGTTTATGTGCGCGTTCGGCTTTGCCTTCGGCACGATCGGCGCCGTCGTGGAATGGCTCTTCGCCGCTCCGCCTGCGCCTTCGGCCGCCGCCATACTGGGGGCCGTCTACTATGGGATCGTCCCGACCCTGATCGGCTTTCCGCTGTGGTACAGCGGATCCGCGCGAGGCACTGCTGCGGATGCCGCGCTGGCCACCGCGGCGATGCCCGTAGCGGCCATCGCGCTCTCCGCGCTGGTCCTTGGCGAGACCGTGACGATAGTACAGGTCGCGGGCTGCGCCCTGGTGGTGGTGGCGATCGCCCTGGGTGCATGGAAGACAACAGACAAATGACGGTCTCGAGTACGCTATGGAGGTTCGGATCGTAAGGCTTGTGGGACTGCCTAAACGGCGGGTTGCTGCTGCGTGGCACAGTGAATGCCGCCACCGATCCAGCCCAAGGCATCGACATTCAAAGCGACCACTTCCCTTTCCGGATACAGCCTGGTCAGTGTGTCATGCGCGATGGCGTCGGCCTCCGGATCACCGAACTCGGCTGCTATCACGGCACCGTTGCAAACGTAGTAGTTGGCGTAGGAAGCCAAGAAATCCGGGTCAACGACGCGCGCATTCATGGGGTCGCCGATCTCGGTGATCCGGAGCGTCCGACCGCGTCCATCGGTCGTCGTCTCAAGAATGGCCCGCGTGTCATGCGCTGCCCGGTTCCACGGATCGGCGGGGTCGGCGTAACCGGGCATCTGTATCAACACGGATCCCGGCCGTACAAAGCGCGCCAACGCGTCAATATGGCAATCGGTGATGTCCAAGCCCTCCAGGCCCGTCGCCCAGATCATCTGCGATGCGCCGTAGGCCTCTAGGAGCAGGCGCTCAACCTCATCCCGGGTTCCGGCGTTGCGGTTCGGGTTCACCCAAGAGCTTTCATGCGCCATCAAGGTCCCGGCGCCATCCTGCTCCACGCCGCCCGGTTCCCCGACCAGCCCATTGTCGAGAAGCGGCAACCCCATTCGCCCAGCAACACGTCGTGCGATCAGGCCATCGTTGGGATGAGGTTGCTTGCCCCCCCATCCGTTGAAGTTGAGATGCCGTATAGCCAGCCCACCCTGGCCATCAACGCAGAACAAGGGCCCACTATCTCGCGCCCAGAGGTCGTCGGTCGGAACATCCCAAAGGTCGACGCCATCCGATACGCGGCGTCGGATGGCCCTGTGGTGGGATGCTTCGGCCAAGACGACCACCGGCTCATAGGCAGCGATCGTCTTGGCCAATGTCAGAATGGCGTCCTGCACCTCGCGCAGAAACCAACCTTCGGGATACACCGCGCGCGATACGGGCCACTGCAGGAACGTCCGTTCGTGCAAGTCCTCTTCGGCCGGGACACGCCAGTTCGCGGCGCGCTGGGCCAAGGCGGGTGAAAGAGGGGACGTCGCCATGACGCCAGTCATCAAAGCCAATACGTCCCGACGCCGCATCTTCATCTTTCGGCCCGCTTCGATGTCTCGCTGACGCGTTGTTCAATTCCGGCGACCATGATGTCGAGCCCGAACTCAAACTCTCCATCGAGATCGGCGTCGGCCAAGGTATCAACCAAAGACGCGATCGATGGGTAGTCGCTCGCCGGCAGTGATCGGATCTCCCGTTCCTCGCTGTCCAGAAGCGGGCGGAGTGTTCCCGTCAGTTCTTCCAGCGCAAAGCCCTGGGCGTAGCCCAGAAACGTCGATGCTGCCCTTACGGTATCTCTCGGCGACAGTCCGGCCTCCGACAGAGCGGAGAGATACGCATCCAGGATTGGGTAGTCGTTGGGCACGAACCCCGCCCGCGTGCACAGCAATGGAAACACACCCGGATGTGCGACGGCCAAACCGCGAAAGGCACGGCAGATCGCCCGCAACCGGTCTTGCCAGGGCATTGAGACATCGGGGAGTGGGCAGTTGCCGAGGACAACATCGACGGCCGCCTGCACCACGGCCTCCTTGTTGGGCAGGTGGCGATACAAGGCCATCGGATCGACATGGAGAGCGCGGGCGAGGCTGCGCATGCTGAAGCCATCCTCGGCAGCCTCATCGATCAAGCGGACAGCGGTTGCCGCGATCAGGGATCGGGAGAGCGGTTTTCGAGGCTCATTCATGGGCCACTTCGCGTTGTCTGCGCGGCAGACCATAGCGACAGTCTACACTGTAGACAAGGCGAATGGTAATGCTATCCTTCCGCATGTCGCTGCGTTCATCGAAAACCAGAGGAAATTCATGAAACCATTGGCAGTAATTGCCTTTTGTGCGCTTTCCTTCCCGATAGCGCCCGCGTCCGCAGACACACCCGACGGGCAGGCCCTTTCGCTTGCTGATGTTGGAGCCCCGATGATCATCGGGCACGCCACGCCGGTGGACGGTGCGCTCGCCGTCGAGGTCGAGATGTCGTCCTTTCCGGGTGTCGAGGCTTCTGATCCTTTGGTCGACATCGGATCGTTGACGAAGTTCGTAACCGCCGTCGCTGTCCTGCACATGGTCGATCAGGGCGTCTTCACCCTGCAATCGACGATCTTCGACCTGCTGGAAGGCGTGCCGGAGGACAAACGCCACATCACGGTCCACGACCTGCTCACCCATTCAAGCGGCTTGGTCGCATCAACCGGTACGGACGAGGAAGACCTTGCAAGAGACGCATTCGTCGAACGTCTCATGGCCACACCGCTGATGCACCCGGTCGGCCAGGAATACCTTTACGCCAACGCCGGATACTCCCTATTAGCCGCCATCATCGAAGTCCAGTCGGGGTCTTCCTACGAAGCTTACTTGAATGACGCCCTATTGCTTCCGGCGGGCCTTTCACCGATCGGCTACGATAACGTCTATGATGAGGACAGGTCGCTCCGGACCTCTCGGCGCGTCGAGACGCGGTTTCGGCGCCAGACGATTGCGGAGGCGAGTTGGGGCGGCGCTTCGCCGGGGTGGAACCTGATCGGAAACGGCGGCGCGGTTACGACCGCCGAGGGGTTTCTGCTGCTCTGGCAGGCGTTTCATGCGGGTGAGATCGTATCGCGGTCTCTCGTCGACGCCGCGCTAACACCCCATGTCGACGAAGGGAATGGCGAGTCGTTCTACGGCTATGGGCTCGTCGTCGAACACGCCGATGATCTGGGCACGATCTATTGGCATGACGGCGGCAACGATCTGTTTTCCGCAGAGTGGCGACATCTTGCAGATCGAGACATCACTCTGTTCACGGCAGGGCTCGACGAACAGGCATTCGAGGCGATGGAGAGCCTCCTGGAACAAGTCAGGTGAGCCGAAACTGAAGCCCTACCAAACATCCACCCGGCGCAGCCGGATGACGGCTTTGTCCGCACGGCGGCGATAGAACCGACGTGGTCGAAGGTAGCTTTGTCGGCGGCAGGTGGCGGGCCGTGCGTGATGAAAATGCGAACTATGCTTTCGCTATAGCCCTACGATAATCCATCCGCCAAATAGGCATAGCGGGTAAAGCCCAGACAAAG
>JANQIU010000212.1 GCA_028281985.1 Alphaproteobacteria bacterium | reverse complement strand
GGCCCTGAAGGCGGCCGCGACCGATCGGGCGGAGTTCGACTCTCTGCTGGGGTCGCTGAAGACGGCGACCCTGTGCATGGCCGGAGTCGGCGAGTCCGGCTGACACGCCGGCCGGTGCGGGCGCCGCGGCGTGATCCCGCTGCGTCCCGGTACCGGTGCCCTACTGGCGCAGGTCCAGGACGCGGGTCGGGGAGGCCCGGCCGCGCAGGAGGTCGGCGATCGCTAGCCAGTTGCCGTAGGCCCGGCCGCGGCGGTCGACCCAGGGTTCGGGCCGCAGCGACCGCAGATGGTTGGCGATCAGGTTCCGCACCGCCATGTTGGCGGCCGCCCGCCAATGCACCGTTCCCTTGCGCACCAGATAGGCGGGATTGGCGATCTGGGAGTAGCCCAGCCGCTTGCCGGCGGACCGGCCCCCCTTTGCGCCAAGATGCACGCCCCGGCAGTCGGGCGCGTGGATCACCCGGCCATGCGCCCGGGCCTGGCCGGTGAAGTCGCGATCCTCCTGCCAGCCATACAACGGCAGTGTCTCGTCGAACCGCAGCTCGGCGAACACGGTCGACCGGAAGGCCATGTTGCAGCCATAGGCCGAATCGACCTCGCGCACCACCTGGCCGCCATATCCGTGCCGCTGGGGCGGCCGGGCACCGGTCAGGAACGCCTCGGCCTCGGCTTCCGTCAGCCCCGGTCCGCTGATGCCGTCGGCCAGAACGCGGCCGGTAAGACCGACGATGTCGGCCATCGATCCGAAGGCGGCGGCGGCCAGGGCCAACCAGTCGTCGGCCGGCCGGTAGTCGTCGTCGAAGAAGGCGACGAAGGCGCCGGGGCCGTCCGGTGCCAGATCGCCGCTGTCCTGCAGCAGCCCCAGCCCGTAGTTGCGCTGCCTGCACAGCCCGGGGCGATCGGCGATGGCGGCGATCAGCCGGCCGCTGTGGATCAGCGGATGGTGCAGAGCGGTCCCGAGGTCCGCTTCGCAGGTACCGACCAGCGCGATCCGGTCGATCGGGTAGGTTTGTCGCTCCAGATAGTCGACAAGAACGGCCACTTCGTCCGGCCGCCCCTTCGTCACCACGATGACGAACGCCCGCAAGTCCTGCCCCGTCCCTTGGCCGACGACGGCGGAGAGTGACATCGGGAGATCTCCCAGGTTTCGGTCGACGCCCGGCGCAGCGGTCATGGCCGGGTCTAGGCGAGGCTCTTGCCGCCGGCCGGCTGGCCGAGCGGGGCGCGGCGGTAAGCCGGTTGGGGCGCCGGCGTGGTCCGCGCGATGCCCATCGCGCACAGCGCCCCGAGCACCAGCGCCAGCGAGGTGCCGATGTTCGGTGTGGTGCTGGTCAGCGCGCTGGCGCTGATCAGCGGCAGCAGCGCCCAGATGGCGCCGCGGCACAGCACGCGGTCGGTGGCCCGGTCGAAGGTCTTGCGGCTCAGCACCGCCCGGACGATCAGGGCCAGCAGGATCGCAGCCCCCGGGATGCCGAGATTGCTGATCACCGCCACGGGCCAGCTCGACGTCCGCGTGCCGCCGATGCCGACCCCCACCCCGTAGGTGCCGACAAACGCCTCCAGGGAGACCTGGTTCCAGGCCATTCGCTGAGCGAAGGAATCGCTGGTCGCCTTGCCGAAGATCATCCGGTCGACCAGGGCTTCGATTGTGGCGAAGGGTGCCGGGTCCAGGAGATAGGCGATGGCCAGAACGGTCAGGGCGCCGGCGCCGATGGCGGCCCAGAGAAACGGCCCGGTATTGGCGCCCGCATGCGGACGGAACCCTTGCAAGGCCGACCGGAGACCGAAGGCTGCCGCCAGGGCGGCGATGGCGACGTAGGCGGCCGAGGACGTCGACAGGAACGCGAAAAGCAGCAGCAGCGGCACGACCACGATCGTCGCGTAGCGGCGCAGCCGGGCGCTCTCGAACGCATCGCGCCAGAACAGCAGCAGGACCGCCCGGGTCACGCACATCGGGCCGTAGGCCGACGCTTCCGGCATCAGGCCGACGACGCGCTTGGTGTTCAGCAGGTCCTCCTCCGCCAGCAGCTTGTAGGTGGCGTTGCGGAACGGATCGAGGAGGAAGGACAGGTTGACGAACTGGCTGGCGTAGTCCAGTGCCCCGGTGACCACGGCGACCACACTGCTGGCCAGCAGCGCCTTCAGCATCAACTGCTGATAGCGCGGATATTGCATCAGGAAGCCGAAGCCGAAGATGAGCATCGACGAGATCAGGAAGTAGGCGAGCTGCGAGATGTTCTGGGTGGACGGCCAGAGCGGCGTCCAGCCGCCGGCGAAGGCGCTGACCTCGCCGCGCAGCGGCACGACCTCGACCATCCCGGCGAAGATCCGCGGGTAGAAGACCGCCGACAGCGCGGCCGTGAACATCAGCGCCGTAACCAGACCCATGCGGCTGACCGAAAACCCGGTCGTCATGAGGAAGGACCAGCCCGGGCGGCTGATGCCGAACAGGCCGATGCCGATCATCGCCAGCATGGCCGAGGGCAGGATCGTCAGGCCGCCGGTCAGCGCCGCCGGCATCACCGACAGGGACCCGAAGGGCACCGTGATGATCGAGGCCACGAAAGCCGTCACCACCCGGCGGCCCGCCAGCAGCCAGGCACAGAAACCCCAGAACGCAAGGATGACCAACAGGCTCATCCGCTGAATCCCCGCTCGGTCACGACGGCTCCTGGTTCGCCTGGGGATCCTGCCCTTGGACCGTGACCGGTCCGCTGCCCGCCTCGTTGTCCGTGCATGGGCGGTTGATGCTTAGGTCTAACAGTTTCCCGCCGGAACTGGAAACAGGTCGGACGGGATGGACCGCAGATAGATGCTGCACACGCGAACGAGGTGACCCGGCGTCGCTTGAGCAAGCAATGCTCGTCCCCCATTCGTCCCGCCATCCGGTCGATTCGTTCGACTTCGCAGGATCGGCCGCCGCCATCGCGACGAAACGCCCCACGGCAGCGTACACGCCGTCGGCGAGCCGCGGTTCCTGTTTTCCCTTTGAACTTTAAGTGTTGATCGGCTACCAAAGTTCGACATCGAACGATAATCAAGAAAGCACTCCGGGCGGCAACGACCACGAGGGCGCCAACCTTTTGCGGGTGCACACGCATGGTGGGTGGCGCGAGCTCATGAAGTGGTCGATCATCATCCCTTGCGGCGACGATGCGGAAGGGCTGGCCAAGACGCTGGACAGCATCACCGGCCTATGGCCCGCCGGCTTCGCCGGGGAGGTGCTGGTCGTCAACGACGGTGCCCATGCAGCGGTTGGAGATGTGGCCAACCGGTACGGCCACCCGGTGCGCCAGACATTGCTGACGGAAAACCGCGGGTCCTATGCCGCGCGCAACGCCGGGATCGCTGCAACGACCGGGCCGCACATTGCCTTCGTCGATGCCGGCTGTTGGTTGCGGGAAGACTGGTTCGCCGGGGCCGAAACGGCGATCGCCGACGCCGACTACGTGGCCGGTGACGTGATCACCGAAAGGGGCCTGTGCACGACGCTGGGCCGGAAGTACAGCTGCCTGATCGAATTCAACGTGCGCCGGTTCTTCGAGGAAGACCGGTTCGGGCCGACGGCGAACGTGCTGGTGCGGCGCACGCTGATCGACGAGGTGGGGCCGTTCGATGCGGCCTTGCGTTCCGGCGGCGACCGGGAGTTCGGAACTCGCATCGAGCAGTTTCCGCATCTCCGCAAGGTCTTTGCCCCCGGCGTCGCCGTGTTTCACGAACCGCGAACGCTGGCCCAGATGATCCGCAAGGAACGCCGGGTGATCCAGGGCTTCAAGTCACTGAAGCAGCGCCACCCGGATACCTACCGGCATCGGTCGGCGGGGGCGGCCGGAACCATCGGGTTCGTTGCCAGGCGGGTTTGGCAGATCCTGCGCCCGCCGCCGCTCGGCGGTTACGCGCATCCCCTGACCAGCTTCGGCGCGTGGACGGCCCTGCGGCTCTACGCGTTGATCTGGTTCATGAAAATCAACAATGCCGTCCTGGCCCGGGCGGTGCGCGTCGATGACTGATTCCCAAGCCGGGAGGATGGGCCGTGGATCGGGAGGCGCGCCGTGCAGCGATGCCCGGAGCGCCCGCGATAGGAGTAGCACGCCGCCGTCCGGCCCGGTGACCGGGACACCGTTCGGAAGACAAACACCCCAGCCAAGCGGATGACATGATCGTCTCGATATGCATTTGCACGCACAATCGACTGGACGATGTCCGGGAGTGCCTGCACGCGCTGAATTCGCAGATGGACCCCGCCGTCGTGGAGATCCTGGTCGTCGACAGCGCGTCGGAGCCCGCGACCCAGGCCGCCCTGGCGGAGCTGGTGGCCGGCATTGCGGGGGCGCGGCTGCTCCGGCTCGATGAGCCCGGGCTTTCGCTGGCACGCAATGCGGCGGTCTCTTCGGCCACCGGGCAATGGGTGGCGTTCCTCGACGACGACACCGTCCCGTTCCCCGACTATGTCGTCGCGTTGCTGTCCGTCATCCGGCGGGTGCCGGAGCAGGTGGCGTTCTTCGGCGGGCGCCTGAAGCCGCGATGGCCCGAAGGCGTGACGCCCGTGGGTACGCGCTGGTCGCGGATGCTGTCGCTGATGGACGACGACACTGAGCGGGATACCGAACTGGGCCTGATCTACGGCGCCAACATCGTCTACCGCAAAGATGTCCTCGACCGCCTGGACAAGCCCTTCGATCCGGGTCTGGGCCGGATCGGCAAGGTGTTGCTGGGCGGCGAGGAAATGAAGCTGCACTTCCAGTTCTGCGACATGGGCTACGCCCCGAAATTCTTCGGGTCGGTCGGCGTGGAGCACAAGGTGATGACCGAGCGGCTGACGCAGGACTGGGTCCGCCGCCGCGCCTTCTGGGAAGGGATCACCCTGGTCGCCCTGTTCAAGAAACTGGGCAAGCCCTATCCCAGGGGGGCGAAAGTCTACTGGCAGGCGCTCAAGATCCTGGCCCTGGCGCCAAAGGCGTTCTTCAGGGACCCGGACAAGGACGCCTACATACGGGTCTGGAGTTCCATCGGCGTCCTGCGCGCCCGGCTGATCGGCATCTCGTAAGGCTCGCATGACACCGCCAGACCCAACACCCGGCGATCAGAAGGACCGCGCGATCGTCTTCGTGACGGATGCGGGCTTCCTGGTACCCACGGTCGTCGCCGCCCTGCAGCTCTGCCGCGAAGGCAATGTCCTGGGGGCGGCCGACGTCTTCGTCCTTCTGGTCGACCTGGAGGACGCCTTACTGGAGGCGCTGCGGGCCGAGTTCAACGGGGCCGGCGTTCGCTTCGAGCGTCTCGATTCCGAGCAGTTTCTGCCGCCGCCGGACACCTTCTTCAACAAAACCCATATCACCCGCACGGCGCTGGGGCGGTTCGCCCTGCACCTGGCGATACCGTCCCACTACCAGCACATCGTCTATCTGGATGGCGACGTCATGGTGGCCGGCGATCTGGGCCCGTTGCTCCGCCATGAGGTGTCGCCGGGCCATATCGCGGCCGGCAACGAGTTCCTCTGGCTGTGCCAGGGCGACCACGGCGCCTTCTGGCGCCGACACCATGCCTACCTGACGGATATCGGCGTGGCCGACCCGATCGACTACTTCAATTCCGGTGTCCTGGCGTTCCGCTTGGACACCTGGAAGGAGATGGCGCCCCGCGCACTGGCCTACTTCAATGCCTGGCCGGAACGCTGCATCTATCACGACCAGAGCGCGCTGAACGCCGTCTTCGCCGGTCGTCGGGAAGTCCTGTCGCCGGCCTACAACTACGGTACCGAGTTCGCCTTCCTCGGACTTTGCAACGAAGTGCAGCCGCGGATCATCCATTTCACCGGCGGGCTCAAGCCCTGGTACTTCGGCGGCGCCCCATGGCACGACCGCTTCGGGCCGGTCTACCGGCAGGCCATTGCCGCCCATCCGGTGCTGGGTGAGCGCCTCAGGGTGCCGGACAAAACGGACCTGTCGGGACGTGTCGGCGCGCTGAGAAAGGCGCGGCTCCGCGCGCGGCTGATGTTTCCGTGGCGGCAAAGGCGGCGGAAAACGGAGCTGCGCCGCTACGTCCGGGAAACCTCGTTCGCGGTCTGACCAGCGACGGCCTCGGCAGGCGGTGCCACGGCCTCGGCACTGTCGCTTCCCCGGGACGCCGTGCGGATCGCCCGCAGGTGCGCCGGCAGATCAGCCACCTCGTCGACCACCCGAATGTGCGGTAGGCCGGCCAGCCACGTCCGGTGGAAGGCACTGACCTTGCCGTCCAGGGAGTCGAACACCAGGGCCGGGCGGCCCAGCAGCAGGCTCAGGATCACGCCGTGCAGGCGGTCCGTTACTACGATCTGCCCGCGGCTCAACAGGGCGGTGCCGGCGCGCAGGCGGATGCGTGCGTAGAGCTGGAAGGCGGTCCGTCCGTGGCGGAACACCGCCTGCGCCGTCCGGCGCCGTTTCGACAACCGGCGCATGACGCCATGGATGTGCCGGAGCCGCGACGCTTCGCTGAGCCAGTCGCCCGTCTGGAAGGTCAGTCCCGACGCCCGGAGGCAGTCCGACACGCGCTCGGTCTTCGATGTCAGGATCTCCTTGTCGGTGCGGAACAGGCAGGAGACCTCCGTCGACGGTCGGCGGGCCGGCAGCGGCCCCAGCGCGAACGCGATATCGGGGCACAAGGTCGTCGGGCAGTCGAATTGCGCGCGAGCAAAGGCCAGCGAACGCTCGTCGCGCACGAACAGGTGGAAGTCCCGGCAAGCCGCGATCCGCCGCTTGGTTTCGTCCAGGCGATCAGGGTTGGAGAAGGAGATGCTCTGCGGGAACTGCACGATGCAGCGCTCGCGAAACCTGTCCAGGATGTTCAGGCGAAACGCGTGATGGTCGGGCCAGATGTCCCCGAAGTTCCCGCCGCCATTGATGAAGATCACATCCGCAGTGCCGGTCTGCCGGAACAGTCGGTCGGAGAAGGTGTTGCGGCTGGCGATGTGGAGCACTGCGCGCGGCAGGTGTTTGCGGATGAAGGCGATCTCGCCGAGGAGAATGCCGTGATCGCCGACATTGGGATGATCCGGGATGTCGAGCAGGGCGACATTGTCGATGCTCGCCCGATCAAGCACCGGGCCCATCGTGTTGGAGATGCCGTCCTGCAGAACCTTCACGATGCCGTCCATGGGCCAACTCTCTCTGAAGCGGTGAACGCGGTCGGTCAGGCGGGCTCCGACGCCCGCCGGAGGAGTTGCAGCACCCGGCGTTCCGGTCCGGACGGATAGCCGGTCATGCGCCACAGCAGCAGGTGCACGCCGCCGTAGACCAGGAAGCCGACGCAGGACAGGGACGCGGTGTGAACCAGCAGGGACAGGCTGTCGGCGCGGTCGGCCGGGAACGCCTGGGCCAGGACCAGCAGGCTGCCGACCAGGGCGCCGCCGCTGGCCAATGACCGCCACGGGGCCGACACCTGCTCGAACAGGGAAACGCCCAGGATGCTGCGGGCGAGATCCAGATTGAGATACAAGTAGACGAAGATGGACAGGCCGCGGCCCCAGACCAGCCCTTCGAACCCGAAGGCGTAGAGACCGGTCAGGATGATCGGCAGGCGCAGGACGAAGGCCAGGGCCTCTCGCCGCGCCAGCAGATGGGTGTTGCCGGTTGCCATGACCATCGGCTGCACCGTCACCGCCAGCACCCGGATGGCGGCCATCGGGGCCACCACCTGAATGACCAGGGCGGCTTTCAGCCAGTCTTCCCCGACGGTCAGCAGGATCAGCGGTTCCGCCAGGACCGCCACCACCAGACCCAGCGGCAGGGTCAGGGCGACCACCAGCAGGTGGCTGGTAAGGAAGGCGGAGCGGAGCTGATCGAGGTTGTCGGCCAGTTTGGCGAAGCCGACATAGAGCGCCCGGGTGATGGGCAGCACCGGACCCTGGGTCGGCAGCGTCGCCAGCTCGGTTCCGACCGTGTACTGACCGAGGTCCGCCTGGCCCAGATGGCCGCCGACGAAGAACCGGTCCGCATGGGCGTTCAAGGTCACGATGGCCTGGCTGAGGGCCAGCCAGCCGCTGAACCGGATGATCTCGCGCCAATGGGACAGGCTGATGCCCGGTCGGTAGGGGGCCAGGATGTAGGACACCAGGCAGTTGATCGTCGGCGCCGCGATCAAGCCGGCGATCAGCGCCCAGTAGCTCTGGGTGGCGATGGCGAAGGCGATGGACGCGACGAACGAAGCGGCCTTGGCGCTGACCTCCAGGGCGAAGACCAGCTTCAGGCGCAGCGCCCGGGCCAGATCGGCCATCCGCGGGCTGACCAGCCCCTTGAAGACGGGACAGACCGCAAGCGCCAGCAGAAGCTCGGTCAGCCGGGGGTCGCCGTAGAGTTCAGCGAAGGGCAACGCCATCGCCAGCATGATCGCCGACAGCGAGAGACCGCGCAGCGCATTCATCGTCAGCGCCGTGTCATAGGCCGATTTCGGCGGCGCCCGCATCCGGATCAGCGCTTCCGACAACGACAGATCGGTGATGGCATCGAGGATCAGCCACACGGTGGCCGCCAGCGCCACCAGGCCAAAATCGGCCGGCGTCAGCAGGCGCGCAACGACCAGCATGGCGATCAGGTTCATCGCCTTGGTGGCGATGCGCGAGCCGACCAGCCAAAGGGCGCCGAAGGCGACTTTCCGGCCCAGCATCAGCGTGCGTCCGGTGAGATCGCGCCGTCGGCGCGACGCGGCATCATCGCTTGCGGCACGGCGACAGGGCGATCGACCCGTTGGGGCATCCGGTCACGCGTACCGATACGCGCCATAAGGATTTCGCCGCCGGACCCCGTTCAGGACGAACCGCACCTTGGCCAGCCCGATCCGAGGGATCTCGTCGATCGCTTTCGCCAGCGTGCCTATTCGCGTTTTCCCGGCCCGCGCCGAGAACGCGACGCAATCGGCCAGCTTGAACAGATGGTGGCTGTCGGCCACCGGCCCGATGGGGGCGGAATCGATGATCACCACATCGTAGCGGGTACAGGCGTTCAGCGCCCCCGAGGCGAGGAAGCCCTTGATCAGGCCGGTGGGGCTGCCGTCGCAGCGCCCCGGGCCCAGATAGTCGAACCCCAGATCCGTCTCGACCACGCCGGTTTCCAGCGGGAGGGTCGGGTCGCGGGCAAAGTCGCCGACCCCGACGCCGTCGCGGGCGTCGTTCGCCCAGATCTGCCGGAATGTGGAGTCCCGCAGATCCAGGTCGACCAGCAGTGCCCGGTGATCGCCGCGGGCAGCCGCCCGCGCCATCAGCAGCGCCAGGGTGGACTTGCCTTCGCCGCGCTGGTGCGAGGTCACCAGGATCGTGGTCGGCCCCGCCTGCCCGGCGGGATGATCGTGTTCGGCGCGGACCAGGATCTGCCCGGCCTGCTCGATGGCCAGGTTCAGGGCTCTGGAGGGTCGCGGGCTGTGCAGCCGCTGGACCAGCTTGCGCACCGGTGTCGACCGAATGTTGTTGATCTGGCCGGCATACCGGCCGAAGCCGACCAGGGCGAAGTGATCGGCGTTGGTGACTACCTTCCACTGGATATCGACCACGAAGACGACGACCAGCGCCAGGATGCCGGAGAGCATCACCGCCGCCACGATCAGGATCTTCTTGTTCGGCCGCGCCGCGCCGCTGATGTCGACGGCGGGAGAAAGCACTTCGACGTCCACCCCGTCGGACTGGCCGGTCAGGTTCACCTGCGCGGCGAGCTGATACAGGATCTCCAGCGCGTCCCGGTCGGCGGTCACTTGGCGTTCCAACGCCTCGATGTTCAGCTCGCTGGCCTCCAGCTCCGCCTTGCGGCGGGTCAGCAGCGCGACCTCCGACTGGAGCGAGTCCAGCTCCACACGGGCCTGGGCCAGCTCGGTCTCGATCCCGGTGCGGATGCGGACGACTTCCTGCTCCAGGCCCTCGCGCACGCGGGTCAACCCGGTCTGCGCCGCCACCGACGACGGGTGCTGCGGACCGAAATTCTCCAGCAAGCCGGCCAGTTCCAGCTCCAGAGCCAGTTCCTGTGCGGCCAGATCCTCCAGGACCGGTGAATACAGGTCCGACCCGGGAAGGCCGCTCGCCAGCGCGGCGGCGCCGCCGATATCGATGGTCTCCAGCGAGGCTTCCCGCCGCGCCACCTCCTGCCGGGTGCGCGCAATCTGCAGGCCCATCTCGTCGATCTGTCGCGCCAGGTCCGCCGACCGCTGGCCGGAGCCTTCGACCGCGGCCATGCGGTATTCGGCGATCTGCTGTTCGCCGGACTGCACCTGGGCTTGCAGATCGGTTACCTGATCCCGGATCCACACCAGCGAGGCGTCGCCACTCTGCTGCCGCCGCTCCTCGGTGTACTGCTCGTACGCGCGGGCGATTTCATTGACGATGAAGACCGCGACCTCGGGCTGGCGATCGACGAAGGTGATCCGGATGACGTTGGTATCCGGGATGACCCCGGTCGAAAGACTGCCGGCGATCCGACGGTATTGCAGCTCCTCGGTCGGTGACCCCGCACCGGCCGGCCGGGCGGCGGGGCCCGCCAGTTCGGCGGGCGGCTCCGGCCGCGGCCGGCCGATCCACTCCGAAGCGAGTGCGATGAAGCGGTCCAGCTTGCCCGGCTGCGGCTGCCCGGAGAACCGCTCGGCGGTCTCCTGGGGAAGCCGATCCAGGATCCGGTAGATCAGCGCGCGCGAGGTCAGGATCTGCCGCTGGGTGCCCAGGGTCTGTTCGCTGGTTGCCGACGAGATCTGCGATGCAGATGCCAGCGAAAGCGCCCGCTGGTCGGTGACGAGCACCTGCGCGGTGGCGGCATACTCGCTGGGTAACCGGATGATGGCGACCAGCAGACCGGTGAACACGAGCGCGGTCAGCACGACGAAAAGGCCCTTGCGGTTCCAGACCGTTTCGATCGCCTCGGTCAGGTCGCTGGGCGCGCGTCGCTGGGCGACGTCGCCGTCGGACGCGAGCCGGGCCTCCGGCTTCCGAAAATGCCCCAGGGGATCTTCGGGAACCACGCTCAAAGGGGTGCCAAGATTGCTGGTCATCGCTGCATCCACGCTGCAACAGCCGGGATCGGCAGGTGTCCGTGAGGTGTCGCGTATCGACCGGCCACGGGCTGGGCGGTCTTCAGGTTGATGGGGGCCGACCGTTCGGAGCGCCCCGGCGGCGCCTGCCCGGATGTGGGCAGGACCCGCCCGGGGGACGGCTGCAAATCCCGCCGGTGGGCGCTCGTATCGGCCCGGGTGCCGGGCGACCCGTCATACGGCCCCGCGGGCGCCGAACACCGCCGGTATGGTCAGGGCAATGATGCGGATATCGGTCAGCAGGCTTTGGGTCTCGACGTACTTTTTATCGAGCATCACGCGTTCGGCGTAAGACGTGCCGGAGCGTCCGCTGACCTGCCACAGCCCGGTGATGCCGGGCCGAACGCTGGCATACAGAACGAAGTGCTCGGCGTATTTCTCGATCTCGGACCGCACGATCGGCCTGGGGCCGACGATGCTCATCTCCCCCCGCAGGACGTTTAGGAGCTGCGGCAGTTCGTCGATGCTCCATTTCCTCAAGAACCGGCCGACAAAGGTGATCCGCGGATCGTTCTTCAGCTTCTGGCATTCCTGCCATTCGCGGGCGGCTTCGGGGTTCTGCTCCAGATGCGCCTTCAACCGGCGGTCGGCATCCACGCACATGGTGCGGAACTTCATGCACGGGAACGGTTTGCCGTTGGCGCCGATGCGTTCATGCCGGAACAGGGCCGGACCGCCGCCGCCCCGGATCAGCAGTGCTGTGATGATCATCGCCGGCCCGAACACGATCAGTGCCGTGCTGGCGATCACTAGGTCGAGGAACCGTTTGACAATGCGCTGCGCCCGTCTGCGGGCGCTGGTATCAGGAAATCCGGTGACATAAAGGCCCTGGTGGCTGAGTTCCGCCACCGCGCCTTCGGCATTCGCACCACCGTCTGACATGCACCCTCCGCTGCAATAGGGTCGCGTTACCGAAGCGGTTTCCGCTTCGACGTACCGATTTGTTCCCCCCGAATGTGCTGCCTTAGGACGGCACCTTAAGGTGGCGCCTTTGAAATCGCTGTCGTTGGGCGCCACGTCGCGTGACGCATTCATTCCTTAACATTCGATTACGAACGAAACATAGCTCATCGCACTGCAGCAATCAAAAGGCGTTTTTGTGTCGGCACATATGGTCGCATGCGCGCAATTGCACCTTAACCCATTCGGTTACTACACTTTTCTTAGACCGACCGCTGCCGACAATACGGCAGCTTTGTGGCAGAGGCTGGCAAGCGACGGGATGCGGTGGCGCGGCCGGCGTCGAGGGTAGCTCGCTGGTTGGTCACAGCGAATCGTTGCCACGTGACCTATTCGGTCCGTGGCCGTTGCCGGATCAGAACAGCCAGTTCGCCGCGAGCCAGATCAGGGCGACCGCCGCCCATCCGGCGGCGGCATAGGCGAGAAGGACGAGAATCCGCATCAGGTCAGGGCGCGCTCGCCGGTTCGACGGGAATCGGAGGGCGTCACAGGCGTCACGGATCGGCGTGGGCGTCGTGGTCGACGTGAGAGGACCGACAGCGGCGGGCGCGGCGGCAACGGTTTCGGGGGGCGGGCTGGCGTCATGCGAAACAGGTCCCCGGCGGGTGTCGACTCGGCCGATAGCGTAGCGTGATCGTCACCGACCGGACACAGGCGTCGGTTGTCCCGGAAGTCGGCCATACCCTCGGAGCTTTCGTCGAGCCTTGGGAAAGAATCGGCAAATCTGGTCGGCTCAGCGTTCAGGAATCGATGGGGTGCGTGAAATAATCAGTCGCATGTTCGCGCATGTTGTTTGTCACTTATTAGACGACAAGGTTAACACGCGGGATATCGAACCCCAATGCCCTGTGTTCGATGAACATGGTCCGGCCCGGGGCCCAGGCCGTGGCGGCGCAAAGCGACAATAGTATTGCTGCAGCAGTGATAGGAATCTTTGGCTGCGCGCTACGATATTGCGAGCCTTATGCTCTGGCCGCGCAGACGACTGTGTCCCGAGACCGGCGTGATCCTCCAGTTGGGCAGCATGTTCCCTTCCGGACCGGCTGACCCTGCGCCATCAGGCGGATCGTCGCGCCCCGCGGCAAGACGCCGCTTCCCGGAACGCCAGATGATAAGATAGGTAACTATCGAATATGCTGCGGTGCGAGAGCCGAGAGATGCATCGCCGTCGGCATAGCTGAGCGCAGACGGTTTCTCTTCCGCCAACCCGTATTCGCGGGGTCGATCATGCGATCTGATGCGCTTGCCGCTTCATCGGTGACGGTCTGCCCGCGGCCCTGGGCCTCGGCGTAACCGGTGTCAAAGCAGTTCAAGGACGAGGTAGACGGCGCCCACCAGGGCGGCCCAGCCACCCGCGGCATAGGCCAGGAGCACCGCGGCCCGGGCGACCCCATGGCGCTGCGCCGCAGCGTGCGGGCGGGCGAAGGGCTCGGCGGGCTCGACGACGGTCAGCCCCTCGATTCGGTTCATAACGGTCTCCGGTGTCTCGGCGGTGGTTCCGGCACGCTAACCGCGGCCGATGAATCTCCGGTTAAGCGGTGGCGCCCTGCGCGCCGTGGCCCGGTTCGGGCCGCCCTTCCCCCGACGGCTTGAAGGCGTGCTCTATGCGAACAGCCCTGATTCACTATTGGCTGGTGAAGATGCGTGGCGGGGAGAAAGTCCTTGCCGAGTTATGCAAGCTCTTCCCCAACGCCGATATCTTCACCCATGTCTACGACCCCAGTTCGATCTCACCAGCGATACTTAAGCATCCCATCAAGACGACATCGATTTCCAAGTTGCCATTTGCCCGGAAGTACTATCAGAAGTACCTCCCGTTGATGCCGCGCGCCTTGGAATCGCTGGATCTGTCGGACTACGACCTGATCATTTCCAGCGAGTCGGGACCGGCCAAGGGGGTGATCCCGTCACCGTCGGCGACGCATCTCTGCTACTGCCACTCGCCGATGCGGTACTTGTGGGATCAGTATCACAGCTATCACAACGAAGCCGGATACCTGACCCGCAAGGTGATGCCGCATCTGGCCCACCGGCTCAGACTTTGGGATGCCGTCAGTTCGATGCGGGTCGACGGTTTCATCGCCAATTCCAACCACGTCGCCCGGCGGATTCAGAAGTATTACCGACGGGATGCCAGCATCGTCTTTCCGCCGGTCGCGGTGCAGGATTTCGCCCCCGTGCCGGCTGGCGAGATCGAGGATTTCTACCTCTGGGTCGGCGAGCTGGCGCCCTACAAGCGTCCCGACATCGCGATCGAGGCGTTTCGGCGGCTGCGCCGGAAGCTGATCGTCATCGGCGACGGCAATGCGACGGAGAAGCTGCGCCGCACCGCGCCCGACAATGTGACCTTCCTGAGCCAGGTGCCGTTCGAAACCCTGAAATGGCACATGGCACGGTGCCAGGCGCTGGTTTACCCCGGCGAGGAGGATTTCGGCATCGTGCCGGTGGAGGCCATGGCCTCCGGCCGGCCTGTCATCGCCTATGGCCGGGGCGGGGCGCTGGACACGGTCCGGGACCGCGAAACCGGCCTCCTGTTCGGCCAGCAGGATGCCGACGGCCTGGTTGCCGCCATTGAATGCTTCGAGCGGGAGGTCCGCGCGCATCTGCGGCCTGACGACCTTGTGGCGCATGCCCGGCGTTTCGACGAAGCGTCCTTTGCCCGGGGCATTCTGGCAAGCCTGCGTCAGCACGGCATCGATCTGGCATCGATCCGCGGCGCGTTCGCCGATCCCGAAGGGGTGGCGGCCTGATGGTGTGCCCCGTGCCCGCCCAGCTTGTGGTCAACGGCCGCTTCCTGACGCGCCCTTTGTCCGGCGTCGATCGGGTCGCCCACGAGTTGCTGCGCGCATTGACCCGGCGCCAGGCGGAGTATGGCCTCGATCCCTTCGCGACGATCCGGGTCGTCGCGCCGGCTAGGGGGGTGGTGAGCCCCGACCTGCCGGCGGCTTTGCAGCCGACGCCGACCGGACGCCTGCGCGGCACGGCGTGGGAGCAACTCGAGTTGCCCCGCGGGCTTGGCAATGCATGGCTCTACAGCCCTTGCAATGTCGGGCCGGTGACGCGCCGCAAGCAGATCGTCACCATTCACGACGCGCAGGTCTATCTGGCGCCACGGGCGTATTCGAGGCCATTCCGCACCTGGTACCAGTGGCTGCTGCCGCGACTCGCACGCCGGGCGCGCCTAGTCACGACGGTGTCGGCCTATTCGAAGCGAACGCTTGAAGCCTTCGGCGTTCTGCCGCCGGACAAGGCGGTGGTGATCCACAACGGCGCCGATCACATCCTGCGGGTGTCGGCCGACCCGTCGATCCTGGCGCGGCATGGGCTGGAAGCCGGCGGCTACTTCCTGGCGATCGGAAGCCTGAGCCCGCACAAGAACCTGCGCACCGTCATCGCGGCCGCGGGCACGCGGCGCAATCGGGCGTTCCCGCTGGTAATCGCCGGCGGCGGCAATTCGCGGGTCTTCGCCGAAGCCGGTCTGCGGCCGACCGAGGACACCCGCTTCCTCGGCCGGGTCACCGATGCCGAGTTGCGCGCGCTGTTCGACCAGGCCACCGCGCTTGTTTTTCCGTCGCTGTTCGAGGGGTTCGGCCTACCGCCCTTGGAAGCCATGGCCTGCGGCTGCCCGGTCATTGCATCGGATATCCCGACGCTGCGCGAGGTGTGCGGCGACGCGGTGCTGTACGCCGATCCGAACGATGCCGTCGTCTGGTCGGCGCATATGGATCGGCTGGCCGAAGACCCTGCGATCCGTGGCGCCCTCTCCGAAGGCGGTCGCCAGCAAGCCGAACGGTTCACCTGGGATCGGGCAGCGTCGGGATATCCGATGCAATGACCGGGCAGCCGCAGGC
>JANQIU010000199.1 GCA_028281985.1 Alphaproteobacteria bacterium | reverse complement strand
TGGATGAGATGGGCGCACCCGTGGCCAACGCCCGGATCGGCAACCGCGTCGCCTTCGCCTCGGCAATGATGGAGGGCCACAGCGTCACCGAAGTGCCGCGCGGCGGCCATGCCGCACAGGAAATCCGGGCGCTGGCCGAGGAGATGCTGGCCCGCGCCGGCTGACGGCGCCCCCCGGCGGCCGGCGCCGCCGCCCGTAGGCCCCGGCCGATGACCTTCGGAGCGTATGATGACGGCCTGCGGCCTTGACTTCGGCACGTCGAATTCCGCGATCGGGATCTGGCGCGACGGCGCCGCCGACCTGGCGCCGCTGGAGAACGGCGAGCGGATGATCCCGAGCGCGCTGTTCTACGATTTCGGCGCCGCACAGATCTTGTTCGGCCGGCAGGCGATCGCCGCCTATGCCAGCGGCGAGGACGGACGCCTGCTGCGCGCCCTGAAATCGGTCCTGGGTACCGGCCTGATGGCCGAGAAGACCCAGATGAAGTCGCGCAAGATCGCCTTCACGGACGTCATCGCCACCTTCGTGCGGCACCTGAAGCGCATGGCCGAACGGCATTGCCGCCAGGAACTGGACACCGTCGTGCACGGCCGGCCGGTCCACTTCGTCGATGGCGACGCGGAAGCGGACCGCCTGGCGGAAGCGACGTTGCGGGAAATCGCCGAGGATGCCGGTTTCCGCCATGTGGCGTTCCAGTATGAACCCATCGCCGCGGCCCGGCATCTGGAGAGCCGGATCGACCGCGAGCAGGTGGCCTTGGTCGCCGATATCGGCGGCGGCACCTCGGACATCTCGATTGTCCGCATCGGGCCGGAGCGGCTGCGGCGGGCCGATCGCGCGGACGACATCCTGGCCAATGACGGCATCCGGCTGGGCGGCACGGATTTCGACCGCCTGCTCAGCCTCGACGTGGCGATGCCAGAACTGGGCATGGGCAGCCGCCTGACCGGCAAGAACCTGTCGATGCCACGCAAGATCTACTTCGACCTGTCCACCTGGGCCCGCATCAACCACGTCTATGGGCCGGCCACGGTGCGGGAGATACGCGATTGCCACCGCCTGGCGTGCGAGCCGCAGAAGGTCGCCCGGCTGCTGCGCCTGGTTCAGCACCACCAGGGCCACCGCCTGGTCGGCAAGGTCGAAAAGGCCAAGATCCGCCTGTCCGGCGCCGGGGCGACGGAGATCGACATGGACTGCATCGAACCGCGGTTCGCAACACCCGTGACCCGGGACCGGTTCGAACGCTGCATCGCCGGCGAATGCGCCCGCTTGTGCGCCTGCATCCGCGACTGCCTGTCGCTTGCCGGTCTGCCGCCGGCCCGGATCGACACCGTCATGCTGACCGGCGGATCGACCCTGCTGCCGGCGGTCCATGCCGCGATCACCGCGGTCGTACCCCAGGCCCGGGTCTACGGCGAAGACAGCTTCCTGTCGGTTGCGCTCGGCCTGACCCAGGAAGCCGGGCGGATCGACCGGCAGTGAGACGGCACACCATATCCAGTCAGCATCCAGTCAGTCGACGCACCGGCGGGGCCGGCCGCCGGCTGGACAACGCCTGATGCCAGTGAATGCCTATAGCCGGCCACGCGCCCGAATCGGAGTGAGCAGATGAACCCGCACGACGACGTAACGACATCCGTCAGGCCTGCCGACCGATCGGATGTTCCGTTCCTGGCCCGGATGGAGCAGGAGGCGTCGCTGCCGCCGCTCGGCACGTCCTTCTGGGAGATGTTGCTGGAGTCGACGAAAACCGGCGTTCTGGACTTCCTGGAGGCCATGCTGGCCGCCGACGGGTCGCGCTGGGGTGTGGTCGAAGACTTCATCATCGTCGAAGTGGCCGGCCAGCCGGCCGCGACATGTGCCGTGTTCAAGCCGGACCCGGCGTCGGGCGCGCACGATCCGTTGGACCTGTCGAGGCTGCCGGCGATTGCCGGATCCCTGTCATGGGACCAGGGGACCTGTGACGCCTTTCGGGCCGCCTATCAGGGGATGTGGCAGGACGACGGCGGTGTCCTGAAGCCCCAGGCCGACATGATCGTCGAGGCCGTCGCCGTGGCCCCGGCGTTTCGCGGGCGCGGGTTGGGCCATCGCCTGATGGAAGCCGCCTTCACCAAGGCCAGGGACTGCGGCGCCGGCAGCCTGGGCGTGATGGTGATCCACGGCAACGTCGCCGCGCAGTCCCTGTACGAGAAGGTCTTCGAACCCTATGCCACCTTTCACGCGGCGTATTTCGATCACCAGATCCCGGGCGTCACCAAGTATCGGGCGATGCTGACCGGATGACCAACTCGCCTCAGATGGGCACCTTGGTTGTCGGCGGCTGCAAGTGGGGGTCAGCCTACAGGACCTACTCGACCAGCCGGCATCCTGCCTCCAGGCATGCCTGTAGTGCGCTACGCGTCTGATCCCGATAGTGACCGTCGATCGTCCCGGGATTGTAGCCCCGGCGAGCCAGTGCCTCTTCGTAGAATTGCACCGCATCCGCCCCACCCACCTGCATTGCGCGCTCAAACTCGGCCAACGCATCCTGTGCACGCCCTACTGCAGCATAAATGTGGGCACGAGTGTTGATGAAGGGCACAGTATTGGGACTCCAATCCAAAGACTGGTCAACGTAAGGCAGACCTTCGGCGGCGTGACCAGTTGAGTAGAGCTTCCATGCAAGTCCGTTCTGAGCAATGGCGAGATTGCTGCGGACGATATCGTTACCCGGATCGAGTCGAATGGCATAGTTGTAGTTCTGCATGGCCAGCCGAAACTCACCAAGGTTGAAATACGTCCAACCCAGGTTGTTGTAGGCTGTCGCATAGTTTGGAGAAAGCTGGATAGCCTGGTCGAAAGCCGCAATCGCCCGCTCGTATTGGCCGAGATCCCGGTAAACATTTCCCCGGTTATTGTACGGACTTGCAAAGCCTGGGTCGAGCAGGATGGCCTGACTGTAGTCATCAAGTGCCTGCTCGTACTCGCCGCGCTCACGATACGCAACACCGCGGTTGTTATAGGCCACGGGTGAGTCCGGATCGAGGTGGATGGCCTCGTCGCAGTCGGCGATCGCTCTTACGGCTTGACCCAGTTCTATGAAGGCATAGCACCTGTTTGTGTAGGCCCAAGCCAGTTCAGAGCCCGACCACTGAGCGGACTGGATCACGTCTGTACAACCCTCGACCCGGAGTTCCCAGTCGGACTCCTGGAAGCAATGGCCAGCCATGTCGGCGTGGGCCGCGGAAGATGACCTCACGATTACGATCAGCGCCGATATCAGTGTAGCTGCCAGGATCCGCATCGAGGTCACTTCCCTGATCATCGGGCGTGAGGTGATGCCCGATCCGACCATCGCTGATGGCAAACGACGCACAGACTAAAGCGTTCGCCAGATTGGCGATTCTGAGGCCAACCGTCTCTACTGAAAGCCATTACCGAGTCAAGGTCGTGGACAACGCATGGTTGGGGCCACGTATCAGTGGGGTCAAGTCTTGGATTATCGGATGTTAGTCTGACTGACAATCCAAGACTTGACCCCAACGATGCAAGACTTGACCCCTTTTGCGCGCATACGTCGTTCCTGCCGAAGAACGCCGACGCCTGCTTCCAGCCTGGAACGGTCTCGCGCTGCCCATCACGGCGCGAGCTGCAGCGCGTCCGAAAGATCCGTCCGCTTGCCGCCGTCGAATATGATCGAGGTTTCGATGCGGTGGACTTCTTCGCGGGATGAGAACTCTTCGACGACGACTCTGTGAAGATGGGTCGTATCGCGCGTTGCCAGTTCGACCAAAGCGTCGAAGCGGCCGCTGATCATCCAAACGGCGCGCACCTCGGATACCTCCAGAATGGCGGCAACAAAGCGGTCGAGATTGGTCTTCTCGTGCTCCGACATCTGGATGAACAACAAAGCCCTCAGCGGCAAACCCAGGCGGTCGAGGCGGATGTCCGCGTGCGTGCCCGCGATGATGCCGCTTTCGAATAGGCGCTTGGTTCGCTCGTGAACGCTGGAGGGCGAAAGGTTCACCGCGGCCGCGAGCTCCTTGTTGCTGATCCGAGCATTCTTCGACAGGAGCCCCAAAATGCGCCGATCTGTTCGGTCGATCTCCATGATTCCCGCTTCCTGCCTGATTCTCTTCGTTTGATGGGGCATTTCCCGAATAATATACTGACATTGTTTGCAATGAACAAATCTTGTCCTGTTCCCCGGGACAAAGCCAAGCGCGCGGAGTGGCTCGGTTATGTTCGACACCAAGATTGCGATCGTCGTGCGCAACGATCTGCTTGTTTGGCAGAAACTCAACGTGACCGCTTTCCTCATGGGCGGCGTTCTCGGTGCCGATCGGGACCTGTTGGGCGAGCGGTACGCCGATGCGAGTGGCAGGACCTATCGGCCACTCGTCATCCAGCCGGTCATCGTTCTCACCACGGACCAAGCGGGTTTGGCACGCATCCATGCCAGAGCGCTGGGACGCGAGGTTGATGTGGCGATTTACATCGAAGACATGTTCGCCACCGGGCATGACGCCGCCAATCGGGCAACGGTCGAACAATACGCGACCGAGGATTTAAGCCTCGTGGGATTGGCTCTTCGAGAAGAGAAGAGGGTCGTCGACAAGATCACCAAAGGCGCAAAGATGCATCCTTGAGGGCGTGTATTCTTTGTCCGCAGCGCTGCCGTAACGGTTGGACCGATAACCTATGTCTGTCGACGAGATCCGGTGGCGCGGCTAGATGTCGGCTCCCGGCTCTACTTGGCCGCCGTATCCTCGTCCACCGGTACGCCGCCCAATTGGTGCACCATGGCGTGCACCGCATCCCGCGCGGCGTCCAGGCGGCCGGTGTCGGTGCCGCGGATCACCACGGAACTGCCGAAGCGGGTGCCACGGACGAAGGGATAGCTGCCCAGCGACAGGTCCGGGAAGTCAGCCTGGATTGCCGACAACCCGGCCGACAGGTCCCCTTCGCCGACGGCACAGGACACCGCCCGCGTCTGCAGCGGCACGCCGCCGGTCAGCGTCGGGGCGATGCCATCGAACATCGCCTGCAGGATCCGCGGGATGCCGGCAAACACGAAAACGTTCTCCATCCGGTAGCCGGGTGCCTTGCTGACCGGGTTTTCCACCAGCGTCGCGCCCTGCGGCACGTCCGCCATGCGCAGGCGCGCGGCGTTCAGCTTGCCCGGTTCGTAATGGCCTTCCAGTAGCGCCTGGGCTTCCGGGCTGCGCACCACCGGGACGCCGAATGCGGCGGCCACGGCTTCGGTGGTGATGTCGTCATGGGTCGGGCCGATGCCGCCGCTGGTGAAGACGTAGGCGTGCCGCGCCCGGAGCGTGTTGACCGCCTCGACGATCGCGTCGGTCCGGTCGGCGACCACCCGCGCTTCCCCGACCGGGATGCCCAGCGACCCCAGCCGCTCGGCCAGCCAGGGCAGATTGGCATCCCGGGTCCGGCCGGACAGGATTTCGTCGCCGATGATGACGATGGCGGCCGTAGCGGCGGCGTTGGCAGCGGTGGTGAGCGGCGGCAAGGGATGCTCCTTAACTGAACAGCGCGTCCGGGCAGGCGCTCCCACCTAGCCCCTTGGCCGGGGAAGTCAAATCCGTCGTCCCGCATTGACCCGGCTTGCCGGTTCCGCTAGCCAGCGCCGCCCCCGTCGGACACCCCGGATCCCCATGCACTTCGCCCAGCCGCTGATCCCCGCCACGTTCCTGCGCCGCTACAAGCGGTTCCTGGTGGATGTGCGCCTGGACGACGGCTCGGACGTCACCGTGCATTGCCCGAATTCGGGCCGGATGATGGGCCTGGATACGCCGGAAGCGCGCTGCTGGGTGTCGCCGGCCGCCGGCAAGGGCCGCAAGCTGGCCTACACGCTGGAGATGGTCGACACTCCGGACGGGCTGGTGGGGATCAACACCGGCCGGCCCAATGCCATTGTGGCCGAGGCCATCGGCGGGCCGCTGATGGCCGAGTTCGCCGCCTATCCCACCCTGCGGCGGGAGGTGCGCTATGGCGAGAACAGCCGTATCGACATCCTGCTGGAAGGCGCGCCGGACGGCCGGCTTTGCTATGTCGAGGTCAAGAACGTCCATCTGCGCCGGCCGGACGGTCAGCACCCCACGGCTGCCGAGTTCCCGGATGCGGTGACCGCGCGCGGCGCCAAGCATCTGCGGGAATTGACGGCGATGGTGGCGGCGGGGCAGCGGGCTGTGCTTGTATATCTTGTGCAGCGGGCCGACTGCGACCATGTGCGGATCGCCAGCGACATTGACGGTGCCTATGCAGATGCGATGGCGGCGGCGATGTCGGCCGGGGTGCAGGCGGTATGCCTGGCGTGTCGGCTTACCCTGACGGAGATCGTCGCCGACCGGCGCATCCCGCTGGTGTTGGAGGACAGGCCCGTGCCGGGCAACAACCAGGAGACACCGGCGTGATCCAGGCCGCCGAGAAGCTCGACGAGGGCAACCAGATCCCCCTGCATGGACCGGAAGGCTTCGCCGGCATGCGCCGAGCCGGGCGGCTGGCCGCCGAGATCCTGGACTACATCTTCCCCAAGGTGGTGCCGGGCGTCACCACGGGCGAGTTGGACCGGCTGATCGAGACCTATATGCGCGATAACGGGGCCGTCCCGGCGACCCTGGGCTACCGCGGCTACAGCAAGTCGAGCTGCATCTCGATCAATCACGTGGTCTGCCACGGCATTCCGGGTGACCGGCGGCTGGCCGACGGCGACATTCTGAACGTTGACGTGACCGTCATTCTGGACGGCTGGTACGGCGACACCAGCCGGATGTACCTGGCCGGCGACAAGGCCAGCGTGAAGGCCCGGCGCCTGATCGATGCCACCTATGACGCGATGATGGCCGGCATCGCCGCCGTCAAGCCCGGCGCGACGCTGGGCGATGTGGGCCACGCGATCCAGCAGGTGGCGGAACCGCAACGCTTCTCGGTGGTACGCGATTTCTGCGGCCACGGGCTGGGACGGGTGTTCCATTGCCCGCCCAGCGTGCTGCATTACGGCCAGCCCGGCAGCGGCGTGGTGCTGCGCGAAGGCATGTTCTTCACCGTGGAACCGATGATCAACGCCGGCAAGTACGACGTGAAGGTGCTGTCGGACGGGTGGACCGCGGTGACGCGCGACCGCAGCCTGTCCGCCCAGTTCGAGCACAGCATCGGCGTGACGGCGGATGGGGTGGAGATCTTCACCTTGTCGCCCGCCGGCCATACCAAGCCGCCCTATCCGGCCCCGTGAGCCGGGCGGTCGACGGACCCGACCTGCTGGGTGAAACCGAACCCGCGAAGCCGCACCATGCCGGGCATCGCGACCGGCTGCGCCGCCGGTTCCTGACTGCCGGCGCCGAGGCGCTGGCCGACTACGAACTGCTGGAAATGCTGCTGTTTGGGGCGATCCCGCGGCGCGACGTGAAGCCGCTGGCCAAGCAGCTCATCGACCAGTTCGGCTCGCTGGGCGGCGTGCTGAACGCCGATCCCCTGCAATTGGAGCGCCGGGCCGGCCTGTCGACGGGGGCCGTCGCCACTATCCGCCTGGTCGCCGCGATGGCCCAGCGCATGCTGCGCGAAGCGGTGCACGACCAGCCGGTGATGTCCAACTGGAACCAGGTGCTGGACTACCTGAGCCTGGCCATGAAGTACGAGCCGGTGGAGCAGGTGCGGCTGCTGTTCCTGGACCGGAAGAACCGGCTGATCGCCGACGAAGTGCAGCAGCGCGGTACCGTCGACCAGGCGCCAGCCTACCCGCGCGAGGTGGCGCGCCGGTCCCTGGACCTGAACGCCAGCGCGGTTCTGCTGGTGCACAACCACCCGTCGGGCGACCCGCAGCCATCACAAGCCGACATCCAGATGACCCGCGACATCGCCGCGGCGCTCCAGGCCGTCGGCGTCACGCTGCACGACCATCTGGTGATCGGCCGCGCGGGCCATGCCAGCTTCCGAAGTTTAGGACTGATGTGACCAGCGGGAGATCGACCAAAACGGAGTCGCAAAAGCGACCCCGTCTTGGTCGTGAATCTCGCTCTATCTCAAACAGTTAGGGCAGATCGTCTCTGTCCCTGGTCATCGATGACCCGGGACAGAGACGATCTGCCCTAGGCACCGCGCCCCTGGTTCTGACCGGGTGGCGTAGCCATATCCCCGCTATATCGGACCGATACTATTGGAGCCGGGCATGGCGACGGAGAAAGGTTATTTCGCGGCGGGCTGCTTCTGGGGCGTGGAGGCCACCTTCCGAAGGATCGACGGTGTGCTGGATGCGGTGTCCGGCTATGCCGGCGGCACGACGCAGAACCCCACCTATGAGCAGGTCTGCTCCGGCACCACCGGCCATACGGAAACGGTCGAGGTCACCTACGACCCCGCGAAAGTCAGCTATGATGACCTGCTGAGTGCATTCTTCGACCTGCACGACCCGACCCAGGTCGACCGCCAGGGCCCGGATATCGGCACCCAGTACCGGTCGGCGATCTTCACAACGTCGCCGGCCCAGGCCGCCGCGGCCGAGGCCGCGAAGGCCCGCCTGGACGCCTCAGGCCAGTTCCCGCGCCCGATCGCCACCCAGATCGCCGCGGCCGGCCCGTTCTGGCGCGCCGAGGAGTACCATCAGCGCTACGAGGAAAAGCGCGCCATCAGCGGTCGCGGTCTGCGCGGCTGGCTCTAGCGCCGACAGCTCCCGGTTAGCTTGAAGCGTCCCGGTCGCCTGCTATGGTTGGCGTATACCGCTGACACTGGGAACCGGCCGCCTCCCTTTGGCTCCAAACGGCGTCGCCAGGCCCCTGGCGGCGGACTGTCGACCAGCGTCGGCCGACTTCATGTGGCCGCAGGTGGGCGGCTCGCTGAACAGTGGTTACCGAACGGAGCGTCATCGATGATCCCACGCTATTCCCGCCCCCGTATGGCCGGCATCTGGGAGCCGGAGAACAAGTACCGCCTGTGGTTCGAAATCGAGGCCGCCGTGGCGGAAGCGCAGGCCGAACTGGGGCAGGTACCGGCGGCCGCTGCCGAGGCGATCCGCAAGCGCGGGCGCTGGAACGTGGAGAAGATCGACAAGATCGAGCAGACCGTCCGCCACGACGTCATCGCCTTCCTGACCAACCTGGGCGAGTCGATCGGCCCGGATGCGCGGTTCCTGCACCAGGGGCTGACCTCGTCGGACGTGCTGGATACCTGCCTGGCCCTGCAGCTCAGCGAGGCGGCCGATCTGCTGTTGCAGGACATGGACGCGCTGCTGGCCGCGCTGCGCCGGCGGGCCTTCGAACACAAGGACACGGTCTGCATCGGCCGCAGCCACGGCGTGCATGCGGAACCCACCACCTTCGGCCTGAAGCTGGCCGGCCACTATGCCGCGTTCGATCGCTGCCGCACGCGCCTGCGCGCGGCGCGGGAGGAGATCGCGACCTGCGCCATCTCAGGCGCCGTCGGGACCTTCGCCACCGTCGACCCGCGGGTGGAGGAGCGCGTGGCCGAGAAGCTGGGGCTGCGGTCGGAACCGATCTCGACCCAGGTGATCCCCCGCGACCGGCACGCGATGTTCTTCGCCACGCTGGGCGTCATCGCCAGCTCGGTCGAGGCGCTGTCCACGGAAATCCGGCACCTGCAGCGCACCGAGGTCCGCGAAGCGGAAGAGTTCTTCGCCCAGGGGCAGAAGGGCTCATCGGCCATGCCGCACAAGCGCAACCCCATCCTGACGGAAAACCTGACCGGTTTGGCCCGGCTGGTTCGGTCAACCGTCGTGCCGGCGCTGGAAAACGTCACCCTTTGGCACGAGCGGGACATCTCCCACTCGTCGGTCGAACGGGTCATCGCCCCGGACGCCACCATCTCGCTGGATTTCGCCCTGGCCCGCCTGTCCGACGTGGTCGAGCGGCTGCTCGTCTATCCCGACGCCATGAAACGCAATCTGGATCGGCTGGGCGGCCTGGTGTTCTCCCAACGGGTCATGCTGGCCCTGACCGAAGCCGGATTCAGCCGGGAAGCGGCCTACGAGCGGGTGCAGGGCCACGCCATGGCGGTCTGGCAGGAAGGCGGGGACTTCCTGAACCGGCTGCAGGGCGACCCGCTGGTGGTCGAACGGCTGCCGGCCGATCGGCTGGCGGCGCTGTTCAACACCGCCTACTACACCAAACACGCCGATGCGGTGTTCCAGCGGGTTTTCGGCGGTGCGACGGAGGGCGAACAGGCCGCGGCCTGATCAGGCGCAGGCGGGCGATACCCGCCAGCGTACGCTAAGCCTCTTCGGCGATCTGCCGGCGGGCCAGCACCATCAGCTCGTCCATCTTGCGCCGGAGGCGGTGGTCGGAAAGGTCCACATGGTGCGCGCGCAGATCGGCGTAGACCTTGTCGTGCACGTCGTCGTCGCCGACCTTGACGAAATCCTCTTCCACGACCGTCCGGGCATAGGCCGCGGCATCGTCGCCTTCCAGTCCCATCAGCTCCGCCGCCCACAGGCCGAGGAGCTTGTTGCGCCGGTTCTGGGCCCGGAACGCCAGTTCCTGGTTGTGGAGAAACAGAGCCTCATAGCCCCTCTCGCGTTCGTCAAAGGCGGTCAAAACGGATCTCCTGATTGGCCGTCCTCACGGCGCACCGGTCGTACCGCTCACCACAGCCGGACGTCTGGGGCGGCTGCTTCGTTGTCGACGTCCGGACAGGTTGCTATATGTCAATCGCTGCGGGCGCCGCCCCGCCCCCGGTCCCCGAGCCACCTATGCGAGCCCCTCAGCCATGAGTAGGCGCAGACGGATCTACGAGGGCAAGGCAAAGGTTCTCTACGAGGGACCCGAGCCCGGCACTCTGATCCAGTATTTTAAAGACGACGCCACCGCGTTCAACAATCAGAAGAAAGGGACGATCGCCGGCAAGGGGGTGCTGAACAACCGCATCTCCGAGTACCTGATGACCAAGCTGATGGAGATGGGCGTCCCCACCCATTTCGTGCGCCGTTTGAACATGCGCGAACAGCTTATCCAGGAAGTCGAGATCGTTCCGATCGAAGTCGTGGTGCGCAATGTGGCGGCCGGCAGCTTCTCCAAGCGCTTTGGCGTGCCCGAAGGGACGCCTCTGCCGCGCTCGATCATCGAGTACTACTACAAGTCCGATGAGCTGGACGATCCGATGATCGCCGAGGAGCACATCACCGCGTTCGGCTGGGCCATGCCCCAGGACCTGGACGACATGATCTCGCTCAGCCTGCGGATCAACGACTACCTCTCCGGGCTGTTTCTGGGCATCGGCCTGCGGCTGATCGACTTCAAGCTGGAGTACGGCCGGGTCTACGACGAAAACGGCGACGTCCGAATCATCCTGGCCGACGAGATCAGCCCGGACAGCTGTCGGCTGTGGGACATCAAGACCAACGAGAAGTACGACAAGGACCGGTTCCGCCACGACCTGGGCAAGGTCCAGGAGGCCTATCAGGAGGTCGCCCGGCGGTTAGGCCTGTTGCACGAGAACGTCACCGAGATCGCCGAACCGAAAGCCGCGTCGTGAAAGCCACCATCCGCATCATGCTGAAGGCCGGGGTCCTGGACCCACAGGGCAAGGCGATCGAAGGCGCCCTGTCCGGCCTGGGGTTCGAGGGCGTCAACGCCGTCCGCCAGGGCAAGGTGATTGTCCTGGACCTGGCCGAAGACGATCCGGCAGCGGCCCGGGAGAGCGTCGACGCCATGTGCCGGTCCCTGCTGGCCAACCCGGTCATCGAGACCTACGACATCGACCTGTCCGGCGCATCATCGGACCCGTAGGCGCATGACGGGTCCGGTCGATTGCAGACCGCAGGCGCCTTACGCATAATCCGGCCCGCCTCTTCCGCCGCGTCCCGGCGACCGCCCGCCAAGAAGGATCTACCCCATGTTTTGCGAAAGCGTGATGCAGGCTGCCCCGACGCGAATCCGCCGGGATGCCCATTTGCACGAAGCCGTGGACCTGATGGGCGAGCGCCACATGCAGGTGCTGATGGTGGTTGGTGAGGAGAACCGGTTCGTCGGCGAGCTCAGCATCAATCAGTTCGCCAAGGCGCTGCTGCCGCGCAGCATCTTCGTGGAGTACGAAGGCCACGAGGATGAAGCCCAGCGGGAAACGCTGGCTGACGTGGTCGGCCGGCTGACACCCTATCTGGACCGGCCGATCATCGATTTCATTGATCACGATGTGCCGGTGGTCCGGCCGAAGACCCCGCTGGTCGATGCCTTGATGCTACTTCGCGGCGGCGCGCTGCGGATTCCGGTGGTCGATGGCCCCAACGACATGCTGGTCGGCGCCATCTCGATGCTGACGATCATGCGCGTCGTTCATTCGGCGCGGTAGACGACATCGGGCATGCAGCCGCTGGTGGGCCCGCCCAGCGACGCGCGCGCCCGGACCTTTTCCCAGGATGCGGCAGGGCTGGCCGCGGCGCATCCGGCGTTTGCCAGAGCCCGGGCGGCGCCCTGGACGCGGTTTCGCTTGCGGCGGCCGGGCTTTCCGACGCTGGTGCAGCTGA
>JANQIU010000167.1 GCA_028281985.1 Alphaproteobacteria bacterium | reverse complement strand
TGCTGGAGACGGTGGAGGCGTTCTGGACCGCTTTTTCGGACAAGTTCCTGGCCCTTTGGCGGACCAAAGCTGGCGGCGACGGGTACCCGACGGCCCTGTTCGCCGATGCCGGTGCCAGGCTGGCGCTGGAGCAGGAGCAGCACACCTACATGCACCAGCTCTGGACGGATGCGATCCGCTTCGGATCGGCCAAGATGATCCGCCGCATCCTGGGACTGGCCCACAATATCGACCTGGAGTGGATCGAGGACCCGGACCGGCGCGCCCTGTGCGAAACGCGTTGCCTGCGCCTGGCCCGGGAACTGATGCTCAATACCGTCAGCTATCGGACGGTGCAGGAGGTCACCGCCGCTGCGCGGCATGTGCGGTCCAGCATCGCATCCCTGCCGGCCTAGGGCGATCGCGGCCAACGTCCGCAAGGCTAGGTGCTGACGAGGTGTTGTATCGGCAATCCCGATCTCGTTGGGGTAGGCTGGCACCCGTCCTTGACCGACCCCAAACGTCCCCTTGCCGGCACAGCGGGTTGCTTTGCGAGTCAATCCGATCCGAGGGTTCGACCCGGAGAGATTAATGTCGCCGCTTTGTCACCGGTTTCTGATCCCTCTGTTGACCCTGGTGGCAGCACCCGTCCTTGCCCAGGATCTGGAGGTGCGGACAGCGGAGATACCGCCGCATATGGACCTGAACGGCGCAGGACGGGAGGCCGATATCCTCAACACCGTGGCGGATGCGTGTGGATGGACCATGACTTTCGTCGTCGAGCCGTTCACCCGCCACTGGTGGTCCTTCGAAGCCGGCGAAGGCGATGCCGCTGCCATCGTCCCGATCGGCACGGACTTGGGCGGCACGCCGACGGACGCCTATGTCTCCTACCGTAACGGGGTCACCATCTTGGACGCGACCGGCCGGACTCCCACAAACCTGAACGATCTGGCCGGGCTGGATGTGGTCGCCTTTGCCGGAGCGACCGGCGTCTTGCCCGGCCTGTTGGAAGCCAGAGCCGGGTTTGCCAGCTATCGCGAAGTCGGGGATCAGTTCAGCCACTCCCGCCTGCTGTTCGGCCGCCGGGTCCAGGCGATCCTCGGCGATGGCATGATCATCGCCGAGTACAACAAGCGGCTGGCGAATGCCCCGGTCGCGATCGTCGACACCGATCAGCCGGTGAGCTTCTATCCGCTTTTCGAGCCCACCCCCTTCGCCATGGTGTTCCGCGACCCGGAAATGGCGATGGCGTTCAACGACTGCCTGGCCCGGTCCGCCGATCGCATCGACGCGATCAATGCGGGCTACGTCGCCCGGTACCGGGACCTGATCGGTGACGTCGTCTATTAGACCGGTCGCCGGGCGCTGTTAGTCAACGGGTGGTACGAACGGTTCGAGGTCGAGGAACCGGCGCAGGACGTTTTCGGTAATACGGCTGACATTGTTGGCGTAGCCGTCATGGCTCAGGCTGCCGCACCAGGCGATCGAGCCGACACCGAAGACGGCACCGCCGGATGCGGTCTCGAAGAATACCAGATCGCCATGGACCTTGGGGTGTTGACTGCCGCCCAGGTTGGGCGTGGTCACCGCAAACTCCTCGTTGACCAGCAGCATCAGATCGGTGTGCCCCTCGGAGGATGCCAACACCAGCGTGTGCGGCGGCGTGCCCAAGAGCGTTTCGGCCCGGTCCAGTTCCAGCCCGGCCGCGCCGCCGCCGACCAGGCCGAAATCGCCGATCCGCTCGTCCGGCCCAATGCCATCGAAGATGAAACCGGCCCGCGGGTCGTAGCTCCCCGGTAAGCGCACATAGTATCCGGACCGGTCGAAGCCCTGGGCGGTGAACCCCTGGCCGACAAGTGTGTTCGGCGGCCGGCCAAGGCGCCGCCACAACCCGCCATACTCGCCGGAGAAGGCATGATAATACTCGCCCGGATGGGCTTCCCAGGTGCGAATCCCGTCTTCGGCGCGGCGCACCTCGATGACCCCGGGCGCGTCGCGGTGCCAGGCAATACGCCAATACCAACCGTCGGCGCCGAGATACATCAACCGACCGCTGCGCTCCAGATAAGCGCGCATAGCATCCCACATTCGCGTGGAATGGTATTCCGGATGGGTGCCCGTCAGCACGACCTGGTACGGTTTCAGCAGGCCGTAGCCTTCCCGCTCCAGATCCTCGTCGGTGATGACGTCATAGGCGAAACCTCTCGCCTCCAGCCAGTCCGTCAGATGTGTGTCGGCGTTGAACTGCCACAGGCCGGAGCCCATGGCGCCCAACCACGAGGCGTATTTGGGCCGCATGTTGAGGATCGGCCGCAGGCGCGAGGAGATGGCAACGCCGCTGCCGTCGGCATGGCTGTCGTATAATGCCAGGCCGTATTCCCGGTGCCGGTCGATGAACAGGTCGCCCGCCTGCAGCGGCACCAGGCGCCCCATCAGCATCTCGGCGTCCTGCCCGTCCACCGAGTTGTGGTCGTTGGCGTAGGCCATGTAGCTAGCGGTCGGCAGCAGGATGGCGATCGGCGCGGTCGCCGTACCGGCAGGCGGGCGAAGGGCGAAGGGAATGTAGTCCTCGTAGACGCCGTCTTCCGACCGGATATGGGCGCAGTAGATACCGCTGCGGGCACCGGCCGGGACGGTCCACGAGAAGTCGGTTTCCCAGCCGGCGTCGTACAGGTCGTCGCTGTGGAAATGGATGGCCCCGTAGTGCTCGGGCCGGTCCGTCCACGCCTGGGCCTCGCCGGTCCATGCGGCCCCCTTCATCGCCCGGGTCGGCATGTTGACCAAACGGCCGTGCAGCCCGTGCGGCCCGAGATCGAGCGCCCGCGTGCCCGGAATGTCGCGGGAAAAATCCCACAGGGCGACGACCTGGGGCGCCAGGTCGGCGGGCAGCGGGCCCGGCTGCGACAGCCGGTCGATGGCGGCGGGGTCGAGCACGTGGCGGGCGATCCAGGGCCGCTCGATCTTGCCGTCGAAATGACGGGTGGCGGGAGCGTCGACCGCCGGCGCCGCAGCAACCATCAGGCCGGTGCCCGGGATCGCCGGTGCCAGCGGCAGCGGCACATCAACCTCTGCCGGCTGCCCGACCAGGGGGAACCCCTGCACCGGCCGCTGGCTGAGGCGGACCCGTCCGGCCGCCCGATCGATCGTCACCGATACGGCCGTCCAGTACCGGGTCTCCAGCCGCCGGCGAACGGCGACCTCCGCCACCCGCTCACCATCCCCGAGGACCAGCACCAGACCCGCTTCCTTGTCGACCTCCAGGGCGACGCCCACGCCGGTTTGGGGATCGCGGGCGGCGACCAGCGTCTGGCGGCCGGCGTCCAGCCGGGTCGGCCAAATGAGGCACCCGAGGGTCACGTCCTGCCAGCCCGACAGCACGGGATGGTCGTCGACCACCATGTAGCTGCCGGCGCGGATCGGCTGGAACCGACCCGGATAGCTGCCTTCGATGTCGCTGACCACCGGCGCGGTTTTGAAGCCCGGTCCGGCCGGGTTGGCATCCCCATGGATCAGCCGGACGATCGACGCGCGATACTGCGGTACGCCGTCGGCCGACACCTTGAAGGCGATGGTCTGGCCCGACGCCACGCTGATGACGTCGCTATAGCCCACCAGCTTCAACATGACCCCGCCCCCGCTCGCCCGATTGCGCCCTAGTTGAGCGTCTCGCCCGTCATCTCCTGCCAGCGGCGGCGGAACACCGCCCATTCCGCCGCCGCCAGGTCCTCGAAGATCTCCCCTTCCACCGGTTCCGGCGGCAGGCCGCGAACACCGGTCATCCGGGCCAGTTGCCAGCGCCGGAACGGCTCGGTGCAGATCAGGCAGTATTTGCCGGCGTTGGGCGCCCCGCGCATGGCATTCAACACGCGCAGCAGGTCGGGACTGTGCGGTCCCAGCGGGTTCTGCCGGAACTCGTCGACGCAGGCCCGGTCCGCCTCGCTGATCCGGTAGGCTGTCATGATCCCCGGCTTCGTTCGGGGAACAGCGCGGCCAGCCCTTCGCGGCTGGCCGGGGCGATGCCGCGCTCGGTGATCAGGCCCTCGACCAGTCGGGCCGGCGTGACGTCGAACGCATAGTTGGCAACCGGGCTGCCATCCGGCGTCAACTGCACGGTGACCACATCCCCGCCGGCGGTCTTTCCGGCGATCTTGGCGACCTCGTCACCGCTGCGCTGCTCGATCGGGATCTCGGCCACGCCGTCCTCGATCGTCCAGTCGATGGTCGGCGACGGCAGGGCAACGAAGAACGGCACGCCGTTGTCCCGGGCGGCCAGGGCCTTCAGGTAAGTGCCGATCTTGTTGGCCACGTCACCGGTCGCCGTGGTGCGGTCGGTGCCGGTGATGCACAGGTCGACCATGCCGTGCTGCATCAGGTGCCCGCCGACATTGTCGGGGATCACCGTATGCGGCACGCCGTGGTGGCCAAGCTCCCAGGCGGTCAGCGACGCGCCCTGGTTTCGCGGCCGGGTCTCGTCGACCCAGACATGGACGGGGATGCCGGCGTCGTGGGCCTTGTAGATCGGCGCCGTGGCCGTTCCCCAATCGATGGTGGCCAGCCAGCCGGCATTGCAGTGGGTCAGGACGTTGACCGGCTCGCCGGCCGGTTTGCGCTTGTGCACGGCTTCGATCAGCGGCAACCCGTGGTCGCCGATGCGGCTGCAGATCTGGTCGTCCTCGTCGGCGATCTCCGCGGCCCGGCGATAGGCGGCGTCAACCCGCTCGCCCGCGGGTCGATTGCGCAGGGCCGCGCGCATCTCGTCCAGCGCCCAGCGCAGGTTCACCGCAGTCGGCCGGGTGGCGTTCAGGACCTCGTAGGCCCGGTCCAGCGCCTCATCCCCGGCGTCCACCCGGACGGCCAGGCAGATGCCATAGGCGGCCGTGACGCCGATCAGCGGAGCGCCGCGGACTTGCATGGCGGTGATGGCGTAGGCCGCATCTTCCAGCGTCCGCAGGGTCGCGGTTTCAAAACGGTGCGGCAACAGGGTCTGGTCGATGATCTCGACGGAGCCGTCATCGTTCGGCCAGATGGTGCGATAGGGAACGCCGTCGACCTTCATGGGGTGGGCTCCTCAAAGCTCCGGGACTCAAGTCCTGGCCTGCCGGTGCAGCACCGGCGCCAGGACCGGATAGGTCTCGCGATAGGACTGATAGATCTCCCGATAGACGGCATGCCGGCCGGCATCGGGCTCGATCCGCCGGGCCACGCGTACCATGGCGCGAACCGCGCTCGGAATGTCGGCATGCAGGCCGGCGCCGGTGGCGGCCAGGATGGCGCTGCCCAGCGCAGGTGCATCGGGAACTTCGGTCACGTCCAGCGGCAACCCGGAAACATCGGCGTGGATCTGCAGCCAAAGCGGCGACCGGGTCGCACCGCCGCAGACGGCGGCATGGCTGGGCCGGTATCCGTGCTCGCGCATGGTTTCCAGGATCAACTCCGTGCCGAAGGCCACGCCTTCCATGATCGCGCGGAAGACATGCGCGGGTCCATGCTTCAGGGTCAGCCCGGAGATCACGCCGCGGGAGTTCGGATCGGTATGCGGGGTGCGGTTGCCCTGGAAGTGGTCCAGCACGATCAGCCCTTCCGCGCCGGGCGGCAGGGTGGCCGCTTCGCGCCCCAGGGTTTCCAGATCCAGCCCGCCACCCACCAGGCGCCGGAACCAGTTGACGATGGAGCCGGTGGAGGTCTGGCCGCCCTCGATCACGTGCAAGCCGGGCAGCACGGCGTCGGCATAGGTGCCCCAGATCCCGCGCCCCTGGAACGGCCGGTCGCTCATGCCGAGATGCAGGTGCGACGACCCGGTGATCAACGCCAGCGCCCCGGGGTCGATGACGCCCAGGCCCAGCATGGCGATGAAGGCGTCGGCGCCCCCCTGGACCACGGGCGTGCCGCGGTTCAGACCCAGATGCGCCGCCGCACTGTCGATGACGGGGCCGATGACCTCGCCCAGGGCCAGGACCTCCCGGGGCCACTTGTCCAGAAGATCTTCAAGCGCCAGTCGGGCCAGCAACGGCTGCTGGAAACCGCCGTCGCGGTGCTGATAGTGCCACCGTATGGAGGCGTTGTTGATGCTGGCGACCCGCCGGCCGGTCAATCGCAGGTTCAGGTAGTCCTGAAACTCACAGACCGTGGCCGCCCGGGACAGGGTGTCCGGCTCGTTGTCCTTCAGCCACAAGGCCTTGGGGATCATCCATTCGGCCGATACCGGGCCATGCCCGGCCCCGTTGACCTTGAGCGCCGGATCGCCCGACCCGGCGACCCTGGCCGCCTGTTCGCCGGCCCGGACATCCATCCAGATCAGCGCCGGCCGCAGCGCCCGCCCATTGGCGTCCAGCGCGACCACCGTGCAGCTTGTGGCATCGTGACAGATGGCGGCGATCCGGTCCGGCGATGTGCCGGTTTCCACCAGGACCCGGCGAACCGCCGAACCCATGGCTTGCCACCAGTCCTCCGGATCCTGTTCGGCCCAGGACGGCTGGGGAAATCGGGTTTCGTAAGGCACGGAGACATAGCCCAGCGGTTTGCCCGCCAGATCGAAGACACCGGCGCGCAGGCTTTCCGTCCCGCCGTCGACGCCGATCACCAGATCACCACTCAAGTACCGCCTCCCCATGCACCGTCATTCCGTTGCCCGGAATGGTTTGTTGGAGGAAGGCGCAAACCGGCGGGACCGTCAAGCACCCCGCCGCCAAGCCCGATCAGCGTCGGCGTGCCCCCGCCGCCGACAGGATGATGCCCGCCAGGACGAGGCCGCCGCCGATCACAACCTGTGAGGTCAGGACGGCCAAACCGAACACGACCAGCAGCACGGTGGAGAGCAGCGGTGTCAGATAGGCGAGCGTCGCCAGCACACGTCCATCCCCGTAGCGAACGCCGTGGTCCCACAAGACGTTCGCCAGCCCCATCGGCCCGACACCGATCAGCACCATCGCCAGGATGGCCGTGGGGTCGAGAGTCCAGGCGGTCGGCGCCGCAAAGGCGAAATGCAGGGCCAAGGCAACGATTGCCGCGACACCGCATGCCGCCCCGGCGGCGTCCGGTGGTCCCCCGGCAATCCGGCTCCGTAGGGCGCTGTAGGCGGCAAAGCACAGTGCGGCCACAAGCGCCAGAAGCAGCCCGATCGGACTGCCATCGGTCGCATCGGGTGCCAGGAACCAAGCCAGCCCGCCGAACCCCAGGAGGCTGCCGAGCACCTGCAACCGCGTTGGCCTGGCGATGCCGGCGACCGCCAGGAACAGGACCATCAGCAGCGGCCACAGGTAGGAGATCAGGTTCACCTGCGCCGCGGGCGCGAACCGCAGGGCCGCAATGTAGAAGCCGTTGTGACCCAGAAAGCCTAGCACCATCAGGCCCAGGACCGGCAGCGGCACCGCGAGCATGCGAAGCACAGGCCGCCCCCGGATGATGCGCGCAGCTAGGAAGGCCAGGAATGCCGATCCAAAGGCACCTGCCAGGAACAGCAACGGTGGCATCGCCAGTCCGATGACGGCGAAACTCGCCGCGGTCGACCAGACGAACACGGCACCGCCGCCGATGACGGTGGCAACCCGGGCGTTTCTCGGATCCGGCAGAGCGGCCCGCGCGGGGCCACCTGCGGACATCGACAGCCCGGGTGCGGTGATGGAAGCTGCAACACCTTGCATGGAGCCGACCATGCGCCGGCGTCATCGGCTGGGCAATCGGCTTGCTACGCAGCCCTCAGGCGGCTGGCCGAAAGTAGCCGATGCCGATCATGCGGCGGAACCGCCAGTCCCGCCATCCGGGCCACAGCGTGTGGCAGATCATCGCCACGGCGATCAGCCGGAACCAGGTGGCGAAGGTGTTGCTGATCCCCTGCGGCTCGGCATAACCGCCGACCCATCCGTCCTGCCGGCGGGTGCCCTGCGCCTCATCGGCAAAGCCGCCATCGGCGTTCTGGAAAGCCACGATCGCCCGCAGCTTGGCCCGTAGCCAGGCATCCGTATCGGCTTCCCGGTGCGCGACGCGCCCGCGGGCATGGGCCAGGATATCGACCAGATCGACATCGATGCAGGCGCTGGAGACGGCGGTCGGCTGGGTCAGGCAATAGTCGACCGCGGCGGCGTGATACGGGATCGGCCGGTCCAGCGCGTAGTAGAGGTGGTAGTTGTGGGTGGCGCCGGCCATGGCGTGCAGCGCGCCGATGTCGGAGCTTTGGCCGACCCCCCAGAAGCCGGTGGCCGGTTCCTGGTGGCGGTCGTGCCAGTCCATCAGCATGTCCAGGGCATCACGCGCCCGGCCGTCGTCGCTCAGCAGCAGGAAGCTGCCCAGATTAACGATGTTGTTGCCCTCCTGCCAGGGATCGCGCAGGTCGCGCATCGCCAGCCAGGTCAACAGGGATGTGGGATCCAGGAACGGGCGCATGAACTCCAGGTTCGGCCGATCAGCAGCTCCGAGCACCTCCAGCGCGCCCAGGCTGTAGTTGGTGACGTGGAAATCGATGTAGCGCCAGGTTTCTTCCCGGTCGGGCTTCTTGAAGACGGCCGCATCGGTCATGCCGGCGACGCGGAACCGGCCGTCCGGCAACCGGCTGTCCAGCAGCCAGGACGCCAGGGGCGGCACCGATAGGTGGCCGCCCAGGCCGCCAATCAGTGCCAAGGCCATCAGGCCGTTATAGGTGCCCGGCAGCAGCATCCCGGGCCACGCTTCCGGATCGTGGTTGCCGCTGATCCGCAGCACGCCGGCCGGCAAGCCCGGCGCCTGCATCGACCATAGCCATCGCTCGGCCCCGGCAACAGCATCGGCAACCCGCCGCTGCAACACAACATCGGTCATCCGGTCAGCCCTTTACCGCGCCCGCGGCCATGCCGGACATCACGCGCCGCTGGGTCAACAGGAACACCACCAGCACCGGGATGGTGGTAATGGTGGCCAGCGCCATGATGCCCTGGAAGTCGGTCCCCAGCTCGCTGTTCATGTTCAGCAGCGCCACCGGCAGGGTGTAGGTGTCCGGCCGCCGGGAGATGACCAGTACCGGGAACCACTGCGACCAGTTCAACAGGAACGTCACCAGGGTGACGGTCAGCACCACCGGCAACGACACCGGCAGCACCACCCGGGTCAGCACCTGCAACTCGCCCGCGCCGTCGACAATGGCGGCGTCGATGATCTCCCGCGGGATCGACCGGAAGAACTGCTCGAACAGGAAGAACTGAATGGGGCCGAGACTGAGGAACAGGATGATGCCGGTGTAGTTGCCCAGGATCGTGTCGTGCAGGCTGAGCTCGAACACCACCAGATACACCGGGATCACCAACAGCATGTACGGGTACATGATGGTCAGCAGGAAACCGAAGCGCAGCCACCTAAAGCCCGGCAGCTTCGGCTTGCGCACCAGGGCGTAGGCGCCCAGCGCGGTGATCATCACCGTCAACGCGGTCGAAGCGCCGGTGATGAGGAGCGAGTTGACCGCGTAGGTCCAGAACGACACCCCGCCAAGCCGTGCCAGATCGGCATAGGCGCTGATATCCAGCGCCTCCGGCAGCAGCCGCAGCGGCTCGGTCAGGATCTGCTCGGTTTCGCGGAATGAGCTGATGAACATCCACAGATAGGGGTAGATGAACAACAGCGAGATGACGCCGATGAAGGCATAGGCCAGCACCACGACCGGCGGCTTGGGGCGTTCCAGTTGCCGCATCATCGCCAGTCCGTCCGGGCGTTCAGCCAGTACATCAGGTAGGCCAGCCCGATCACGGCAACGAAGAGCGTGGTCGCCATGGCCGTGGCTTCACCGTACTGGGCCTGGTCGAACTTCAGATACGCGTAGTAGGAGACCATGTTGGTAGCGAAGTTCGGCCCGCCCCGGGTCATCACCACGATTACGGTGAAGGTCTTCAGAAACTGGATCAGCGCGTAGACCGTGTTGATCATGATCGCCGGCCGGAGCTGCGGCAGCACCACATACCAGATGCGCTGCCAGGGCCGGGCGCCGTCGATCCGGGCGGCGTCCTCCAACTCCGGATCGACGATCTGCAGGTTGGTCAGGAAGATGACGGTGTAGAAGCCGACATGGTGCCAGAGCTCGGCCAGCAGGATCGCCCACAGCGCGGTGGCGGAATCGGCGATGCCGCCGAAGGCCGGCAGGCCCAGAATGTCCAGCAGCGCGTTGAGGGCACCGAAATTCTGGTTGTAGATCCATTTCCAGACGATGTAGCCGGCCACGTCCGGGGTGACGACCGGCAGGAAGATGCACAGCTTGAATAGCGTGCTGCCGCGGCGGACCATCGGGTTGTGCAGCACCAGCGCCAGCAGCAGCGCCAGGCTGACATTGGCCGCCACCGACAGGACGGTATAGATCAGCGTGATCGCCATCGACCATTGGAACTGCGGGTCGGCGAAAATGGTCAGATAGTTGGCGAAGCCGATGTAGGTCGGGTTCGGGCGCAGGGCGGTGAAGCTGTCGGTGAACGACACCTGCACGCTCATGGCGATCGGCCACAGCCCGAAGACGATGGTCAACGCCGCGAACGGAACCACGAACAGATAGAAGATCCTGTGTTTCCACAGGAGCGTTGCCGTCCCCATGCGGTCGATCCGGCCTGACGGGGCCGGGCGGACCGGCCTCGCCCGGCCGGTCCGCCCGAGGAAGGGTTACCGGCGACGGATCAGTTGGCCATCTCCGCCACCTGCCCGCGCAGGGTCTCGGCGGTCTCGCTGATGAAGGCCTGCCAGTCGGCCGGCGGCTCGTCGATCGCCGACAGCAGGATGCGGTGATACTCCGCCTCCAGCTCCGGATAGAACGGGTGCACGGATTCCGGGAAGTCGTAGGCCGCCAGGCGATGCTCCGGCTGGACGAAGAACATCCGGTTGTCGCTGGCCC
>JANQIU010000150.1 GCA_028281985.1 Alphaproteobacteria bacterium | reverse complement strand
GTGACCTTCGTGCAGGCGTCGGACCAGGCGATCGGCCGGATCCAGGCGCAGTGGCTGGCGGAAACGCTCGATTTCGAAGGTGAGGTGGTCATGCTCGGCGGCCTGGCCGGGGCGTCGCCGGCCGAGGCGCGCATCGTCGCCGCCATGGAGGTGTTCGACCAGTATCCGGGCATCGAGGTGCTGGAGACCCAGTACACGTCATGGTCGCCGGCCAACGGCAAGACCATCATGTCGGCGCTGATCCAGCGCTACGGCGACCAGATTGACGGCGTCTGGGCCGATTCGGGTTTGCAGGGTTCCGGCTCGATCGAGGCGTTCGTCGCCGCCGGCTATGAGGCCGGGTCGATCCCGCCGCACACCGGTGGCGACTTCAACGCGATGTATCAGCTTTCGGTCGAATACGAGGTGCCGCTGATCGGCGTCGACTTCCCGCCGGCCCAGGGCGCGGCGGCGTTCGAGGTGCTGTTCGACGTGCTCGCCGGCCGGGGCGTTCCGCGCCGGATCGAGGTCAACCAGCAGGTCGTCGTCTCGGAAGGCTACGAGACGCCGTCGATCCAGGCCGACGTCTATGTGGCCGACTATGCGCTGATGGACCGGCCGGGCTCGGTGATCATGTCGACCGGTCTGGGGCCGGACTACGACCCGGAGACCTTCGTGGCGGATTATCCGCGGTAGTCAGCCCGCTGGGAGACCCGGCGCGGCCCCCTAGGGCGTCGCGCCGGGTCTCCCGGTCCCGGCGATCGCCTGGGCCTGCGGGCCTGGGCGGCGCCAACCTCTCTAGGGCGGCGGAGGACGGCCATGACCACGCCCCTGCTGGCGGCGCGCGGCATTTCGAAATCGTTCGGGCCGATCCAGGTGCTGGACGGGATCGAGTTCGAGGTCAATGCCGGCCGCAACATCGCGCTGTGCGGTGAGAACGGTGCCGGCAAATCCACGCTGATCAAGCTGATGACCGGCGTCTACCACCCGACCGCCGGGCATGTGGAAGTGGACGGCAAGCCGGTCGTGTTCCCCAACCCGAAGGTTGCCATCGACGCCGGCATCGCGGTGGTACACCAGGAGTTCTCCACCCTGTCGGCGCTGACGGTGTCGGAGAACATCTTCCTGGAGAAAGAGCCGCGGACCCGGCTGGGTTTTATCGACCGCCGGCGGCTGAAGGCGGATGCAGAGACGCTGCTGGCCGATCTGGGGATCGACCTTGATCCCGGTCGCACGCTGGACCGGCTCAGCGTCGCCGAATGCCAGATGGTCGAGATTGCCAAGGCGCTGCGCACCGAGGCCCGGGTCCTGATCCTCGACGAACCCACCGCGGTGCTGTCGAGCCGTGAGACCGAGCATCTGTTCCGGATCCTTGCCGGCTTGATCGACCGGGGCATGGGGCTGGTTTACGTCTCGCACCGCCTGGATGAGGTGTTCGAGATCTGTACCGATATCACCGTGATCAAGGACGGTGGCGTCACCTCGTCCGGCACAATCGCCGACTACGACCACGACAAGGTGGTGGCGGCCATGGTCGGCCGCGATCTGGGCGACCTGTTCCCGCCGAAGGCGACTGCCGCGCTGCCGCAGCCGCCGGCGCTTGCGGTCAAGGGGCTCGTGGTGGAGTCGGGCCTGCCGCCGGTGGACCTGGAGGTCCGGCCCGGCGAGATCGTGGCGCTGGCCGGGCTGGTCGGGTCGGGCCGGACGGAGCTGGCCCTCGCCATCTTCGGCGCCGCCCAGGCCCAAGGCGAGGTGCAGTTCCTGGGCGAGTCGCTGCCGCGGCGCTCGCCGGGCAGCAGCCTGGCCCGCGGCCTCGCCATGCTGACCGAAAGCCGCAAGACCGACGGGCTGTTCCCCGGCGCGTCGGTGGGCTGGAACTTCGCGGCGACCTCCCTGGGCAAGGATGCCCAGCCCTATGCGCTGTCGCCTGCAAACGAAGAGCGCCGGGCGCATTCGGTCGTGGAGCGCTTCGCCGTTGTGGTCGACGACACCGGACAGCCGATCGACTCCTTGTCCGGCGGCAACCAGCAGAAGGTCCTGATCGGGCGGCTGCTGGAAAACGCGCCGAAGGTGCTGATCCTCGACGAGCCGACCCGCGGTGTCGATGTCGGCGCCAAGGCGGAGATCTACCGTACGCTGCGGGCTCTGGCCGAGGCCGGCGTGGCGATCCTGATGATTTCCTCGGAACTGATCGAGGTAGTCGGGCTCGCCGACCGGGTGCTGGTGATGCGCGACGGCGGGATCGCCGCACATCTGACCGGCGCGGACATCACCGAAGACGCGATCATCACCGCCGCCGCCGCCGGCGACGCCGCGGGCGCCAGCCTAGACCGGGATCCTGCCAATGTCTGACTTCGCCCGCGCGATCCGGTTTCAGCCGGTTCATCTCGTCATCGTCGGACTGATCCTGACGGTATTCGTCGTCGGCGCGGTCCATTCGGAGCGGTTCGCCACCCTGACCAACGTCTCCAACATACAGGACCAGCTGGTCGTGCTGGCGCTGGTGGCGCTGGCCCAGACCGTGGTCATCCTGTCCGGCGGCATCGATCTGTCCTTTGCCGGCATGCTGGGCCTGCTGACGGTCCTGTTCGCCTCGGTCGCCGGCGGCGATCCGGCGGTTTTCGCCGCTGCCGTGGTCGGCATCCTGACGCTCGGCGCGCTGCTGGGGGCGATAAACGGCGGGCTGATCGCCTTCACCGGCATCCATCCCCTGATCGTCACACTGGCGACTTCCTCGATCATGGCGGGGGTCGCGCTGCTGCATTCCAACCAGCCCAGCGGATCGGTGGCGCTGTTCTTCGAGGACCTGGTCTATGCCCGCCTGTTCGGGTTCGTGCCCTACGGCACGATCTACGTGCTGGCCGCCTATTTCGTGATCGGGTTCATGCTCTGGCGCACGCAGTTCGGGACCCGCATCTACGCCGTCGGCGACGACGAGCGGGCGGCGGCGATCTCCGGCGTGCCGGTGCGGCTGACCAAGCTGATGGTCTATTCGCTGTCGGGCCTGATCGCGGCGATGGCCGCCATCTACATGGTCGGCCGGTTCGGCGTGGGCGACCCCCGGGCCGGCGTCGGCTTCGACCTGCGATCGATCACTCCGGTGATCGTCGGCGGCACCATCCTAGCCGGCGGCCGCGGCGGTGTCCTGGGCACGCTGCTGGCGGTGATCCTGCTGATCCTGCTGCGCAACGTCCTGAACTTCCTGAATGTCTCCAGCTTCTACCTGTGGATCGTGGAGGGGTTGATCGTGATCGTCGCGGTTTCCCTGTTCGCGGCGAGGGCGTCGAAATGAACGGTTTGGCCCTGCGCCTGGGCAGCACGGCGACCGTCCGCGGCCGCAAGTCCCGGGAACTCCTGCTGCTGACCGGCTTCCTGGTCGTCATCTGGACGGTGACCGGGATCCTGTCGCCGCGGTTCCTGACGCCGCAGAACCTGTCCGACATTCTGGTCCAGGCGGCGCCGCTGGGTTTCGTGGTCATCGGCCAGATGCTGGTGATCGTGATGCGCGGGCTCGACCTTTCCGTGGCGTCCGTCATGGCGACCGCCGCCGTCCTGTCGACCAGCACCTTCGACAACACCGGCGGTGTCTTCGTCGTCGGGATCCTGCTGGGTGCGGGGGTCGGGGCGGTCAACGGCTATCTGGTGGCCTATCGCAAGGTCACGCCGTTCCTGGCCACCCTGGCGACGATGATCATCTTGCAGGGGATCCGCTTCGCCTATACCGGCGGGGCGCCGGGCGGCTCGTTGCCGGATGCCTTCCGCTTCCTGGCCACCGGCAGGATTGCCGGGATCCCGGTGTCGCTGATGATCCTGGCGGTGGTCGCCTTCGCCGCCCACTGGATGCTGGAGCGGTCGGTGCTGGGCCGGCAGTTCATGCTGTATGGCGACAACCCGGCTGCCGCCCGGATGACCGGCCTGCCGGTCAACCGCCTGGTGGTGCTGGCGTTTGTCATTTCCGGCGTCATGGCCGCGCTCGGCGGCCTGTTCCTGGTCGGCTACGTGGGTATCGTCGACAACTGGACCGGCCGGGGCTACGAGCTGGACTCGATCGCCGCAGCGGTGATCGGCGGCGCGTCCCTGCGCGGCGGCAAGGGCAGCGTGCTCGGCGCGCTGCTGGCCGCGCTGATCCTCGTCTCGCTGTTCAACATCGTCGTCATCGTCGGCCTGTCCATCGAGTTCCAGATGGTCATCAAGGGCGTGCTAATCCTGCTGGCCGCCGGCGTCTACCTGCGGAGCAGCCGGGCGTGACCGGCAGCGCCGCCCTGGCATCGGCACCCGCGGCGGCCGCCGCGGCCGGCAATATCGAGCGCATCGTGCGGGTGCTGAACTGCTTCGGACCGGACAATGCGCCGCTTGCGTCCGGTGCGCTGGTGGCCGGGATGGGCGGCAGCCGCGCCACCGGCTATGGCCTGTTGCGGGCCATGGTGCGCCAGGGGCTTCTGCAGCGGGTCGACCATGGCTGGCTGCGGTTGGGACCGGCTGCGCAGACGCTGGGTTTCGTCCCCCTGGCGGCGGGATACGGCGAGCGGTTCTCGGCCACCACCGTCGCCGGGCTGCCGGCCCGCGGCCGCACCGCCGCCGACCCCCTGGGGCACGAGGTGGCCTGGAACCAGCACCTGGTGGAAATCGTCGATCATTCCGAGTTCGCCAGCCCGGGTCCCTGGCGGATCGCCTTCGCCAACGCCTCGCTCTCGAACCCTTGGCGCGAAGCGCTGCTGCGCAGCCTGCGCTACGGGGTTCGGGTCAACGGCGACATGGTTTCGGATCTGGTGATCGAGACCGCCGATGACGACTGGCGTCGCCAGCTGGGGCAGATCGAGCGCCTTCTGGCCGACCGGCCGGCGGCCCTGATCGTCAGTGCGGCACCGGGCGATGACGGGCAGCTTTCGGATCTGTTGATGCACGCGATCCGCGACGGGACGGTCGTGGTCGCCGTTGACCGCCGGCCGCGGGAGGTCGATGCGACATTGGCCTTCGTGTCGGCATCGGGCGCTGTCATCGGCCGAACCTCGGCCCTGTGGCTGGCCGAACGGCTGGCCGGCCGCGGCCGTGTCTGGATGCTGTCCGGCGTCCAGGGGGCCAGCCCGGCGATCCGCCGGCAGGGGTCGGCGCTCGAGGTTTTCAGCGACTTCCCGGGCATTGCCATCGAGGCGGTCACCCATACCGGCTGGACCGGCGAGGGCGGATACCGCGCGATCGAGGATCTGCTGGACGACATCGGAACCCCTCCCGACGCGGTGTGGTGCGACAGCGGCCTGCAGGGTGTCGGCGCGGTCGAAGCGTTCCTCGCCCGCGGCCTGACACCGCCCATGCACACCGGCGGTGATCTGAACCGGATGTACAAGCTGGCGATCCAGCACCGCATCGATTTCATGGCCGTGGACTATCCGGCGGCGATGGGCGCCCTGGCGATCGAGACGGCCCTGACCATCCTGCGCGGCGGCCAGGTGCCGCGCCGGATCGAGACGCCGATGCAGGTCATCTTGCCGCGCGGCCAGGAGACCGCGTCGGTGAAGGCCGACGCTTGGGCCGAGCGGCATGTGCGCTGGGAACTGCCCGACGACGCCATCTTGTCCCAGGGGGCCAGCCTCAGGCCTTCGGCGAAAACCGCGGAGCATGTCGATGCCCGACCGCTCTGAGACCTACGACCGGGCGGTGCGCCGGTTCCTCGACCTGGCAGCGGCCCCGTTGCGCGCCACCCACTACTCGCCGCGCGCCCTGGCCATGTCCTGCGGGTTGCCGGCGAACTCCGGCTACCGAGCCACCTACGCCATGGAGTCGGCCCGACTGCTGCGCCGCGACAGCGCCGGCGCCTACCTGCGCGGCGATCTGGCGGGACGCATCGGTTTGTCGGCGCTGGGCATCGGGGAACTCGCCGTCGTCGCCCTGCCGGTGCTAGAGCAGTTGCGCCGGGACACCGGCCTGACGGCGCTGCTCGGCCGACAACACGAAGGCGGCATCCTGGTCGGGCCGTTTGCCTTCGGCCGCGGCGCCCGGTTCGTGGTGCCGCATGTCCAGCGTCTTGAGGTCCTGCGCCGGGAGCCCGGACCGGACCTGTTCGAGATGAGGGTTCTCCGCAACGGACCCGAGGATCACTGGCTCCTGTCCCATCCGATTGGGCCGGCCGCGCCGGGCCGGCTGGCGCTTGTCGGCCTGCTGGGCCGGTCGGATCTGAAGGCGCCGCAGGCCGACCGCCAGGCTGCCCTGGCGACCGCTGTCGCCCGTTTCAGCCAGACCTTGGATCCGGCGGCCGCGGCGCCGGAACCGTCAAACGGCGATCCGGAAAGCGCGCCTAAGCGCTGGTGAAGCGCATCAAACGTTGACAAATGATAGCAATACGTAGTAGATGATAGTTAACAATAGAAAACGCTAGGAGGAAGCGATCATGGATAGCGGGACGATCCGCATAGGCGTCGTCGGCGTCGGTCGTGCCGGTCTGATCCACGCCCGCAACTTCGCCAAGAAGGTCCCGGGTGCGCAGCTGACCGCTGTGGCCGATCCGTTCGATGGGGCGCTTGAAAACGCCCGAGCCGAATTCGGCGCAATCCAGGCGTTCGCCGACTACGACGACATGATGCGCAGCGCGGCGGTCGACGCCGTGGTCGTGGTCACCCCGACCAACCTGCATCTCGACGTCGTCACCAAGGCGGCCGCGGCCGGCAAGCATGTCCTGTGCGAGAAGCCGATGGCCATGACCGTCGACGAATGCCGCCGGATGATCGACGCCTGCGACGGTGCCGGCGTGAAGCTGCAGGTCGCCTTCATGCGCCGGTTCGACCGCGGATTCCGCTACGCCAAGGAACAGATCGATGCCGGCGCCATCGGCGAGGTGGTGCTGGTGAAGTCGCTGACCCACGGTCCCAGCAAGCCGCAGCCCTGGATGCTGGACATCGACAAGAGCAACGGGCCGCTGGCCGAGGTTTCCAGCCACGACATCGATACGCTGCGTTGGCTGGCCGGCAGCGACATCACCGAGGTCTATGCCATTGCCGGCAACTACCGTTCGCAGTTCGCGGCCGGCGAGTACCCGGCCTTCTACGACAATGTCATCGTCGCCAGCCGGTTTGCCGACGGCAAGCAGGGGCTGATCGAAGGCGCCGTCTATGTCGAGTACGGCTACGACGCCCGGGCCGAGATTCTCGGCACCAAGGGCGTTCTGTTCGTCGGCGGCCTGGAGGACAACCGGGTCCAGGTGGTCTCGCAGACCGCGGGGGCCGTGACCCCGGTGGTGCAAAGCTGGCGCACGCTGTTCACCGAAGCTTACCTCGCCGAAGACTGCGCCTTCGTCGACTGCATCCGCAATGACACGACGCCGGAGGTTACCGGATACGACGGCTTGCAGGCGGTGCAGGTGGTCAATGCCGGCAACCAGTCGATCCGGGAACGGCGTCCGGTAACCATCCACACCTGACGGGAGACCGGCGATGAGAGCCGTACGACTGCACGAGAAGCTCGACCTTCGGGCGGAGACGGTACCCGATCCCACCGTCGGGCGCGGCGAGGTGCTGGTCCGGACGCGCAGCGCCTTCGTCTGCGGCACCGACGTACGCATGTACAAGAACGGCCGCGCCGGCATCTCGGCCGCCAATCCGCGCATCCTGGGCCACGAGTTCGCCGGTCATATCGAAGCGGTGGGCGAAGACGTGATCGGTTACACGCCGGGGATGCGCGTCGCCGTGGAGCCCAACTACGGCTGCGGCACCTGCGACCGCTGCACAAGCGGCAACACCCAGCTTTGCAAGCAGCAGCGCGCCATCGGCATCGCCGATGACGGTGCCTTCGCGGAGTTCGTGAAGGTTCCGGCCCGGGCGGTTCAGCAGGGCAACATCTTCATCCTGCCCGACACGGTGTCGTTCCATGCGGCGGCGCTGGCGGAACCCTTCTCCTGCGCCTGGAACGCCTATGAGAAGATCGGCATCTACCCGGGCGACCGGGTCCTGATCATCGGCGCCGGGCCGATCGGGGTCATGCACGCGAAGATTGCGCGCCTGGCCGGTGCCGGACGCATCATGATGAACGACCTGAGCGCGGATCGCCTGGAGGCGGCGCAGGCCATCGTCCCGGGCGTCGAGACGATCCTGACCGACGATCTGCCGGCGGACATCCGCAAGCGCACCGACGGCGAAGGTGTCGACCTGGTGATCACCGCCGCTTCGGTCGCGGCCATCCAGGAGATGGCGTTCTCGCTGGCCGGGATGAACGGCCGGATCATGTTCTTCGGCGGCTTGCCCAAGGGCAACTCGACGGTCCGCCTGGACACCAACGAGATCCACTACAAGCAGCTCACGGTGTCGGGCACCACCATGCAGAACCTGCGGCAGTACCGGAAGATCCTGGATCTTCTGGCGGTCGGCGCGTTGACCGCCGACGACATCGTCACCGGCACCGCCGATGCCGGCGACGTGGCCGCGGTGGTCGAGCAGATCTCGCGGGGCGCGGGGCTGAAGACAGCCCTGGTCTTCTCGTGAGACGGCGGGATCTCCCGCGCGTGTCGTAGGAGGCGCAGTGATGGTTGGTCAGTGTCTCGTTGGCGTCGATATCGGGACGCAGGGGGTGAAGGCGGCGGTCTTCCAGGCCGACGGCACGATGGCGGGCAGCGGCTTCCAGCCGTCCGAGTTGATCCAGCCCGAGCCGGGGATCACCGAGGAAAGCCCGCAGACCCAGTACGAGAATGTCTGCCAGGCGCTGAAGACGGCGGTGCAATCCGGGAGCACGGACCCGGCCGACGTTGCGGCCATCGCGCTCGACGGTCAGATGGCCGGAGTGATCGGCATCGGTGCCGACGGTGCGGCCGTGACCCCTTACGACAGCTGGCTGGACACCCGATGCGGACCCTACATCAAGGAGATGCGGCGGGCCGGTCAGGTCGAGGTCACCCGGCTCACCGGCAACGCGCCCAGCTTCAACCATGGTCCGAAGGTGCTGTGGTGGAAACATGAACGGCCCGATGCCTATCAGCGCATCGCCCGGTTCGTGCAGCCGACCGGCTATGTCGCATTGCGCCTGACCGGCGGCGATGCCGACCAGGCCTTCATCGACACCACCTACCTTCATTTCAGCGGTTTTGCGGACAACGCACAGGCGGTCTGGTCGGACGACCTGCTGGACCTGTTCGACGTCGAAGCCGACCGCATGCCCCGGATCGTTCGGCCGACCGATATCGTCGGCGAGGTCACCCCGGCGGCGGCGGCCGACACCGGGCTGCGGGCCGGAACGCCCGTCGTGGCCGGCTGCGGTGACACGGCGGCCTCGTTCCTGGCCGCCGGGGCGGTCCAGCCGGGCAACTGTGTAGATGTCTCAGGGACCGCGTCGGTTTTCGCCGCGACCACCACGCTGCTCCGACCGGATACGGTGGACGGCATGCTGGGGGTCGGCCAGTCGGCGGTGCCCGGGCTCTGGCACCCCTACGCCTATGTCAACGGCGGCGGCATGAACCTGGAATGGTTCCGCGGCCTTCTGAAAACCGTCCGCGACGCGGATGTCGATTTCGACGAGCTGAACCGGCTGGCCGCCGAGATCGGGCAGGCCGCCTCGGCGCCGCTGTTCATCCCCCATATGGCCGGGCGGGTCAGCCCCAGCGATCCGGACCTGCGGGGGGCCTGGCTCGGCCTCGATTGGACCCACACGCCGGGGCACCTCTTCCGGGCGATCCTGGAGAGCATCGCCTTGGAGTACCGCCTGTACAAGGAGCGGCTGACGACGCTGAACCCGGATGAAACCGTGCGCACGCTGCGCAATACCGGCGGCGGCAACACCAGCGATCTGTGGAAGCAGATCAAGGCGGACGCGCTGGGCGTCGGCGTCGTCGACGTGCCCGATTTTGCCGGTGCGACCCTGGGTGTGGCCATGGTCGCCGGCGTCGGTGCCGGGATCCTGCCCAGCCTGCAGGAGGCCGCCCCCCGGTGGGTGCGGACCGGCGCCGTGACCGAGCCCCGCACGACGATGCGGGCGCATTACGAGACACGCATGTCCCAGTACCAGGCGGCACTCGAAGCGGTGCAGCGCCTTGGGCAGGACGCCATGGGGGTGAGCTAGCAATGGAAGCGATGACGGCCGCGACACTGACGCCGGCGGAACGGAACAGCTTTTACTTCGTGGGGGTCACGACGGCGAAGTCGTCGATCATGAAGGTGTTTCCGAAATGGGCCGAGTATCTGGGCCTGGGCGATGTGCCCATCCGCGGCATCGACTGCAAATGGCATGACGATCCGGAAGTTTATCGGACCGTCGTCTCGTTCCTGAAGAACGATCCCAAGTCCCTCGGCGGCCTGGTGACGACCCACAAGCTGGATCTTCTGGCGGCCAGCCGCGACATGTTCGAAGGGCTGGATCCCTACGCCCAGCGCCTGGAAGAGATCAGCTCGATCTCCAAGCGCGGTGCCGAGCTGTGGGGCCATGCCAAGGATCCGATCACCAGCGGGCTGTCGCTGGAGGCGTTCCTGCCCCGGTCGCACTGGGCCAGCGGGGCCGAGCTGTGCCTCCTGGGGGCGGGTGGCTCCTCGCTGGCGCTGACCATGTACCTCATGGACAACATTCCGGCGGCCGAGGGGCCGCGCAAGGTCGTGGTCACTAACCGCAGCCGCCCTCGGCTGGAGGCGATGAAGAAGATCCATGCCGCGGGAACCGCCGGCTACGTCTTCGAGTACCACGAATGTCCGAACGCCGAAGACAACGACCGCGTGGTCAACGCCTTGGCCGATGGGTCGGTGGTGGTCAATGCCACTGGCCTGGGTAAGGACGCACCCGGGTCGCCGGTGACCGACGCCGCGCTGTTCCCGCGCAACGGCTATGCCTGGGAGTTCAACTACCGCGGCGACCTGGTCTTCATGGACCAGGCGAAGGCGCAGGCGGCCGAGCGCAATGTGACCATCGAGGACGGCTGGGTCTACTTCATCCACGGCTGGACCCGCGTGATCGCCGAGGTCTTCCACATCGACATTCCCACCAGCGGACCGGTGTTCGACGAGCTGTCGCGGATCGCCGCGGACACCCGCAAGTGAGATCACGCCGGCGCCGTCCGGCCCACCCATCCAAGGAGTAGCGCCATGCTGAACTATGTTGTCGATCGCACCAGCTTCCTGGAGCCGTTCGTGGTCGACGTCGATGTCGACGCCGCCACCATGCCCAAGGCGACCAATCACCTCGTCCGGCGGGCGTCTGCGATGCGCGGCCACTACGCCGACGCGGCGGCCCTGGACGAGCTGATCCGCAACGGCGATCCGCTGCACTACGAGGTGTTCGAGACGCCGGTGCCCGAGGAATACGGCCACCTGATGTACTGCATCAGCAAGCTGCAGCCGGGCCGGGTGGGCAACGAGTTCTTCATGACCAAGGGCCACTACCACACGGTCCTGGAAACCGCGGAGACCTATCTGGGGCTGCAGGGCACCGGGTTCATGGTGATGAAGACCCCGGACGGCACCTTCAACGCCCAGCCGATCTCCCGCGGCAAGATGGTCTATGTGCCGCCCTATTGGGCGCACCGCAGCGTCAACACGGGCGACGAGCCGCTGGTCTCCTGGTGCGTCTATCCGGGCGAGGCCGGCCACAACTACGGCGACATCGAGGACGAGGGATTCCCCAAGCGGGTCCTTCTGGAGAATGGCCAAATCGTGATGAGGTGAGTCATGACCACCGTTGTCGTGACGCCGCGCTCGGTCTCCAGCGGCGGGCATCCGTCGCTGGCGCGGCTTGAGCAGGCCGGGTACGAGGTCGTGTTCCCCGCACCCGGCCGGCAACCGAATGAGGGCGAGCTGATTGCCGCCATGCCGGGCTGCGTCGGCTACCTGGCCGGCGTCGAGCCGGTGACCCGCCGGGTGATCGAGGCGGGAAGCACGCTGAAGGTCATCAGCCGCAACGGTGTCGGTGTCGACAATGTCGACCTGAAGGCCGCCGATGAGTGCGGCATCCAGGTCAAGCGCACCGTCGGCGCCAATGCGCGCGGGGTCGCCGAACTGGCGATCGGCTCCATGATCGCCGCCGCGCGGGGCATTCCGGCGGCCGACCGGTCCCTGAAGGGCGAACGCTGGGAGCGCAGCCGCGGCATCGAACTGCATGGCCGCGCTCTCGGGCTGCTGGGCTGCGGCAGCATCGGCCAGCTGGTCGCCGAGATCGCGCTGGGCATGGGGATGACGGTCCGCGCCTACGACCCGTTCCCGCCGGCCGGCTTCAATCCCGGAGACCGCTTTTCCTTCGCCGATTTCGGCACCGTGATCGAAGCCAGCGACGTCATCAGCCTGCACTGCCCACCGTCGCCGGACGGCTACGTCATCGGTGCGGCGGAGATCGCGGCGATGAAGGACGGGGCCATCCTGGTGAACACGGCCCGCGACGGCCTTGTGGATGCGCAGGCCGCCCGCGCGGCACTGGACAGCGGCAAGTTGCGCGCGGTGACGGTGGACGCCTTCGCCAAGGAACCGCCCGACGACTTCAGTTTCGTCGCCCATGACCGCGTGATCGGCACGCCGCATATCGGCGGGTTCACCAAGGAGAGCGTGGACATGGCGATGGATCTGGCCGTCACCAACCTCCTCGACGTGGTCGGATCGGCGACATGAGACTGGCGGCCTCGCACGCGGCGGATCTGGCGGCCTGGTGGCAAGGGCCACCGGGGCCTGCAGGTGCGCAGCTGGCCTGGCTGGGCCAGGCCGGTTTCCTGCTGCGCGTCGGGGCCGCGCGCATCGTCATCGATCCGTATCTGTCGGATTCCCTGGCCGAGAAGTACCGCGGCAAGCTCTATCCGCATATCCGCATGATGCCGGCGCCGATCCGGCCGTCTGACCTGAATGCGACGGACCTGGTGCTGTGCACGCACGCCCATACCGACCACATGGATCCCGGCACCCTGCCGGGGCTGTTGGACGCCAGCCCGCGGTCGTTGGTGATCGCCCCACGCCATTCGGCACAGGTGGCGCTGGACCGCGGCGTGCCACCGCAGCAGCTGGTGGGCATCAATGCCAACGAGTCCCTGGACCTGCAGGTTGGCGTGCGCGGCGAGCCGGTGCGGATCACCGCGATCGTCTCCAGCCACGAGGAAATCGAGCGCGACGCCGTCGGCAACAGCCGCTGGCTGGGCTATCAGGTCGGCGCCGGCGGCGTCACCATCTATCACCCGGGCGACACGGTTCCCCATCGGGAGATCGAGGCACGGCTGACCGCGCTTCCCGGCGTCGACCTTGCGCTGCTGCCGGTCAACGGGCGCGACGACATCCGTCGCGGCAATGGCGTGCCCGGCAACATGACGGCGTCCGAGGCGCTGGACTATGTCGAGCGCTTCGGCTTCGGCATGACCGTGTTCCATCACTTCGGCTTGTTCGAGTTCAATACAGCCGACCCGGCGGATCTGCGCCGGGAGGTCGAGGCGCGTGGCCTGACTGCACGCGTCATCATCCCTGAACCGGGGAGGCTGTATGAACTCGAAAAGTGACAAGCCGGTGTTCGCCGAGGAACGCAAGATCGCCATCGTCGATCTGGTCGGGCGTGGCGGCGCGATCACCGTCGGTGAACTGTGCGAGCGGTTCGACGTGTCGCCGGCGACCATCCGAAATGATCTGCGCGATCTGGAGCGCACCGGCGCGCTGATGCGCACCCATGGCGGCGCGATGCCACGGCAGCGGACCGGCAGCGAAACCATCCTGGAAGACCGGTCGGGGGGCAATGTCGAGGCCCGCCAGTCCATCGCCGCCCTGGCGCTCGACTGCGTCGAGGACGGCGATACCCTGATCCTGGATGTCGGCACCACCACGCACGAGTTGGCGGTGCTGCTCGGTGGGCGCCGCAATGTCCATGTGGTGACCAACGACCTGCGGATCGGCTGCCTGGCCGACAAGTACCAGTCGCTGGACATCCATGTGCTCAGCGGCCGGGTCCGGTCCGGATACCATTGCACGCTGGGTGCCGCCGCCGTCCGCAGCCTGAGCGACTTTGCCGTCGATAAGGCTTTCCTCGGCACAAACGGCTTCGATCCGGAACACGGTGCCAGCACCCCGGACGCCGAACAGGCGGAGATCAAGCGGGCCATGATCAAGGCGGCGCAGAAGCGCTACCTGCTGTGCGATTCCGGGAAGTTCGGAAAGCTCTCCTTCGTCCGCTTCGCGGAAATCGACCAGATCGACGTGCTGATTACCGACCGGATCTCCCGGCGGGATTTGGAGCGCCTGGAGCGGATCGATGTGGAGGTCCGCACCGACCGCATCGATGACTGACCAACAAACAATCAACAAGCGGGACAGCACATGAAATCCATCCGTGAAATGCTGGGGTCCAACCGGATCGTTCCGGTCGTGAAGATCAACGACGCCGGGCGGGCCACCGAACTAGCCTCGGCGCTGACCGACTCCGGCATCACCGTGATCGAGATCACCTTCCGGACCGACGCCGCGGCTGAGGCCATTCGGCGCTGCCGGGACGTTGGCGGCCTTGCTGTCGGTGCGGGAACCGTCCGCACCAAGGAGCAGATCGACCAGGCCGTGGACAGCGGGGCCGAATTCCTGGTCTCGCCCGGGTTCAATCCCGCCATCGTCGACTACGCCCTGAAGAAGGGGGTCCCGCATGTGCCCGGCACCATCACCCCGGGCGAGGTGGAGCAGGCCTCGGACATGGGGCTCAGCGTCCTGAAGTTCTTCCCCGCCGAGCAGGCCGGCGGGACGAAGTTCCTGAAGGCTTTGGGCAGCGTCTATCCGGATATCGGCTTCATGCCCACGGGCGGCGTCGGCGCCGGGAACATCCGCGATTACCTGGCGCTGGCCAATGTCATCGCCTGCGGGGGGAGCTGGATCGTCGATCCGGCATGGATCGCCGAAGGGCGGTTCGACGAGGTCCGCGCGGCCTCTCGGGAAGCGGTGACGCTGACTGCGTGAGGCCATGCCGTGGCCATGCCGGGGGTGGAGACCCGAAGCACAGCCCGACCGACAGCGACCCAGAACATACGAGTCCCCGAAGCCTGCACTGGCAGGTCCAGGGATAAACGAGCGCCAGGAGGATCCCATGCGCAAGATGAAAATCGGTATCGATAACTACTGCTACCACCGGTTCATGGGCGAGGTTTATCCCGACCAGAAGCAGCCGCCGCGGACCATGACCATGCAAGACTATCTGGACCGCGCGAACGAGCTTGGGGTCGATGGCGTCTCGCTGGAGTCGTGCTTCTTCCCGAATTTCGAGAAGGACTACCTGGCCGAACTGAAGGCGAAGCTCGACGAACACAAGCTCGACCGCGTTTTCGCCTGGGGTCACCCGGATGGTCTGGAAGGCGGCAAGAACGAAAAAGCCTTCGACGAAATGCTGGAGATGATGGACTACGCCACCGCCATCGGCGCCAAGGTGATGCGCGTGGTGGGTTCCAGCCTGATGTTCCGGTTCGAGAACCACCAGGAGCAGATCGAGCGACTGTCCAACATGTTCATCAAAGCGATGGAGGAGGCGGACAAGCGCGGTCTGAAGCTGGCCGACGAGAACCACATCGACTTCACCTCGGACGAGATGCTGCAGCTCATCCAGAACGTGGACAATCCCAATTTCGGAATCAACTTCGACACCGGCAACTTCATGCGTCTGTTGGACGATCCGGTGAAGGGCGCGGCCAAGCTGGCCAAGCACGTCTTCGCCACGCATGTGAAGGACCTGAAGCCGGAGAAGGGCCAGGACGTCGACAACTGGCATTTCTTCGCCTGCACGCCGGTCGGCGATGGTCTGGTCGACAACCAGAAGCTGGCGCAGATCCTGTACGACAACGGCTTCGACGGCTTCCTGGCGGTGGAGATCGACTACCTGCACCCGGACTACGACGACGACGAGGATGCCGCCGTCGCCCAGAGCATCCGGGAACTCGACCGCATCGCCTCCAGCGTCCAGTGATGCGCGGAGGACGGTGACATGACCGAACTGAACGTCGCCATCATCGGGCACCAGTTCATGGGCAAGGCGCACAGCAATGCCTGGCGCCAGGCCCAGACCTTCTTCGACCTGCCGGCCAAGCCGGTGCTCAAGGTGGCCTGTGGCCGCCGCGAGGAGCCGCTGAAGGCCTTCGCCGAGAACTGGGGCTGGGAGGAGACCGAGACCGACTGGCGCAAGGTCGTCGAGCGCGACGACGTCGACATCGTCGACGTCGCCGTGCCGCAGAACCTGCACCATGATGTGGCGGTGGCCGCCGCCAAGGCCGGCAAGCACGTTTTCCTCGAGAAGCCGATGTCGCTGTCGCTGGCGGAGGCCGAGGAGATGCTGTCGGTGGCCGAAGCGGCCGGCGTGGTTCACTACCTGAACCACAACTACCGCCGGACGCCCGCAGTACGCCTGGCCAGGCAACTGATCGACGAGGGCGAGATCGGCCGGATCTTCCACTGGCGCGGCGCCTATCTGCAGGACTGGATCTCCGATCCCAGTTTCCCGCTGACCTGGCACCTGCAGGCCGACAAGGCGGGCTCCGGCCCGCATGGCGACCTGAATTCGCACAGCATCGATCTGGCCCGCTACCTGGTCGGCGAGATCGACAGCGTCTGCGCCATGACCCGCACCTTCATCGAGGAACGGCCGTTGCCGTCGGAAGGGGCGGCCACGTTCAAGGGCGGCACGTCGGGCACCGAGACCGGCAAGGTCACGGTCGAGGATGCGGCCTTCATGCTGGCCAGCTTCGCCAATGGTGCCCTGGGGTCGTTCGAGGCCAGCCGCTTTGCCACGGGTCGGAAGAACTACAACACCTTCGAGATCTACGGCAGCAACGGTGCGCTCCTGTTCAATCTGGAGCGGATGAACGAGCTCGAGTTCCTGTCCAAGAAGGACGGCGACGGGCGCCAGGGCTTCCGGACGATCCTGGCGACCGAGGCGTCCCACGACTACATCGCCAACTGGTGGCCGCCCGGGCACATCATCGGCTACGAGCACGAATTCGTGCATGCCGTGGTCGATTTCGTCGATGCCGTCGCCAACAAGACGGCCATCGCGCCGAACTTCGCCGACGGCGTCGCCGAGATGCGGATCATCGCCGCCGGGCTGGAATCCGCCGCGACCGGGCAACGCGTCACGGTTTAGCCCGTGCATCGGGGCCGTCTTCGGACGGCCCCGGTCAGCCCGCAACCAAACAACAAACGGCTGTCGCCGGCCGGCGCGGCCGTTGGGGGGAAACGACCCATGACAAAGGCGACGTTGGCGCCGGTGTATTTCGATCCCGGCCGCGACCACGAGTTCGACGAGCAGCTCGACCGGCTGCAGCAGATGCTGGGCGACCTTGTGGCGTTCACCGATCCGGTGGCCTTGGGGTCCCCGATCACCGGCGCCGACGCCGTCGTCTTTCCCCAGATCCTGGGCGAAGCCTACCGCCAGGTCGAAGCGTTCCGCGCCATCGACGTGCCGATCCTGATCATCACCTCGGAGTTCGGCACGCTGTCCATGTGGGACTGGGAGATCAAGAGCTTCCTGGCCGCCAAGGGCGTGCACACCATCGCGCCCTACGCGCTGGAGGACGCCCGCAAGCTGTGCCGCGCGGTCAAGGTGAAGAAGGATCTGCAGAACAGCACCTTCCTTGTTTTCCAGGACAATCCCGGCGAAGGCTTCCAGCCGTCGATCTTCAAGCGCTTCTACTGGTGGGAACAGGAGGCCACCGACCTGCTGGAGCAGCGCTTCGGCGTGACCATCAAGCGGCGGAGCTTCAAGGAATTCGGCGCCGCGGCCAAATCCATCCCCGACGATGCCGCCCAGGCGGAACTGGCCGGCAAGGGTTTCGCCCATGAGGGGCTGGACACCCGGTCGCTACTGTCGGCGATCAAGATCTACATGGCGCTGCGCGAGGAGGCCGACCGCGACCCCAGCATCGCCGGCATGGGCATCAACTGCCTGAACGAGTCGCAGTACTCCGACACCACGCCGTGCCTGGCCTGGGACCTGCTGTTCCAGGAGCGCGGCATCATGTGGGCGTGCGAGGGCGATACCATGTCGCTCATGACCAAGTTCTTGATCAACAAGAGCTTCGGCACGCCGATCATGATGACCAACATCTATCCGTTCCTGATGGGCCAGGCCGCGCTGAAGCACGAGAAGATCCCGTCCTTCCCGGAAATCGTCGAAGAGCCGGACAACCATCTGCTGATGGCGCATTGCGGGTTCCTGGGCGTCTGTCCCGGCTGCTACGCCCGCCCCGGCGCCTGGACGCTGAAGCCCAAGGTCTTGGCGATCGTCGACGACAACGCGCACGCCATCGACGCCGAGATGGCGCCGGGTCCGTGCAGCCTGGCCAAGCTGGATCCGTCCTTGACCAAGATGATGCTCATGGAAGGCCAGTTGAAAGGCTACGCCCAATACCCGGGCTCCGACTGCCGCAACGGCGCCGTGGTCAAGGTGAAGGACGGCCACCGCATGATGCGGGAGGTCTACTCCCACCACCAATGCCTGATCACCGGCCATGTCGAACGCGACCTGCTTCTGTTGGGCGATGTGTTCGGACTGGAGGTCGTCAGCATCTGACCTGGCGCCGGACCCCGAGGATCGCTCACGTCGCCGGGGAGGGGCTGCCGTGACCACGGCGGCAACGCGATTGAGCAATTCTTCATTTGATCTACAATTGCTCGTCTCGTGGGCGACGTAACGCGCACGGCGCAGCGGGTGGGTGATCAGTGTCTGGCAAGCCGGAACCCGGCGACGAGAAGCTTGACCTGGCGGCAAGGGCCGGCTGGCTCTACTACGTCGGCGGCGAAACCCAGGAGGTGATCGCGGCGACGCTGGGCGTCTCCCGACCGGTGGCGCAGCGGCTGATCGCCCTTGCCGTTTCGAAAAGCCTCATCAAGTTTCGCCTCGATCACCCGATCGCCGCGTGCATGGAACTTGCCAAACGGCTGACGGATCGGTTCGAGCTGTCGTTCTGCGAAATCGTCCCCGGCGATCCGACCCAGCCCGAAGCGCGGGTCAGTGTGGCCGTGTCGGCCGCAACCTGGCTGGAGCACTACGTCTCGCAGACCGCACCCCTGGTCCTGGCCCTGGGAACCGGGCGCACCCTGCGGACCGCCGTTGCGCAGGTCCGGCCCTTGAGCCGGCCGCAGCACAAGGTCATCTCGCGCGTCGGCAACATGGCACGCGACGGTTCTGCAAGCGCCTTCGACGTCGTCATGCGGTTGGCCGATGGCATCGGCAGCAAGCGCTATCCCATGCCCACCCCCGTGGTTGCCGACAGCGAGGAAGAAAGAGCGCTGTTCCAGACCCAGCGGTCGTTCCGGCTGCTGTTCGAACTGGCGGCGCAGGCCAAGGCGACCTTCGTCGGCATCGGGGAGATCGGCTGGAACGCGCCGCTGCACAGCGATGGCTTCATCACCGACCAGGAGCTGGCGGAGCTCAGCGAGCGCGGCGCGGTTGGCGAGATCACGGGCTGGGCGTTCGACGAGGGCGGCCGCATCCTGGACGGCTCGGTGAACGCGCGCGTCGTCAGCCTGCCCATTACCCAACCGTCAGACGGTCTTGTCATTGCCGTCGGCAACGGGCCGGGCAAGGTCGTGCCGATCCGCGCGGCCTTGCGCGGCCGTCTGATCAGCGGCCTGATCACCGACGATCTGACGGCCCAAGCCGTCCTGGACTCCTAGAGCACGGTCGTCTTGCCCGCAATCGCCGTCGGGCGAGACCAGCCAGGACGTGAATCCTGCTCTCATCGATCATCGGAGCGCGGTCGCAATCACAGGCCGCCGCGCCTTTCGATCATCGGGGCGCGGTCGCGACCGCAGGGCGCCGCGCCTTGCGCGGACAGGCTCAGGCCTGCGCGAACAGACGGTGCATCAGCGGCCGCGTGGCGCCATAAAGATCGCGGAAGATCGGGTAACGGGCCTCGTACAGCCTGACATTGGCCGGGTCGGGCGCCACCGGGTCGCCCCAAATCGCCCAGGCGTCGGCAATGTCGGCGACGTGCCTGCCGCTGGCCACATGCATGGCGATGGCCGCTGCCCCGCGCGCCGAGGCATCCCGCCGGGCCGCCGGCCGCACCGGCCGGCCCAGCACGTCGGCAAGCACGTGCAGCCATAGCGGGTTCCGGGCGCCACCGCCGCCGACACGCACTTCCCGGGCGGGACAGCCCAGTCCGACGGCCACCTCGACCAGATCGCGAAAGGCGAAGCAGACGCCCTCGACCACCGCCCTGGCCAGGTGCCGCCGTTCGTGCCGGCGGCTGAGGCCCAGCCAACACCCGCGCGCCCGCGGGTCGTTGTGCGGAGACCGCTCGCCCGTGAGATAGGGCAGAAAGACCAGCCCCTCCGCACCGGGCGGGGCGTGTTCGGCCGCCCGGCACACGGCGTCGAACGGGTCCTGTCCGGCCGAACGGGCGGCCGAAGTTTCCGGCACGCCGACGGTATCGCAATACCACTGGAACGAGCCGCCGGCCGACTGGACACCGGCCAGGAACTGCCAGGCCTGGGGCACCGCATGGCAGAAGGTGTGGAAAATGCCCTGCGGGTCCCGCTCCGCCGCGCCGATCTGCGCCATGACCACGCCGGACGTGCCGATGTTGATGCACAGGACCTCGGGCGACACGATGCCCATGCCGATGACGGCCGCCATCTGGTCGGCGGCACCGGCCACGATCGGCGTGCCGACCTTCAAACCGGTGGCCGCCGCACCCGCATCGTTGACGCCACCTGTCACCGCGACGGATTCAACGACCGGCGGCAGCCAGGCCGGCGGGATATCCAGGGCGGCCAGCGCGGGTGCCGACCAGTCACGGGCGCGCACGTCGAACAGCCCGGTACCCGAGGCGTCTGTCACTTCGGTGGCCAGCACGCCCGACAATCGGTGGCGGATGAAGTCCTTTGCCAGTAGGACCGACGCCGTACGGGCGTGGACCTCCGGACGGTGACGCCGGACCCAGAGCATCTTCGATGACGTGAACGCCGTTCGCGGCGGGTTGAGCGTCCAGTCTGCGATGCGTCCGCCCGTTCGCTGCTCGATCTCGACGCATTCCGCTTCGGTGCGCTGGTCGTTCCAGAGGATGACCGGGCAGAGGACGGCCCCCGCATCATCCTGAAACACCGGCCCGTGCATCTGACCCGCCAGGCCGACGACATCGGGATGCGGGGCGCGGCTCAACAGGTCCCGGGTCACCGCGGCAAAGGTCGTCCACCAGTTTTCCGGGTCCTGTTCGAACCATCCCGGCCGCGGCGAGTCCAACCGCCAGGGCTGGGTTGTCGTGGCAAGGGTCCGGCCATCCGCGTCCACCACTACGCCCTTGAGGCCGGACGTCCCGATGTCGAAACCGGCGGCATGTCGCATGGTGGATCGAAACTAGCGTTGCGGAACCAAATACAACAGGACGGCTACCAGCGGCGGTGCTGCCCGTTCACGCCAACAACCCTGCGGGCTCCCGCCTCGAATGGCAACTCTTCGCCGCAGCGCGTGGTGCCAACGCCGACCCGTTTGAGCAGTGGCCGGTTCCTAACCGGCGTCCTGGTCATCAAAGCCGAAAACGAACTGGATGCGGTCGGCGGCGTAGCAGGTGATGTGGCACCATACGGGCCGGCCGGCGGCATCCTGTTCGACGCTGTCCTTGACGATCACGGGCCGCGATTTGGACTGGTCCAGCAGGCGTGCCTCGGCATCGGTCGGCATGCGGGCGATGATCTTCGCCGACCGGCTGGCCATGCCCTCGATCCCGAACGCCTGCATCGCCCCTTCCACGTCGCCGCTGGGGCCCAAATGATCGACAAATCCGGCAAAGCGCGCCTGCTCAAGATAGCTGGTGCTCAAGGCGATGGGCCGGCGATCGGCCTCGCTCAACAGCTTGACGACCAGCAAGGGCGTCCCCGGGGCAACACCGAGATGTCCGCTGGCCCAATCGTCGGCGCCGATCTCGCCCGTCTCCAGCAGGCGGCGGCTCGGCAGCTTGCTGTTCGCCAGGACGTTCTGGGGAAAGGAAACCCGCTGCATGACCCGGTACTGCAGGATGTCGCGTTCCACAAACGCACCCCGGCCGTGCTCGATGCGGATCAGCCCCTTGTGCTGCAGGCTTGCCAGCGCCTTGCGCGCCGTCATCCGACTGACCTCGAAACGCTCGGCTATGCGGGTGTCCGCGGGCAGTTGCGGGCTGTTGGCGAAATGGCCGGCCCGGATTTCCTCTTCCAGCGTCTGTTCGATGTGCCGCCAGCGGGGCAGGAGGGCTCGGTCGGGCACAATGACGGTCCATTTCCTCGCGCCGGTCACACCGCCGACCGGCTGACACGGGTTTGTAGGCAATCCGTTATCGTTCTGTAACTTAACTCGTATATACGAGTTGCGCTGTGATGGTCGTCCGGACAGGTGTCGGACAACAGACGGATCCTGGCAATCAAAAGGCGACCGGCACAGCTGCCGGCTCCCGCCCGCGCTTTCTCCGCCCGCGCTTTCTCCGCCCGTGCTTTACCCGACCGGGTGCCCCCCAAGACGAAGAGGCAAGAACCATGGCATGGACTTCCCTTAGCCGCCGGGCCTTCAACCGCGGCCTTGCCGGCACCGTCGCACTGTCGACTGCCGCGCGACCGGCCCTGGCCAGCAGCTCGCCGCGGACCGGGGGCCGGCTGCGTATAGCCATTCAGGAAACGGCGTCGTCTTCGCTCATGGATCCGACGCGCGTTGCCTCCTGGACCGTCTACTTCGCCTACGAACTGGTCGGCGAAACCCTGGTCGGGATCGATCCCAACCTCCAGCCGTTGCCGCGGCTGGCGGAAAGCTGGGAGCCGATGAACGGACGCGTCGACGAATGGATCTTCCGGCTGCGCCCGGGGGTCACGTTCCACAACGGCAAGGATCTGGTGGCGGCGGACGTCCTTTACTCCATCAACCGGCTGCGCGATCCGGACAACCAGTCGCCGCTGCGGGTTCTGGTCGAGCACGTCACCGAGCTGGTGGAAGAGGACCCCCTGACCGTCCGGTTCGCGCTGTCGCGCCCGGACGCCGATTTCCCGCTCATCCTGGCGCAGAGCCGCTTCTTCATCTTCCCCGATGGCTTTGACGACTTCGCCCAGCCGGTCGGGACCGGCGCGTTCGTGGCCGACGGTCTCGATCCGTCCAGCGTCAATGTCTACCGCCGCAACCCGGACTACTGGCAGTCGGGCAAACCCTACCTCGACGAGGTCGCGTTCCAGGGCAACCCGGACGCCATCGCGCGGGTCTCGGCCCTGCTGGCCGGGGATGTCGACGCCATCCAGACCATCGACTTCTCGCTTGCCGACCGGGTGCGCTCGACCGGCGGGTTCGACGTGATCGCGGCCCAGAGCGGCGTGCACAACACGCTGGTGATGAACACCACCATGCCGCCCTTCGACAACGCCGATGTCCGCAACGCCATGAAGCATCTGCTGGACCGGGACCTGCTGCGGCAGCGGCTGACGGCAGGGTTCGCCGATATCGGCAACGATCATCCGATCCCGCCGCTCAGCCCGTTCTACCACACGGAACTGCCGGTACGGCCCTACGACCCCGACCGCGCCCGATCCCTGATCCAGGGGGCCGGCATCGATCTCGGGTCGGTCGTCCTGCACGCATCCGATGCGGTGACGCCCGGCATAGCGGTCGACTTCGCGCAGATCTTCGCCGACCAGGCCCAGGCCGCCGGCATGACGGTGCAGCCGCGGCGCGACCCCGTGGCCGGCTATTGGGACAATGTCTGGCTCAAGGAGCCGTTCATGATCAGCGGCTGGGGAACCCGCTTCACCCCGGACGCCATGTTGCGCGTGGCCTATCGTTCCGGCGCACAATGGAACGAGGCCGCCTGGGCGACGCCGGAGATTGACCGCCTGATGGACGAGGCGGTGGCCACCAGCGATTTCGACCGGCGGCGGGAGATCTACTGGGCCATTCAGGAAGCCATCCACCACGATGGCGGCTCCGGGGTCCCGCTGTTCTTCAATCACCTCGATGCCGTGTCGAACCGCGTCAACGGCGTCGTCCCCAACCCGGTCGGATCGCTGAAGGGCTGGGACCTGCACAACGTCTGGCTCGACGCCGATGCATGATGCCCCGGCCGGGCATTGGGTCCGCCCGGATGGGGTGGAGGAAGACGGTCCCGGGCTGCCCCGGCAGCCGGGATCCCGGTCCCGCCGAAGCCCGCCCCTCGGGGGGGTGGGGCGGGCTGTCGCCGCCCGTCTGGTCGTCCTTGTCGGCGCCTGGGCACTGATCTTTCTGGGCACCGAAGTCATTCCCGGTGACTTCGTGACGGCCGCACTGGGCCAGGACTACACGGAGGATCTGGCGCGCCGGATGCGCGAGGATCTGGGGCTCGATCGCTCCGTCCTGGAGCGTTTCGCCGTGTGGTTGTTCTCCGTCGTCACCGGCGATTTCGGACAGTCGTTCACCACGCGGACCGATGTCTGGGACGTGGTGGCCCCAAGGCTGCGCAACACGCTTCTGCTCGCCGGTATGACGCTGCTCTGGTTTCCCGTCGCCGTGGCAATCGGCATCGCCGTGTTCCTGGCGGGCAGGGTCGTCCAGCGGACCTTCCGTGTGGTCACACAGGGCGTGATGTGCACCCCGGAATTCATGATCGCCTATGTCCTGATCTATCTGCTCGCCGTTGAGCTGCGGCTGTTTCCGGTCACGGCGCGGGTCGCCCCGTCGCAATCCATGCTCGATCAGGTCCAGGTTCTGATCCTGCCGAGCCTGTGCCTGGGCATCGCGATGATCGCCTATGCCGGCCGGCTGGTCCTGTCGTTGCTGACCATCGAGGAAGGGAAGGATTACTTCGAGTTTGCGCGGCTCAAGGGGTTCAGCCGGTCGGCAATCGCGGTGCACTACGCCCTGCCGGCGATCGGCCCGTCGGTCCTCAATCTGTTCCTGATCTACTGCGCCTCGCTGCTCACCGGCGTCTTCGTGATCGAAGCCGTCTTCGGGTTTCCGGGCTTGGGCGACCTTACGATCTCCTCGGTCGTCTGGCGCGATATGCCGGTCGTCCAGTTCTGTGCCGTCCTGATCACCACGACCTACGTGCTCCTGTACTCGCTGGCCGACCTGGTTTCGGCGCGGCATGCGGACAGGCTGTCGTTGTGAGCGCCCTTCCGGTGCCGGATGGCGGTCGCGCGGCCGACGCCACGGCGGCGCAGCCGGGTCATCCCCCAAAGGCGGCTGACCCGGACATCCTGACGGTGCGCAATCTCGCCCTGGGCATCGCCACATCGGCGCGCCGCGTCACGCGTATCGACGACCTCGGCCTCACGCTCCGCCCCGGCGAGATGCAGGCCGTCGTCGGACCGTCAGGGTGTGGCAAAACCAGCGCCTGCCTGGCGCTCATCGGATGGAACCGGCCCAATGTCCAGGTGTTGGGCGGTGACGTTCGCCTGCTCGGCAACGCCCTTCTCGGGACCCCGCCCGATCGTCTGAAGCGGCTGTGGGGGCGCGATATTCTGTATGTGCCCCAGTCCTCAGCGACGGCACTGGTTCCCTCGCGGCGCGTGGTCGATCAACTGACGGCCTTTCCCGGCGACGATCGGGCGGCCCGCCAGGCGCGCCGCCGGCGCCTTGGCGACGCCTTCCAGGCGCTGGGCGTGCCCGGCTTCGGCGAGAGCCGCCTTGCCCACCATTTCAGCGGCGGGCAGTTGCAGCGCAGCCTGCTGGCGACGGTGTTCGCGACCCGTCCGCGCCTGCTGGTGATCGACGAACCGACCACCGCGCTTCAGCCATCCCTCAAGACCCAGGTCATGGCGCTGGTGAAGGCCCGCCTGTCGGAGATCGGCGCCGCCGCACTGGTGGTCACGCACGAACTCGACTTCTTTCGCGACCAGGTCGACGGTGTCGTGGACCTGACCACCCATATCGTGTCGCAGCCCGACCGGCCGGCCGGTCCAGCCGCAGTCGGACAGACAGGGAAGTCGGTCCCCGCTCCGACTGCCGTGCGCCGCCACAACGGGCCGGCCGAGCGCACGACGGCAGATCACGCCCGCGGCGCATCGGTCGCCGCCGACGGCCTTACGGTCACGGCACAGGACGGTCACCCGATCATACGGGATGTCAGCTTCGAGGTTCGCCCCGGCACCTGCGTCGCCCTTCTGGGACCGTCGGGAGCCGGAAAGACGACGGTCCTGCGCACGATCCTGGGCCAGCACGGCACGGCGTCCGGCCGGATCGCCGTCGATGGCCGCGACCTGCCGCTGCAGATCCGGCATCGCCGGCGGCAGCAGAAGCGGTGGATCGAATATGTCCCCCAGTCGGTGCGCCCGCATCTGAACCCCGCCCTGACCGTCGGGTACCTCGTCCGCCGACGGCTGCGCCAGGCGGGGCGCCCCCATACGGGGGATCAGCCTGCCGAGGTCCTGGCCGCCCTGCGCCTGCCGACGCACTACCTGGACAAGCCGGTCGACGCCCTGTCCGGCGGCGAATGCCAACGTCTGGGCATCGCCCTGGCGCTGGCATCGGCGCCCCGCATTCTGCTGCTGGACGAGGTGACGGCGTCGCTGGACGTCGCGACGGCGATGGTGGTTTCGGAGGCGCTGGAGGCGATCCGGAACGATCGGCGGTCGACCATCCTGCTCGTCTCCCACCAACCGGCTCTGGTGCAGCGTCTGGCCGAAGCAACGGTGGAGTTGCGCGACGGCGTCGTGGTCGGCGGCGCCGACCCCTACCGATCGGGCGCGGGGGGCGCCGGCGGACCATCGCCGCCCGACCGAACGGAAGAGGCGAGGGCGTATCCATGACCCGCCGCATGATCGTCTTCTGCCTCTTCGTCCTGTTCTTTCTAGTCGCCCCCAGCGTGTTCGGAACGGGTGCGCCGGACCGCTACGACGGCCTGCCGTTCGACCCGCCCTCCGCGACCCATCTTCTGGGCACGGACTACCTTGGGCGCGATCTGGGCCGGCAGATCCTCAATGCCGGGCGGACGACGCTCGTCATCTGCATCGTGGCGACGGCGCTCGCCTTCGCGCTGGGCCTGGGGATCACCGTGCTGTCGGTCCTGGTAACCGGGATCGGCGGCGCGCTGCTGACGCGGTCGATGGATGCGCTGATCGCGATCCCTGGCCTGATCATCGCATTCGTCCTGGTGGCGGCCCTGGGGTCGAGCCTTCCCGTGCTGATCCTGGTGATCACGCTTGTGGAGTTCTGCGTCATCTTCCGCACGCTGCGGGGACCCACGGCCCAGGTGATGGCACAGCCCTTCGTGGCGATGTCGCGCATCCGCGGCGAAGGACTGATCTACATCGTCGGCCGGGACGTGTGGCTGAACATCCGGCCCTATGCGGTTGTCGAACTGGTCTACCGGTTCATCTCCAGCCTGCTGTTTCTCAGCGCCTTGAGCATGCTCGGCATCGGCGTACAGCCGCCCGCCAGCGACTGGGGAACGCTGATCAAGCTGAATGCCGCAGGCCTCCTGCTGGGATCACCGGCGCCGCTGTTGCCCGGGGTCTTCATCGTCGCGACGTCGCTGCTGGCGCTCTGGACGGTGGCCGGCCGTTCGTCGCCGACCGCACGGATGATCGTGAAGGAGTAGCGGCCCATTCCCGAGCTTTTCCTGCACAGCTACGGCCTGCGGTATCACTATCGGCACCGGCCGGGCTTCGATGTGTTTTCGCTGATTGACCTTGCCGCCGATCTGGGGTTCGACGGGGTGAACGTGTCGTTCTTTCCGCCCGAGTACGTGGAGATCGGCGGTCGCGACGGCGACCATCTGCAACGGGTGCGCGACCACGTCGAACGACGCGGGATCGGCATCGATCTCGAGACGTCCGGCACCGCCCCGGCGCACCTCGCCGGCGTCCTGCGGATCGCCGGCACCGTGGGGGCCCGCTATCTGCGCACTTACACCACCGGTCCGGAAGCCGGTGCGGCGCGTGTCGATAAAGCGATCGGCGAGCTGAGATCCGCCGCGGCGCTTGCCGAGGAAGTCGGCATTCCCATCCTGCTGGAGAACCATGAGGATCTCTGCGGCGTCGACGTCGCCTCGATCCTTGCGGCCGTCGACAGCCCCTGGGTTGGTGCGCTTTTCGACTACGTGAACTCCCTTTTGTTCGGCGAGGATCCCGGAACGGCGCTGGATGCCCTGGCCCCGTGGATCCGGTCGGCACATCTGAAGGACTGCGTGCTGTTGCCGGCCGAACCGGAGGCGGCTTTGCCGGCCCGGCTGCTGGGCGTTCCCATCGGCGACGGGACGGCGCCAGTCCTTGACCTGACCAGTCGGCTGGTGGCGCTGGGCGTCGGCCGCATCTGCTTCGAGAACACCTGGTCCTACGCGGCGCCCCTTCGTCACACCCAACCGGGGCCGGCGAGCGGGGGAAGGGAGGGGCGATTTGTCGACCGCCCGCTGGTGGGGCCAGGCGAGATGATTGACATCGCAGGGCTGCGGGCGACCGATCCGGAGCGGGTCGTCGAACTGGAGCGCTGGGCGCTGCGACGCTCGATGGCCTGGCTGGACGCGCAGATCCGACCGCTGATGGCCACGTCACCCGGCATGGCGGGGCCGACCGCTCGTGCATGGCCCGTGCCGAAACCGGGAAGCGCCGGGCGAAAGCTGTCTCCGCGTTCGTGACGTTCCCAACGATTTCCAGAAGCTCGTAGGATCGCCTATCCGCTCAAACGTCATCGAATGGCGGGGCGGCGGTTCACTCTCCGCGGTGGCTCTGGCATGCGGCGCGGCGGTCGTTGCGGCCGCCCATCAGGTGGTTGGCCGCTTCGAGAAACGCCGTACGAAAGCAATCGGCCGCCGGCCCCGGGACCGATCCGCGCCGACGCATGAGGTAAACCGGCATCGAGGTTTCGCCACCCCGTCCGATCCCCTGGGGGGACAGCCGAACCAGCCGGCCGTCGGCGATGTCCGCCGCCACCAGATGCGCCGGCATGTTTCCCCAGCCAAGGCCGGCAATCAGCAGCGCGCGCTTGGTCTCCAGATCGTCCACCCGCCAGGACTTCGGCCCACCAACGCCATAGTCTACGCCCGACGTCACGTCCGTCGGATCCGCAATCACGATGTTGAGCTGATCGCCGACATCGACCGGCGTCGGTCGGTTCGCCAGCGGATGCTCCGGTGCGGCGACCGCGACAAGCATGATCTGCCCGACAGCCTCCATCGTAATGGCGTCATCCCGAATCTCGTCGGAAACGGAAAGACCGAAGACGCTGCCGCGGTCGCGGACGGCCACGAGCGGCCCGCCAAGCGGCGCCGTGCGGATGCGCGCGCCCACTTCCGGATACGACCGGTGGACCGCCTTCAGCGCTTCGGCGAGCGTCTCCACGCCGATGAACGGGTCGACCGCGATATCGATTGTCGGTTCGACCCCGGTTTTGAAGCTGCGGGCACGCGCCTTCAGACCCTCGGCTTGCGCCAGGACGCGGCGCGCATCGTCGAGCAGCCTGCGCCCCGCCGGCGTCAGAACCGGGCGGTAGCCCTGACGATCGAACAGCCGCAGGTCCAGTTGCGCCTCAAGGGACGCTACCGCGTGACTGATCGCGGATTGGGCCCGTTGCAGACGGGCGCCCGCCGCGCGAAAGCTGCCCGCATCGGCGATCACGACAAGCACGCGAAGCTGGTCAAGGGTAACGCCATCCAACATGATCGATCGAGTAGATCATATTGATCAGGATTTCGGCAATCCCGGACCGGCGTTCTGCATCCTAAGTACGGGGAAGCCAGTTTTTCCCAACATTGATGATGGATGCGTCCCATGTCCGACCAGAATAAATCGATCAAAATCCACGATCGGCCTGTGGTTGTCGCCGGCGCCACCGGACAACAAGGCGGCGCGGTTGCCCGGCGTTTGCTCGCGCGCGGACATGCGGTGCGCGCCTTGACCCGTGACCCGAGCAAACCTGCCGCCAAGACGCTGGAAGCGGCCGGGGCGGAGGTGGCCGAAGCCGATCTCTCCGACCGCGCATCGCTCGATGCGGCGCTGAAGGGTGCTGGGGCCGTTTTCTCGGTGCAGGATTTTCTGGAAGCCGGCGTCGAGGCGGAACGGCAGATGGGGTTCACCCTCACCGATGCGGTCGGGGCCGCCGGTGTCGGGCACATCGTCTACAGCGGGGCGTCGACGATGGATCGGAACACCGGCGCGCCGCATCTCGACAGCAAATGGCAGATCGAACAACGCGTTCGTGCGCTGGAGATCCCATGGACCGTGTTTCGGCCGGCCGCCTTCATGGACAACTGGGCGTGGGATCGCCAGTCGATCGAGCGCGACGGCGAAATCACCCTTCCGCTCCGGCCCGACACACCCTATCGCCAGGTTGCGGTCACCGACATCGCGGCGATGGCGGTGACCGCTCTGGAACGTCCCGATGTCTGGGCGGGCCAGATCGCACCGCTCGCCGGCGACGTCGCCACGCCGCCCGAGATCGCCGGGGCGTTTTCCCGCGTGATGGGGCGTGAGATCCGATATCAGCAGATGTCCTGGGATGCCTGCCTCGCGGCGCAGGGTGAGGACCTGATGCTGATGTACAGGTACTTCGACGACTTCGGGATGGACGGCACGCCCGAATACCTCAGGCGCTGGCACCCTGAAGCGCTCACATTTGAGGCCTTCCTGCGGGCTGCCGGCTGGGGCGAACCGGCCACCGGCGGCTAGCACCCGACATCGGGGCCGTGTCCCCCGCATCGTCTCCCCCACCGAACGGCACAGGCGTTCTCCACGGCCCGACCGGGCGTCTGGGCAGGATCCGTGATGCCCCTGGCGATCTACATTCTGGCGTCGGCGACGTTTGCCGTGGGAACGCAGACTTACGTCTTCGTCGGCCTGCTCTCCGACATGTCGGCGGATCTCGGTGTCCCGGTGGTCGTCGCGGGACAGCTTTCCACCGCATTTGCCATCACGAGCGCAGTCACCGCACCCTTTGCCGTCAACCTCGTGGCGGGCCGTGAACGGCGGCGGGTTCTGATCATCGCCCTTCTCTGCATCGGCTCGATCAACCTCGGCATGGCGATGTTGTCGACGTTCGACGCGCTCATCGCCGCGCGGATCCTGCTTGCGGCGTGTTCATCGCTGATCATCCCGATGGCAGGGGCCATTGCGGCATCGATGGTCGAGCCCCAGAGGCAAGGTCGGGCATTGGGGATCATCCTCTCAGGCTTGACGCTGTCCCTGATTTTCGGCGTTCCCATGGGATCGGTGATCGGTGGCACGTTCGGCTGGCGATCCACGTTTGTCTTTGCCGGCGTTGTCTCGCTCCTGGCGATCCCGGCTGTGGCCCGGTTCGTTCCGTCATCGCGCGGGGGCCAGGGGCCATCCCTGTCCAACTTCAAGGTGCTGGCATCGCCGGTCGTCTATGTCGGCTTGGTGTTGAGCGCGGTTTCGTTCGTGGCCGCCTACCCGGTCTTTGCCTTCGTCGGCCCGCTGGTCGAAACCGCGGCGGGGATCAGCGGGTCCGGGATCGGCTTCGTCCAGTTCCTGGCCGGGTTCGGATCGATTGCCGGCATCGTCCTTGGCGGCCGGATGGCCGACCACGGCGCCTTCACCCGAAACACGCGACAGCTTTTCGGAACCCTTGTGGTCGTCCAGGCGACCTATTCGGCGTGGTTTCTGCTGCCGCAGATGGGCACGGCCTGGTTGGCGTTGCCGGTGGCGTTGAGCCTGTTCTGCACTTCGGCGGTCCTGTTCGCGCTGGGACCGGTCATCGAGAAGGCCCTGGTGCAAGCGGCGCCCGAGCACAGCGCCCTCACCCTGGCGATGAACACCTCCGTGATCTACGCGGGCCAGGGGATCGGCGCCGCCCTGGGGGGTGTGGTCATCGGGGGCCAAGGCTTCCATTCGCTCGGCTATCTGGGCGGCCTGATCGCCACGGTAGCTTTCGCGATCGCCATGCTTACCAAAGTCGAACCGGGAACCGGGCAACGGCCATGAAGACTCCTGTGGATCACGGGACACCGTCGCGAGTGCTGGAGTTCTGGTTCTCCGACGAGGTGGAGCCGAAATGGTTCTTCGGCGGCGCGGCATTCGACGCCCAGATCGCTGAGCGGTTTTCGCAAACCCATGAACGCGCAGCCCTTGGCGGGCTGGACCATTGGGCGGACACGGTCGAAGGCCGGCTGGCGCTGATCCTCGTGCTCGACCAGTTCTCGCGCAACCTTCACCGGGATCGTGCCGAAGGATACGCGAGCGACGACAAGGCGCTGCGCCTTGCCAACACGGCTCTCAGGCTCGGTGACGATCTCTGGTTGAAGGTCAATCGCCCCGCCAGCTGGCGGTCCTTCCTCTACATGCCGTTCATGCACAGCGAGAACCTGAGCGACCAACGACGCTGTATCGACCTGTTTCTGACCCACGGCCCCGCGGAGAGCATCGCCTTCGCGCGGGCGCACCACGACATCATTGCCAGGTTCGGCCGGTTTCCCCACCGCAATGCCGTCTTGGGCCGCGATACCACCCAGGAGGAAGCCGTTTTCCTCAGCCGCAACGGCAGTGGCTTCCATGCCTGACAGTCCGTCGATGGGAGCATTGGGGGCCGTCATCGATCCCGAAACAGGCGGCGGACGTCGCTCATATTGTTGAAGCCGCATTCCAGGGTGACCTGCTCCCGGGGCGTGCCGGTGTTCCCCGGCAGGGCGGCGTGGCGGATACGGATCTCCTCGACCTACTGCGTTGGGGTCGAGCCGAGAAACCGAGGCGTCTACCGGCGGTCCCACTTCTACCTATGCAGCGTAAAGCGGAACCGTCATATTCGTCGGCATGGTGGTGAACGCGTTACAGCGGAAGCGGCTGACGAGTACTTTATTGTACTTAGGGCTGATCGTATTGTTCGTGCTGGCCCTTGTTTTGGCCGCGTTGCCACGTCTCGAACGCGTCTTCCTTGTGCAGAGCGGCGAGCGCAGCGAGGCGACGCTTCGTCTCGCGGTCGAAGGTCTTGAGGGCGCACTGCGCCGGTACGAACCGTTGCCTGCCCTTGTTGCCGAAAGACCGGTTCTGCGCAGACTTCTCGACGACCCGGACAACGGGGTGCTGATCACCGAGATCAATCGTCAGCTTCGCCAAACTGCGGCCGATGTCGGGGCGTCGGATGTCTACCTGATGGACGCGACGGGTCTGACGTTGGCCGCAAGCAACTACTACAAGGACAGCTCGTTCATCGGTCGTAGCTTCTACTACCGACCCTATTTCACCGAAGCGCTGGCCGGTGATCTCGGCCGGTACTTCGCGCTCGGCATCATGTCGGGCGAACGCGGATACTTCTTTGCCGCCCCCGTATGGCAGGAGAACCGCGTTCGCGGTGTCGTTGCCGTCAAATTCACCGTCGATACCTTCGAAGAGACATGGCGGGCCGGTGACAGCGAGATCGTTGTAGCGGACGGCAACGACGTCGTTTTCATGTCGAACAGACCCGAGTGGCATTTCCGCGCTTTATCCCCGCTTTCCCAGGATGCACTGACGAGGATCGAGACCAATCGCCAGTACCCACTTGGGTTCGTGATCGCGCTGGAAAACCGGCGCACGCCGCTCGATGATCGGTTCGATTTGATCGAGATCACCGACCGGGGCGTGACCACGCGGTTCGTCTCGCGAACGATGCCGATCACCGATGCCGGCTGGAGCGTGACGATCCTGTCGCCGACTACCCGCGCCGAAAACCAGGCGCTGGTGGCGCTGGCGCTTCTGGCCCTGGTGCTTTTCTCGGTGGCGATGATCGTCGCGATTGCGCTGCAACGGCGCGTCCGATTGGCCGAAAGGTTCGAAGCGCAGCGAGCCACCCAGGAGTTGCTGGAGAAGCGGGTGGCGGAACGGACCGCCGATCTCAACACCGTCAACCTCAAGCTCGTTGAGGAGATCGAAGACCGCAAGGCCACCGAGAAACGCCTTCGGAAGACCCAGGCCGATCTGGTCCAGGCCGGCAAGCTGGCGGCGCTTGGCCAGATGTCGACTGCCCTCAGCCACGAGTTCAACCAACCGTTGGCGGCGGTGAAAGCTTATGCCGACAATGCGACCCGGTTCCTCGATCGCGACCGGACCGACGAGGCGCGCGAGAACGTAGCGCGCATCTCCAACTTGGCCGATCGAATGGCGTCAATCTCCCAACGTCTGCGCAACTTTGCCCGCCGTCCGCAGCAGAAGGTGAGGCCAATCCCGATTCTGGCTGCTATCGACGATGCGATCGACCTGATGGATACACGGCTGAAGGCAAGCGGCGCTTCGGTTGCCCTGGCGAGGCCCGACGGCGACATCTGGGTCCTGGGTGGCCATGTCCGCCTGCAGCAGGTGCTGGTGAACCTGCTCAGCAATGCGCTCGACGCCATGGAAGACAATCCCGCGCCCATGATCGAGATCGGCATCGCCGCGGAAGAGGGCGGCTGCCGCGTCGAGGTGCGCGACCATGGCGGCGGGTTGCCCGAAGACCAAAAGGCGCAGATCTTCGATCCGTTCTTCACGACCAAGAGCCCGGGAAAGGGACTGGGTCTCGGTCTGTCGATCTCGTATAACATCATCAAGGACTTCGGCGGCAATCTGTCGGTCCGAAACCACGCCGATGCCGGCGCCGTCTTCATCATCGACCTGAAGCGGGCGGCGTCCCCGTCGCATGCAGCACCGGTAACCGAAAGCCTCGCCGGCGAATGACCGACGAAACCATCCTCTTCGTCGACGACGAAGAACATCTGCGCATCGCCGCCGCCCAGACCTTCCAACTCGAAGACCTGCCAGTGACCTGCCTGGCGCAGGCGGAAAAGGCGCTCGAACTGATCGGCCGGAACTTTCCGGGCATTCTGGTTACCGATTTGCGCATGCCCGGCATGGACGGTATCGCCCTGATGCGGCGTGCCCTGGAAATCGATCCCGAATTCCCGGTCATCTTGGTCACCGGACACGGCGACATTGAACTGGCCGTCCAGTGCATGCGCGACGGCGCCCACGACTTCCTGGAGAAACCCTACGCGCCGAACCAGTTGATCGACACCGGGCGTCGTGCGCTCGAAAAGCGCCGGCTGACCCTCGAAAACCGCGTCCTCCGCTCGCAGGTGGGCGGGCACGACGCCGTCGAGGCGCGCCTTGGCGGCCGAAGCGCCGTGATGGTTGCCCTGCGCCATCAACTCCGCGCCATCGCCGCGACCGAAGCCGATGTCCTGATCGTCGGCGCTACCGGGCCGGGCAAGGAGGTTGTCGCGCGCGCATTGCACCGAGCGAGCGCCCGCTGCGACAAGCCGTTCGTGCACATCAATTGCGCCGCCCTACCCGACGCGTTGATCGAAAGCGAGTTGTTCGGCCACGAGGCCGGCGCCTTTCTCGGCGCCACGCGTGCCCGCTGCGGCAAGTTCGAGCACGCACGCGGCGGCACCATCTTCCTCGATGAGATCGAGAGTATGGCGCAGAAGGTCCAGGCGAAGTTGCTGCACGCCATCCAGAACCGCTCGATCACGCGACTGGGCTCGAATGAGGTGATTGAGCTCGATGCGCGTTTCTTCGCCGCCAGCAAGACCGACCTTGAGGTCGAAGCGGCTGCCGGCCGGTTTCGAAACGATCTTCTCTACCGGCTGAACGTCGTCACGCTGCGCGTTCCGGATCTGAAGGAGCGACGCGAGGATATCCCGCGCCTGTTCGTCCAGCTCGTCAACGAAGCCGCGGCCCGCTACAGAAGACCGGCACCGGATGTTCCGGGGGCCGTGCTGAACGCCGTCTCGGCCCGCGACTGGCCCGGCAATGTCCGCGAACTGCGCAATGCCGCCGACCGCTTCGCGCTCGGCCTCGATCTGGCCCTTGGCGGTGAGGATCCGGAATCCGTGGCGTTGCGCGAACCGGCAAGCCTGTCGGAGAAAGTCGCGCAATATGAACGCGCGCTGATCGCGGCCAGTTTGACCGCCCATGGGGGCTGCCTGAAGGAGACCTACGAGGCGCTGGGTCTGTCACGAAAGGCTCTCTACGAGAAAATGCAGAAGTACGGTCTTTCGCGTGACGCGTTCGCCAAGATGGACGACACGGCCCACTGAATGGAAGCTGTGTTCGGCGCCATATGTGTCGAACCTGATACACGAATCCGCCCCATCCGTTACTGATCCTACCCACCGAGCCATAGCATCGACGTTTCTTGGGCAGAAACGTCGGACGGCCGCTTGTCTCCCGCATCCCACTTCGCGAAGACTAAGCCCGGCACGCGCTCTGCGTGTTTTTCTCGGGGCATGATTTCCCCTATTGGGCGAAGTGCCGCTGTTCGCGGCCAAGAAACGTGCGTGGGCGATGCCGCGCAGGAGCAGTGACAAGGAGGAGTCGATGAAAGTCTCAATCTCGCTCGCGGCGGTCGCAGCCGTCGCGCTGACGACGTCGGTCGCAACCGCACAGGATCGCGAAGGCTGGCCGGAAAGCTTCACGGTCGGCACCGCGTCCCAGGGCGGCACGTTTTTCGCCTACGGGTCCGGATGGGCCAATCTGGTCGCCGACGAACTGGGCATCTCCGGCGGCGGTGAAGTCACTGGCGGTCCGATGCAGAACATGGCGCTGGTCCACACCGGCGACGCCGCCTTCGGCATGACTACGATGGGGCCGGCGGCCGAATCCATCGCCGGCACGAACCCGATCGCGCCGGGTATCCAGATGACCAATGCCTGCGCGATGTTCCCGATGTACCAAACGCCGTTTTCGGTGACGACACTGTCGTCGTCGGGCATCCAATCGATCGCCGATATCCCGGCTGGCGCGAGGATCGGCTTCGGCCCGGCGGGCTCGACCTCCGACACCTACTTCCCGCGCATCATGGAGACGCTGGGCGTCGAGTTTGAGCGTCGCAACGGCGGCTGGAGCGACCTTGGCGGCCAGCTTCAGGATGGTCTTCTCGACGCGATCGCCTTTGCGGTCGGCGTTCCGGTACCGATCGTCAGCCAGCTCGAGGTGCAAACCGAAATCACCATCATCGAGTTCACCGAGGAAGAGCAGCAGCAGATCTTGGACACCTTCCCGGTGTCGGCGTTCGCGATCGCGGCTGACACCTACACCACGCTGGAAAGCGACGCGCGTTCGGTGTCGATGTGGAACTTTGCGATTGCGAACTGCGACCTGCCGGACAGCTTCGTCCACGCGGTCGTCGACATCGTCATGTCCGACAATGAGCGGATGGTGAACATCCACCGCGCCGCACGCGCCACGATCCCGGAGAACTGGGACAAGAACGAAGTGATGATGTGGCACCCGGGCGCGGCCAGCTGGTTCATCGAGAATGCGGGCGCCGACATTCCGGCCGACATGATCCACGGCGGATAACCACCACCGATCTTCACAGTGCGTTGTCGCGCCCGGCTTGCCCGGGCGCGACCTTCACCAAAGCGATCGCGCCAAGCGCGCCAATCACCAAAACAACCGCGCACAAAGCGCGTCTCCGGGGAGGAGATTATGAGCGAACAGGCCGCCGACAGGCCCGGCGTCGTTGTCGCCGATGGCCTGGACGACGAACCCAGGGAGAGCAATTTCCGCACGTTCCACGGGCGGGTCCATCTGCTGATCGGCCTGTTTGCGACCGTGTATGCAGCCTTCCACATGGCGGCGCTCAACGGCCTGTCGATCTCCGATTGGACCGGCGGCGCGATCGTCATCCCGTTCCTGCCGACCTTTCCGATGGAAACCTGGAACTTCCGCATCGCGCACATCGCCGGTGCCCTGGCGCTCGGCTTCCTGCTGTTCAGCGGATCACGGTTTGCCACGAAGGCAGGCGAGGACACGCCGCTTCTGAGCTGGGCCGGCTTTGCTCTGCTGGTGCCCGCTTTCTTCGCCTTTGGCATGACGCTGTCGTTTGCCGTCGAGATTTCTGGCGGCGTGATGTGGAACGGCATCGACGACCGCATCAAGTTCAACGAGACTTGGTTGTTCGGCGCGCCTTTGATGGTGGCCACATGCGGCGGCATCGTCCTGTCCTGGTTCCACAGGCGCCAAAGCGGCGTGGTCAATGTGCTGGACGTTGTGCTGGCCGTCTGCGGGGTGGCCGTCGCGGCCTATCTGATCGCCATCTACGGTACGTTGGCGCGCAACTCCACCGGCACGGCCTTCGCACCGATCGGCATCTCGATCGCTGCCGTCGCCGGCACGCTGCTTATCATGGAACTCACGCGCCGCATCGCCGGCATGGCGCTGGTGGTCATTTCCATCGTCTTTCTGACCTATGTCTTCACCAGTCAGCACCTGCCCGGGTTTCTGAACTCGCCGGCCATCTCATGGCAGCGCTTCTTCAGCCAGGTCTACACCGATGCCGGCATACTCGGGCCGACGACGGCGGTTTCGTCGACCTACATCATCCTGTTCATCATCTTCGCCGCCTTTCTGCAGGCCTCGAAGGTCGGTGACTACTTCGTCAACTTCGCCTTCGCCGTCGCCGGCCGGGCGCGCGGGGGGCCGGCCAAGGTGGCGATCTTCGCCTCCGGCTTGATGGGCATGATCAACGGCACCAGTGCCGGCAACGTCGTCGCCACCGGTTCCCTGACGATCCCGCTGATGAAGAAGGTCGGCTATCACAAGAGGACCGCAGGTGCGATCGAGGCCGCCGCGTCCACCGGCGGTCAGATCATGCCGCCGATCATGGGGGCCGGCGCCTTCATCATGGCCGAGATCACCGGCATTCCCTACGGCGACATCGCGGTGGCGGCCCTGATTCCGGCCATCCTCTACTTCGTCTCGGTCTATTTCATGGTCGATTTCGAGGCCGCCAAGCTTGGCATGCGCGGCATGCGCGACGATGAGCTGCCCAGGTTCCGCGAGATGGTGCGGCGCGTCTTCCTGTTCATTCCGATCATCATCCTGATCTACGCGCTGTTCCAGGGCTACTCGGTGATCCGGGCAGGCACGCTGGCGACGGCCGCCGCCGCCGTCGTGAGTTGGCTGACGCCCTATCGCATGGGACTGCGCTCCATCCTCAAGGCGTTCAACATGGCCGGGATCATGTCGATCCAGATCATCGCCGTGTGCGCCTGTGCCGGCATCATCGTCGGCGTGATCTCGCTGACTGGCGTTGGCGCGCGCTTCTCGAACCTGCTGCTTGGCCTTGCCGCCGCATCGCAATTGCTGGCGCTCGTCTTCGCCATGTGCATCGCCATCCTGCTCGGCATGGGAATGCCGACGACCGCGGCCTACGCGGTCGCCGCGTCAGTCGTCGCGCCCGGCCTTATCGAACTGGGCATCGAGCCCCTGGTCGCGCACTTCTTCGTCTTCTACTTCGCCGTCGTCTCGGCGATCACGCCGCCGGTGGCGCTTGCATCCTACGCGGCCGCCGGCGTGTCCGGCGCCAACCCGATGGAGACGTCGGTCACGTCGTTCAAGATCGGTATCGCCGCTTTCGTCGTGCCGTTCATGTTCTTCTACAATGCGGCACTGCTGATGGAATCGGATACGCTGGAGATCATCCGCGCGTTCGGCACGGCGCTGCTCGGCGTGTTCCTGCTGTGCTCGGGCGTTCAGGGCTGGTTCTTCGGCAGGAGAGCGGTTTGGCTCTTACGCGTTCTCCTGATCGGAACCGCGCTCCTGATGATCGAGGGCTCGGTACTCACCGACATCATCGGGCTGGGCATGGTCGCCCTGATCCTCTTCATCCAGCGCGTCATCAAGCCGAAGGAGGGGCTCAGTGTCGGCGTGCGAGGGGCCGACTGAACGGCGCATCGGGACGACGGCCCAGCCCCCTGAAGGCAGGTCGCGGCCGACCCGGTTTTCGGCGCCCCGAACACCGCAAAGCACCGGCATCCATGCCTGATCGGCTGTTGGGCGCGCGCCGTGCACAGACCATGCGCTAAAGCGGTCGATTGCCCGGCGCGTCCACGGGCTGGATCGGGTCGCGGCGGTGGCGCCGGCGGTGGTCGTGCGGCGTCCAGCCGTACCGGTCCCGGAACAGGCGGTGGAAGTAGCTCATATTGTTGAAACCGCATTCCAGGGCGACCTCCTCCAGCGGCGTGCTGGTGTTGCCCAGCAGCAGGGCGGCGTGGCGGATGCGGATCGCATTGACATACTGGGTCGGCGTCACGCCCAGAAACCGGCGGGTCTGCCGGCAGACATGCTCCTGCCCGCGCCCGGCCGCGGCGATGAAGCCAGCGGCCCCTTTGCGGAAAACGTCCGGCCGCTGCGCCTCGTCGCAGGCCGCAAGCAGCCAGCCGGGGGCGGCGCGCGGCACGTTGGGCACCTGGTCCAGGACCACCGTCATCATCGACATCAGATAGCTTTCGATCCGCGCCAGGCTTCGCTGGCCGGACTGCAGGGCCAGCGACGCGGTCACCGCCCGCTCCAGCGCCGCCCCTCTCAGCCGTAGCGTCACCGGCCCTTCGCCGGTCGACCAGAAGAACCGTCCGGCGAACTCGTCGCCATAGCGCGCCAGCAGGTGGTTGGCCGTGTCGCGGCGGAACATGGTGTTCAGGATGCGGCAACCGACGGTGCCGTCGGCGTGAAACCGGTGCGTGTCCCCGGGACGCACGAAGGTGAGGTCGCCCGACGCCAGCTCTTCGACGCGGCCGTTGATCCAGTGTCGGGTGCGGCCTCCCTCCACCAGAAAAAGCTCGTAGTAGTCGTGATGGTGCAGCGGCGACGGTGCCGCCGTCTCAAGCGGCTTGCGGACGAAATGGAAGGCCTCGGACGGCCGCAGATAGCTGTCAATCTGGAACAGAACCGCTTTCTTCATCCCTATTCAAAACCTTTGTTTTTTGCACTGCAACAATGCCGGTAGGGCTACCCATAGGTCAATATTGTGCAGAAATAAGTCAAGCCGTGACCTGCAGCCGCCGCCTTGCCCAAGCTACCATGCGCGCATTGGTTGGATGGGGCGGGTTGGGATCGGAGGCGTAATGTTGGGCGAGGTGCTCGATCTGGTTTTCAAGCCCGTGGCGCCGCCGCGCTTGAACAAACTGACCACCGACCAGATCGCGCACTACAACCGCGATGGGTTCGTCCAACCCTTCGACGTGTTCGATGCCGTGGAGATTGCCGGGATTCGCGCAACGGTCGATGCGATGATGACGGCGATGGGCGCGCAGGGCGCCTATGGCATCAACTGCTACCAGGCCAGGCTGGCGCCGATCTGGGATATCGCAACCGACCCACGCATCCTCGATCATGTCGAGGACATCATCGGTCCCGACATCGTCTGCTGGGCGACCGCTATCCTGTCCAAGCAGCCCCATGATCCCAAGCAGGTGCCCTGGCACCAGGATGCCAGCTTCTGGAAGCTGAGCCCGGCCCGCACGGTCACCGTCTGGCTGGCGATCGACGACGCCGACGAAGACAACTCGGCGATGCGGTTCATTCCGGGTTCCCATGACAAGGGGGTACTCGCGACCGCCGCCACCGACGACAGCGCCGTGTTCCACAAGGGCACGGCGGATGCCGATGCCTTGGGCACGCCCTTCACCAATGTCCTGAAGGCGGGCCAGATTTCCCTGCATGCCGATATGCTGGTGCACGGGTCGCTGGCCAACCGGTCGGACCGCCGCCGTTGCGGGCTGACCCTGCGGTACTGCCCGCCGGCGGTGCGGGTCACCGATCCGGACTGGGCCGGGGGGGTGGAGGCAATCGTCTGCCGCGGCACCGACCCCTCCGGGCATTGGCGACATCACCCGCGCCCGGCGAACACCGACATCACCAGGACGTCCAGTCCGCACGTCATCGGAAACAACTGAGGCTCGCCGATGCAGATCAAATGGTACGGCCATGCGGCCTTCGGGCTGTCGCCGGCGCAGGGCCCCAGGGTCATTACCGATCCCTACACACCCGAAGGCGTCGGCTATGCGCCGATCGCGGATACAGCCGATCTGGTGCTGATCTCGTCGGATGACGACGATGCCCATTGCCGGGCCGATCTGATCCCCGGCCAGCCGGCGGTGCTCAATGCGCTGACGGTCGCCCAGTCGGGGGGACGGGCCGAAGCCGCCGGCCTGACGGTAACCGCGATCGAAGCCGCCGAGTGGATCCACCATCCCGAGCACGCGGTGCCCGGCCAGAACGGCATGTATCGCTTCACGCTGGACGGCATCGACTTCGCGCATATGGGCGATGTCGGCAACCTGCTGACCGACCGGCAGATTGCGTTCTTCGAGAACGTCGACGTCCTGTTCGCGCTGGCCGGGGGATACCTGACGATCGAACTGCCCGACCTGATGAAGATGATCCATCTGGCCCGGCCGAAACTGGTCATCCCGATGCACTTCCGCACCCTGACCTACCGGCCGCGCAACACGATGTGGATCGAGTCGTTCCTGGCCAACTTCAAGGAAGCGGATGTCGATTTCGCCTGTAGCCACGAAGTCGACCTGCGGCGCGACGATATCCCCGATGCCACCCGCGTGCTGGTCATGGACTATGTGCGCTGACGTGCCACCGCTCACCCATGCCGTGTGCCAATAGCAACAAGAACCGCCGACCCGTTCGGGCGGCGTCTCAACCGGGAGGAAAAGAATGAAGCACTCAACAGCTTTGCTGGTGACCACCGCGCTTGTCGGGGTTGTCGCGGCCGGTTCGGCCTCTGCCCAGAACCGTGCCGACACCGTGATCTTCGACCTGGACCGGACGATCAGCGATCCGGAGAACTTCAACTGGTTCACCGCCGGCACCAAGCGGGAGCATGGCGCGCATCAGGCGATGTGGGAACCGCTGTTCATCCTGAACTACACGACCGGCGAGCTGGAGCCGTGGCTCGGCACCGCGTTCGAGCCGAATGGCGATTTCTCGGAATGGACCCTGTCCATCCGCGACGGCGTGGAGTGGTCCGACGGTGAGGCGTTCAACGCCGACGACGTCGTCTTCACCGTCAACATGGTCCTGGAAAACGAGCAGCTTTCCGAGCGGGAGGCCGCAACCCTCCGGGCCCAGGTGGCGGCAGCCGAGAAGGTCGACGACCTGACCGTCCGCTTCACGCTGAACGAGCCCAATCCGCGCTTCGCCGTGGAGAATTTCGGCGTGCGCATCTTCGGCTCGTTCCTGATCATGCCGCAGCACATCTGGGAGGGCGAAGACCCGGCCACCTTCGCCTTCTATCCGCCGATCGGCACCGGTCCCTACACCTTTGCCTCCAGCGCCACCAATCGGGCGATCTGGGATCGCAACGACGACTGGTGGGGGGCCCAGACCGGCTTCATGGACCTGCCGGAGCCGGAGCGGCTGGTCTGGCTGGAAACCGGCGGCGAGGAAAGCCGCGCCCAGCTGATCGCCGCCAATGAGATCGACGCGGCGCAGAACGTATCGGTGGGCACGCTGGAGGCGATCCTGCAGCGCAATCCCGCGGTGATCGCCTGGCACGGCGACTACCCCTATGCCTGGCCCGATCCCTGCGCCCGCCAGCTAGAGATCAACACCACGGTCGCGCCCTGGGACGATCCGAACATGCGCCGCGCGGTCGCCCACATCATCGACCGCAACCAGATCGTCAACGTGGCCTACGAGGGTACGACGGTGCCGTCGCAGACCATGTTCGCCCAGTACGGATCGATGGCCCCGTTCATCGACGCGATCACCGAGGCCGGCTTCGCCCTGTCGCCGGAGGGTGATGTCGAAGCCGGACAGGCGCTGATCGAGGCCGCCGGCTGGGTGATGGGCGACGACGGCATCTACGAAAGGGATGGCCAGGACCTGACGGTCGCCATCCACGTCAACTCCGCCTCCACCGAGTACACCCGGACCATCGACGTCTTGGTCGAGCAGTTCAACCGCGCCGGCATCGCCGCCCGGTCGGTGCCGGTGGAGAACGGCGTGTTCTGGGGCGAGGTGCTGCCCTTCGGCGCCTACGAGATGAGCTATTCGTGGCTGTCCTGCGGGTCGGTGAACGAGCCCTGGACCTCGATGAATCGCTACACCACCGACAGCGTGGTGCCGGTGGGCGAGCGCAGCCCGGGCTTCAACAACACCGCCCGCTGGGACGACGCATCGGCCGAAGCCTACACCGAAATCGTCCACCGGATGCGCGACCTGGCGCCCGACGATCCCGCGCTGCCCGGCCTGGTTGCCGAGGCCTACCAGCATCTGGACGCCGGCGTGCCGTTCATCCCGCTGGTCCAGGCGGCAAAGCTGCTGCCGTTCAACACCACCTACTGGACCGGGTGGCCGACGGCTGAGAACGCCTACAACAGCCCGGCTTTCTGGTGGAACCACACCCACCAGATCATCCACAGCCTGGAACGGGCGCAGTAGCCTGCGCGAAGGCGAAGCGCTAGCCCGCGACGGCGGCCGGGAACCGGTTCCCGGCCGCCCCCGGGGCCTTAAGCCCGACAAAAGGGCAAGGCCCGCAATTGGCTTCATCGCCGTCGCTGGGGCGTTTCGCGCCCCGCGCGGGTAACGGGGAGGACGGCGCCATGGCCCGCATCCCGGCGGCCTATCTGGTCAATCGGCTGATCACCCTGGTCCTGACCGTTCTGATCGCCTCGACCCTTATCTGGATCATTCCGCGCCTGTCGCCAGTCGATCCGGCGGACATCATGCTGGGCCGAATGTCGGCGGCCGGCGGCACGGTGGCGGACAGCGAGGCGATCCTGGCGACGCTTCAGGAGCGGTTCGGGCTGAACGACCCGCTGTGGGCGCAATACCTCCTCTACCTGCGCAACGTGCTGCTGTTCGATTTCGGCCTGTCGACCGCGTCGTTCCCGACCCCGGTTTCGGTCCTGATCGCCAATGCGCTGCCCTGGACCATCGGCCTGATGCTGATCTCGGTGGTGATCACCTTCATCATCGGCAATGTGCTGGGCGCGCTGATGGTCTGGGATCATTCGCCCAAGCTGGTCCGCGTCGCCATTCCGGCGGCCATGGTCTTCACCTCGATCCCGCCGATCCTGTCGGGTCTGCTGCTGATCTGGCTGTTCGCCGCGACACTGCAATGGTTCCCCATCGCCGGGTCGTACGGGTTGCTGGTCGAACCGGGCTGGTCATGGGAGTTCGTCGGCTCGGTGATCCACCACGGCTTTCTGCCGGCGCTCTCGATCGTGGTGGTCACGTTCGGGTTCTGGGCGCTGGGCATGCGCGGCCTGATGATCACGGTGCAGGGCGAGGACTACACCAAGCTGGCCGAAGCCAAGGGCCTGCGGCCGCGCTACATCCTCTACCGCTACATGATCCGCAACGCGATCCTTCCCCAGATCACCGCCTTCGCGCTGAAGGTGGGGCTGCTGATCGCCGGTCAGGTCCTGGTCGAACGCATCTTCGCCTATAACGGCATGGGCAAGCTGCTGTACGACGCGATCCTGAACCAGGACTTCCCGGTCATCCAGGGCGTCAGCTACGTCATCATTCTGATGACCGCCCTCTCCGTCTTCCTGGTGGATCTGATCTATCCCTTCGTCGATCCCCGCATCCGGCACGGGAGGGCGTGACCCGTGGCCGACCAAGCCCTGCAAGACACCACTAAGCCCGACGGCCCCGCCCTGACCCGCGCCGAGATCCGGCGCCGGCGGCGGTACGAGAACCCCTGGTTCAATCCCAAGCTGTTCTGGGGTGCGGGGATCCTTCTGGGTATCGTCTTTGTCGGCCTGGTGGGCCGGGTGCTGTGGGATCCGGACCTGGTGTTCACCGGCGCCGGCGTGCTGCGGCTGCCGCCGCTGGGCTTTGAGAACCTGCGCGGCCAGGCGGGCGTACTCAACCATCCGCTGGGCACCGACGGGGCCGGCCGCGACATGCTGGCGCTGCTGATCATCGGCGCCCCCAATTCGCTTTATGTCGGCGTGCTGGCCTCGCTCATCGGCATGAGCCTGGGCATCGTGCTGGGCTTCTCCGCCGGCTTCATCGGCGGCCGGACCGACGATGTGATCCGCGTTCTGTCGGACGTGATGATCACGATCCCGCCGCTGCTGATCCTGGTGGTGTTCCAGGCGGCCTTCGGTGACGTCAATCTAACCATGATGGCGCTGCTGATCGCGGCGTTCGTCTGGCAGTCGCCGACCCGGCTGATCCGCGCCCAGGTGCTGTCGATGCGCGAGGCCGGCTATGTCCAGATGGCCCGGCTATCGGGCGCCTCGACCGGGCACATCATGTTCCGGGAGATGCTGCCCAATCTGGTGCCGTATCTGTTCGGCTCCTTCATCGCCAACGTCACCACCGCGATCGTCACCGCCGTCGGGTTGGAGGTGCTGGGTCTCGGTCCGCAGCGCATCCCGACACTGGGCCGGACGATCTACGAGGCGATCAACTCCGGCGCCCTGATCCAAAACCTCTGGTGGTGGTGGGGCCTGCCGACCGCCCTGCTGGCGCTGATGTTCATCGGCCTACTGCTGATCAATCTCGGCCTCGACGAGGTCTCCAACCCGCGCCTGCGCCGGCTGTGAGAACGGGAGGCCACGCATGACCGTACTGGAAATCAAGAACCTCTCGATCGACTTTCCGATCGCCAAAGGCGTGGTGCACGCCGTCTCCGATTTCACGCTGAACGTCCCCCAGGGCCGGCGCATCGGCTTCATCGGCGAAAGCGGATCCGGCAAGACCACGACGGCCCTGGCGGCGATGCGCATGCTGGCCGCGCCCGGCCGCATCGCCGAGGGCGAAATCCATCTGATGTCCCTGGGCCAGACCAACATCATCAAGCTGACCGATGACGAGATGCGGCGGGTCCGGCTGCGCAAGATCAGCTACATCCCGCAAGGGGCGATGAACTCGCTGAACCCGGTGATGCGGGTGGAGAACCAGATCTGGGACGGGATCATCGCCCATGAAGGGGCGGTGAGCATGGCGGAGCTTCGTCGCCGGTCGAAGGCGGTCCTGGAAAGCGTCGGGCTGGCGGACCATGTCGGCCGGCTGTACCCGCACGAACTGTCCGGCGGCATGAAGCAGCGCGTTTGCATCGCCATCGGTGTCTGTCTGCAGCCGGATCTGATCATTGCCGACGAGCCGACATCGGCGCTGGATGTGATCACCCAGCGGCACGTGATGCAGACGCTGCGCAAGGTGCAGGAAACGATCGGCGCCGGGCTGATCCTGATCGGCCATGACATGGGCCTGATGGCCCAGTCCGTAGACGATCTGGCAGTGATGAAGCTGGGCGAACTCGTGGAGTTCGGCCCCGTCAGACAGGTGCTCGAAGCGCCCAAGCACCCCTATACCCGGCAACTCATCTCATCGGTGCCGGTGGTCGGCGGCCAGAGTTTCCTCGATAACCCGCCCGCCGCTGCGGTGGCCGATACGACGCCGGCCCGGACGGTGCCGCTGCTGGAGTTCGAGGGCGTCGCCAAGACCTACGGGTCGAACACGGCGCTGCACACGCTTTCTTTCAAGCTGGACGATGGTGTGCCGAAGATCATTTCCATCGTTGGGCAGTCCGGCTCCGGCAAGTCCACCATGGGCAGCCTCATGCTGGGGTTCAGTGCACCATCAAACGGCCGGGTGCTGTTCCAGGGGCGCGACATCAACCGGCTGTCGGCGGCGGAGCGCATGGCTTTCCGCAAGGATGTCCAGGCTGTCTTCCAGGACCCGTACGCCTGTTTCAATCCGTTCTACCGGGTCGATCACGCGCTCGCCTATCCGTTCAAGCGGTTTGGCCTGGCGCGATCGCCGGCGCATACCCGCGAGGAGATGGAGAAGGCCTGCCGCACGGTGGGGCTGAACCCGGCGCTGGTGCTGCGGCGCTATCCCCACCAGCTTTCGGGTGGCCAGCGGCAGCGGTTGATCGTGGCCCGGGCGCTGATGCTGTCGCCGAAACTGCTGATCGCGGACGAGCCGGTGTCGATGGTGGATGCCTCGCTGCGCGCGACCATCCTGAAGAACATCTACGACCTGAAGGACAAGCAGGGCATCTCGATCCTGTACATCACCCATGATCTGGCGACGGCCTATCACGTCAGCGACTACGTCATGGTCCTGTATCGCGGCCATGTGGTGGAAGCCGGGCCGCCCAAGGCGGTGATCGGCGATCCGCAACACGACTACACCCGGCTGCTGATCGACTCGATCCCGTGGCCGGATCTGGACCGGAACTGGGGGTCGGCCGACGACGCGCGCGCCGATCTGGATCGCCTGGACCCGGTGGCGGCCAACCCGATCTTCCGCGGCGCTGTCGCCGGTTTCGAACTGGCGACTGCCTGACGCATGTCCCTGAATCCGGCTTCGCACGAGTTCCGGCTGACTGCCGAAAAGATCCGCAAGCGGATCGACCTGATCCGCCCGCTGATCCATCGCGACCGGGTGCCCATCGAGCCCTTCACGCTGGAGACCCTGCCCGATGCCGCGACCCCGCCCGACTGCGGCAAGGGCGAGCGTACGTCACTGGCTTGGAACAGCTACTGGGCGGAACAGGATGTGCACTTCGCCCTGCGGTCCGCCTTCACGGCCAACGGGGACTGGCACGATCCCGCGCTCTATCTGCCGCTCGGCGTTGCCGGTGACATCTTCACCCATCCCGAAGCGCTTT
>JANQIU010000144.1 GCA_028281985.1 Alphaproteobacteria bacterium | reverse complement strand
CGATGAGATCACCGGCGGTGGTGAAGTCGCGGCCTACAGCTTCGTGCCGCCGGGCATCGGCAATTACGGTGAGCCGGCCTTCGCCGACTACATGGGCGTGCCCATGGCCGAGCGGGTCGAGGAAGCCGTCGAACTGATGACCGAAGCCGGGTACGGCCCGGACAACCCGGTCACCATCGAGCTGCGCTACAACACCTCGGAAAACCACCGCAAGGTGGCGCTGGCGATCGCCGACATGTGGGCGCCGCTGGGCGTGAACATCGAGCTGTTCAACACCGACGTGGCCACCCACTACGCCCATCTGCGCGACCGTGGCGATTTCGACGTCGCCCGGGCCGGCTGGATCGGCGACTACAGCGATCCCCAGAACTTCCTGTTCATGGTGGAAAGCGACAACACCGGCTTCAACTACGCCCGGTACGAGAACCCGGCATACGATGCGCTGATGGACGAAGCGGCGGAGACGGTCGACCTGCAGGCGCGCTCCGACGTGCTGTTCCAGGCCGAGGAGATCTTCATGGAAGATCTGCCGTTCCTGCCGATCTACTACTACGCTTCGTTGAGCCTGGTGGCGGACAATCTGGAAGGTTGGGAAGACAACATCCAGAACGTCCATGCCACCCGCTTCCTGTCGATCACCGACGGCGAAGGCTGATTGGACGGTTGCTTCCCGGGGGCAGAAGGGCGGGCGCCCGATGCTCCCCGGGGGGCTGAAGCGATGCCCCGGTGCGGCCCAACGCGGCACCGGGGCCTTCGTTTTGGGCAATTGCGCGCTTTCTTTGCCCAAATGTCGGGCGATGGCAGGCATGCGCCCAAATTTTTCGCGATCTGACGACTCGAGCATTGCTCCTGTCGTTTGCCCGGGGTCATGATGCCCGGGCTTAAAGGCGCGCGGCGTGCAACCCGTCCGGCGCCCGCCGGCCCAGGGCGGATGGACCGGCATATCCTGATCGTTGTTCTCCGCGGGGAGGTTGCCAGCCGGTGCTGACTTACGCCATTCGTCGGCTTCTTGGCGCAATACCGACGCTGCTGATCATCATCACCGTCGCCTTCTTCATGATGCGCGTGGCGCCCGGCGGGCCGTTCAGTCTGGAACGGCCGTTGCCGGAACAGATCATGCGCAACCTCAACGCCATCTATAACCTCGATAAGCCGCTGATCACCCAGTACCTGCTGTACCTGCAGAACCTGGTCCAGGGGCAGATGGGGCCAAGCTTCTTCTATCCCGGCCGAACGGTCGAAGAGATCATCCTGTCCGGCCTGCCGGCGTCGATCCAGAACGGCGCCGTGGCCATCATCCTGGCCCTGGTCGTGGGCACGTCGGTCGGCTCGATCGCGGCGCTGAAGCAGAACAGCCGAACCGATTACGGCATCATGGCCGGCGCCATGGTCGGCATCACCATCCCGAATTTCGTGGTCGCGCCGGTGCTGTCGCTGATCTTCGGCGTTTATCTGGGGTGGCTGCCGACCGGCCGGTGGGATGACGGTGCGCTGGTCAACCGGATCCTGCCGGTGATCGCCCTGGCGCTGCCGCAGATCGCCATCGTGGCGCGGCTGACCCGCGGCAGCATGGTCGAGGTCTTGCGCTCCAACCATATCCGCACGGCCCGCGCCAAGGGGCTGCCGGAACGCATCGTGCTGGTGCGCCACGCCATGAAGGCCGCGGCCCTGCCGGTGGTGTCCTATCTGGGGCCGGCGACTGCCGCGGTGCTGACCGGATCGGTGGTGATCGAGACGATCTTCGGCATCCCCGGGGTCGGCCGCTACTTCGTCCAGGGGGCGCTGAACCGCGACTACACGCTGGTGATGGGCACGGTGGTGCTGTTCGCCACCTTCATCGTGATCTTCAACCTGTTGGTCGATCTGATCTACGGGCTGCTCGATCCCAAAGTGCGCTACGACTGAGGGGGGCAGGCCATGACCGCAGTAACCCCGGAAGACGCCGGCACCCTTGCAGAACCCCAGATCAAGGGCCGCAGCCTGTGGGCCGATGCCTGGCGGCGCCTGATCCGCAACCGCGCGGCGGTCGGCGGCGCGATCGTTCTGTTCAGCATCGCCCTGTTCTGCGTCTTCGGCCCCTTCGCCTCGCCGCACCGCCACGATCAGGTCTATCAGGCCTACATCAAGGTGCCGGCCAGCTTCAATCCGTACCCGCATGTGGTGCCGGTGGCCAACCACCTGGACCGGGTGGTGGACGTGCCCGGCGTGTCGCTGGACGACTGGCGGATGGACAACGGCCGCATCGTCGCGACGTTTTCGGCCGACGAGGCCATCGATGCGGATGCCGTCGCGTCGACCCTGGTGCACCGCGGTCATATCGAGGACGTGGAGATCCTCGGCACCGAAGATCAGGGCCGGCGACTACTCACCGCCTTCGACCCGGTCGCTGCCGGGATGATGCGGACGCCCGGCGACGAGATCGACTGGGTGCTGGTGGATCCGGTTCCGTCGATCCTGGGCCGCGTGCTGCGCCAGTACGATGCCGCGCCGGTGGACTGGATCTATGCCGACGGCGTCGCCACGGTGACCGCGGAAGCGGACGACCCGCTGGATGACCGGTACCTGCGCCGGTCCCTCGACACCTCCCCGGATCTGCTGATCGGCGACGTCCAGTCGGTCGCCGACGACGGGCGGCGCATGGTGGTCCGCTACACCTTCGCCCAGGACGACGAGCTGCGCCGGGCCATCGCCCATGAGGTCGACTGGACCGGGTTCGAGGTCGACGACGTCACCGGGACCGGGGGGCATCTGACCCTGACCCTGGAGGGCGAGGAGGCCATCGACCAGTACGTCCTGGTGGAGAACCTGGCCGAGGTCGACGACCTGATGCACCTGGAGCTGATCGCCCGGGAACAGGTCATACCAGGGTTTCCGGCCATCGAGGGCGGCTACTACCTGACGCTACGCTATAGCTGGGCCGGTGCCGAGGCCCTGCGGGAAGCGGCCCTGGACGCGGTCGACTGGACCCTGCCGCAGGTCGATGACGTGCAGCCGGGAACCGGGTCCTTGACCATGACCCTGGCGGTTAACGGCCAGCTCGACCCCAACGCCCTGATCAACATCCTGTCGCCCAGCGCCTCGGAGCTGTTTTCCGCCGCACCCGCCGCGGTCAGCGAAGACGGCCAGCAGATGACGGTGTCCTTCAGCATCGACGACAAGGATCCGACCGGGGTCGTCGATCTGGCGATGCAGCGGATCGATGTCGATCTGATCTCCTATGCGCTCGATGCCGGGCCGTCGACGGTGACCGTGTCCGGGTTCGAGCCAGTCGACGAACGGGTGCTGGTCCGGTCGATCGCCCGCAACGACGACCTGTTCCAGGTGACGACGACGGAGATCGGCGACGACGGCCGCCGCATGGCGCTGGACATGGCGTTCGCCGAAGCCGATCCGGCCCGAGCCCTGCGGCGCCAGCTTCGCCGGGCCGGGGCGACGCTGACCGACTGGTCGCAAGAGGTTGCGCCGATGGCTGTGTCCGTCGTCGGCGAGGCGCCGATCGACCGGCTGACCCTGGAGAACGCCCTGGAGGCGAACTCCGAATTGTACGGCGTGCGCGTCGTCGATATCGGCGAAGACGGGCGCCAGGTGACCCTGGCCATGGACGTGGAACGGCACCTGTTCCTGTTCGGGACCGACAGCAACGGCCGCGACCTGATGAGCCGGGTGATGATGGGCGGCCGGGTGTCGCTGATGATCGGCCTGGCCGCCACCAGCGTCAGTCTGCTGATCGGCGTCATGTGGGGCGCCAGTGCGGGCTATCTCGGCGGCCGCGCCGACAATCTGATGATGCGGATCGTCGACATCCTGTACTCGCTGCCGTTCATGTTCTTCGTCATCCTGCTGGTGGTGTTCTTCGGCCGGAACGTGTTCCTGATGTTCATCGCCCTGGGCGCGGTGGAGTGGCTGGACATGGCCCGTATCGTCCGCGGGCAGACGCTCAGCATCAAACGCAAGGAGTACATCGAAGCCGCCCATGCCGGCGGCGTGCGCACGCCGACCATCATCCGGCGGCATGTGGTGCCGAACGCCCTGGGACCGGTCGTGGTCTACATGACGCTGACCGTGCCGAAGGTCATCCTGATCGAAAGCTTCCTCAGCTTCCTCGGGCTCGGGGTCCAGGAACCCATGACCAGTTGGGGCGTGCTGATCGATGACGGGGCCCGCAACATGGAAGGGGCGATCTGGATGCTGGCGTTCCCCGCCGTGTTCCTGGCCACCACCCTGTTCTGTCTGAACTTCATCGGCGACGGCCTGCGAGACGCTTTGGACCCGAAAGACCGTTGACCCGACACCCCCAGACCATGGCTCCTGAAGGTATGACCGAGGTTCCCGAAGCGGCGGCGGTTGGCCCGCCGCCGGCCGCCGCGGCCGAGCGTCCGACCGTCCTGGCGGTCGACGGCCTGAACACCCGCTTCGACACGCCGGAAGGCGAAGTCTGCGCCGTCAACGATGTCAGCTTCCGCGTCCGCGAAGGCGAAACCGTCGGTATCGTCGGCGAGTCCGGCTCCGGCAAGAGCCAGGTCTTCATGTCGGTCATGGGCCTGCTGGCGGCCAACGGCCGGGCTACCGGATCGGTGAAGTTCAGGGACCAGGAAATCCTGGGCATGCCGCCGCAGAAGCTGAACCGCATCCGCGGCGCCCATATGTCGATGATCTTCCAGGACCCGATGACCTCGCTGAACCCGTATCTGACGGTGTCCCGGCAGATGACCGAGGTCCTGGTCCAGCATAAGGGAATGGGCGAATCCGACGCCGAGAAGCGCTCGGTGGAGATGCTCGACCTGGTCCGGATCCCGGAAGCCAAGCGCCGCATCCGGATGTACCCGCACGAATTCTCCGGCGGGATGCGCCAGCGGGTGATGATCGCCATCGCCCTGTTGTGCCAGCCGGACATGCTGATCGCCGACGAACCGACGACGGCGCTGGACGTCACCGTGCAGGCCCAGATCCTGGAGCTGATGCACGACCTGAAGACCGAACTGAACACGGCAATCGTGCTGATCACCCACGATCTGGGGGTGATCGCCGGCCTGTCCGACCGGGTCCTGGTGATGTACGCCGGCAACATCGTCGAACGCGGTGCGGTCCGCGAGATCTTCTACGGTCCCCAGCACCCCTATACCGAAGGCCTGCTGAAAAGCATGCCGCGGCTGACCGGCACGGAACAGACCGAGCTGCCGTCGATCCCTGGCCAGCCGCCGAACCTCCAGCACCTGCCATCCGGCTGCAATTTCCGTCCGCGTTGCGCCTATGCCTTCGACCGCTGCCGGGTCGAAGAACCGGCACAGCGGGATATCGGCCCCGGCCGCGCCAAAGCCTGTCACCTGGACGCCCTATGACCGATACCGCCCTTGCCTCGTCGGCGCTCGACCCGACCACCACCGGCCAGACGGCCCCCCACGGGGCACCGCGCCTGTCGGTCAAGGACCTGCGGGTCCACTTCGCCATGCCCAAGCGGCACCTGTTCGCCACCCACCGCGACTACATCAAGGCGGTGGACGGCATCAGTTTCGATCTGCATCCCGGCGAAACCCTGGGCATCGTCGGCGAAAGCGGCTGCGGCAAGTCCACCCTGGGGCGGGCCATCCTGCGGCTGATCCCGGCGACGGAAGGCAAGATCGTCTGGCTGGGCGAGGATCTGCTGGCGCTGGGCAAGTCCGACATGCGCCGCCGCCGCCAGGACATGCAGATCATCTTCCAGGATCCGCTGGCGTCCTTGAACCCGCGCATGACGATCGGCGATATCATCGCCGAGCCGCTGAAGACCTTTAACCCCGGCATGCCGGCGTCCGAGGTCAAGGCGAAGGTGCGGGAATGGATGGCGCAGGTCGGTCTCGTCCCCGACATGATCAACCGCTATCCGCACGAGTTTTCCGGCGGCCAGTGCCAGCGCATCGGAATCGCCCGGGCGATGGTGCTGAACCCGAAGCTGGTGATCTGCGACGAGCCGGTGTCGGCCCTGGACGTGTCGATCCAGTCGCAGATCATCAACCTGTTGATGAAGCTGCAGCGGGAATTCGACCTGTCGCTGGTGTTCATCAGCCACGACCTGTCGGTTGTGCGCCATATCAGCCACCGGATCATGGTGCTGTATCTCGGCAAGCTGGTGGAGGTCGCCGAGCGCGATCCGCTGTACGACAATCCCCGCCACCCCTACACCCAGGCACTGATCTCCGCCGTGCCGCTGCCGGACCCGGATGCCGAACGCGCCAAGCAGCGCATCGTCCTGACCGGTGACCTGCCGTCCCCGGTCAGCCCGCCCAGCGGCTGCTATTTCCGCACCCGCTGTCCGAAGGCGACCGACCGCTGCGCGATGGAGGAACCGCCCCTGCACCAGGTCGGCCCCGGCCACCGTGCCGCCTGCCACTACTGGGACACGCCGATGCCGGCGCCGGCCGCCGAATAGCGTGCTTTATGGGGCGCCCGGTGAGCGCGGCATGCTCGCGAGGGTGGCCATCTTTCTGATTTGATTGAGATTTTCGCTTTCGCGTTCCGCGAACCCTTCATCTCGCGCGTGTGCCGGGTTGTCCGCATCGGTTTCGCGAGAAGTCTTTGGCGGGCAGCATGGTTCGTGCAATTGGCGCTGCCCGAGAGCAACTGTCGGGCAAGATAGTTGCAGTCAAACTCGTCAATGTTAATTAAGCGTTCACTCATATTCATCTACTTTCGGTGGGCCTACTTCTGGATGATCGATTTCTAAGTATTACACGTAAGTCGATGGGTGGATGTGTCATTGACCAATGAGCATCCCGCCAACCGCGTTCTCACTGGGGGATGAACGCATGCTGACGAAGATCCGCATCGGGCCGCGATTGTTCGGCCTCATCACGCTGTCATTGCTGGCGTTGCTGCTGGTCGGTGGCACCGGTCTGGTGACCACGTCGATCACCTACTCGGCGCTTGAGAGATCGCGCGCAGAAGCGCTGATGCCCATCAAGCAGATCGCCGACGTGAACGAAGCGATGCGGGAATCCCTGCAGCAGCTTTATGGCGCCACGCTGCACCATCCGAACCTGCTGGCCGCGCCCCTGCATGACCACCCGGTCACCATGCATACCGAACGGGTCGCGGCGGCCATCGACCGCATCGACGACATCCTGGCGGATTACCGGCAGTCCGAGGCGGGAGCGCTTTTCCCGGAGAAGCTGTCCGGGCTCGAACGCCGCTGGGAGCAGCTCCGGGATACCGGACTGATGCCGGGCATCGAGCAGGCGAGCAAAGACAGCGTCGACGGCTTTGAGGAACTGGGCGCCTTCCTGACCACGCATGTACTGGGGCAGTACCAGGCAACCAAGACCGAGGCCGAAGCCCTACAGTTGGCGCACGAAGCGCTTTCGATCGAGATCATCGATCAGGCCGAAAGTCAGTATGCGCTGTCCCAGTGGCTGATCGTCGGCGGCGGCGGCCTGATCGCCGTGGGCGTGCTTTTTGGGTCGTATGTGGCCGCGCGATCGATCACCCGCCCGGTTGGCCGGATGACCCGGACCATGGGCCGGCTGGCCGCCGGCGAACGGCAGGTCGAGGTCCCGGCCCGGGACCACCAGGACGAGATCGGCGACATGGCCAAGGCCGTCCAGGTATTCAAGGAAGGCCTGATCCACGCCGATGAGCTGGCGGCGGAGTCGGCGCGTGAGCAGGAAATCCGCAACCGTCGCGCCGCCCGTATGGACGAGCTGGCGCGGGGGTTCGAGCAACGGGTCGGCACCATGCTGTCGACGGTGGCGTCGGCGATCGAACAGCTCCAGGCCACCGCCAACAACCTGTCGGCCATGGCCGGACAGGCCCACAGCCAGTCGGCCAACTGCGCGGCGGCCTCCGAACAGACGACCCAGAATGTCCAGACCGTCTCCTCGGCTGCCGAAGAACTGGCCTCGTCGATTGAGGAGATCGGCCGGCAGGTCCATAACTCCGCCGAGATGGCCGACGTCGCGGTGGCGGAAGCCCGGACGTCGGACGGTCAGGTCCAGTCGCTGACCGCAACCGCGCAGAAGATCGGCGACGTGGTCGACCTGATCACATCGATTGCCGAGCAGACCAACCTGCTGGCGCTGAATGCCACGATCGAGGCGGCGCGGGCCGGGGATGCCGGCCGCGGCTTCGCGGTCGTGGCATCCGAGGTCAAGAGCCTGGCCGGCCAGACCGCCAGGGCCACCGATGATATCGCCGCCCAGATTTCCGAGATCCAGCAGGCCACCGGCGGCACCGCCGCCTCGATCCGCGGCATCGGCGACAAGATCCGGCAGATGAGCGAGATCTGTGCCCAGGTGGCCTCGGCGGTGGAGGAACAGAATGCCGCCACGCAGGAGATCGCGCGCAATGTGCAGCAGGCGGCCGCCGGCACCCAGGAGGTCTCCACCAACATCGCCGGCGTCTCGTCGGCGGCCACCGAGACCGGACATGCCGCCGGCGAGGTCCTGACCGCCTCGAACAGCCTGTCCGACCAGGCCGCAGACCTGAAGGCCTTCGTGGAGCAATTCCTGGCGGACGTCCGCGCGGCGTGAAGGCGCCCGGCGTTCATACGAACGCCGACAAGATGTTCTAGCGGCCGACGAACGCCCGGATCTGGACGTGCAAGTGGTCGTCGTGCCGGGCGGCGCTGCATCCCTGGAACCGGATCAGCCCGCCTTCGACGCCCCACCGCCGCTGCAGATGCGGCTCCAGCAACAGCCGTTCCACGCCGAACCGCGTGCCGGAATTCGCCAGCCACAGGACCATGGCCCGGTTGGCCCCCTCATGCAGGTCGCGGGCCGGCAGAAGGTGCTGCAGCCACGGCATGTCCCACCGCAGCGTCCAGGTTCGCGGGTCGCCGGCGCAGGGTGTCGGGTCCCCCGGGCGCGGCTGCTCGAACCCCCAGTAGCCGATGGGCGACGGCGTGATGGCGGCGGAGGGCCGGCCGGCCGGTCCGGCATAGAAGAACGCCAGATCCACTTTGCGCCCGTCGTCATGCGATCGGTGGGGCAGCAACGGGAACCCGTCGATGAACGGGAAGTTCGCATCCAGATAGGCGACCTGGAGGCCGGGATACCGCCGCGACAGGTCGCCGGCCAGGGCCGTCAGCATCGCCCCCACCTGCGGTGTCGCGTAGTGCCGGTTCAAGACGCAGTAGATCGGGTTCTGCGGCCGGACGGGCGCGTCAGCCGACAGCGTGCAGGGCAGCGGCACCCGGCCGCCAAGCTGCGCCAATGGCGGGACGACCCATAAGGACGCCGCCGCGTAGAGGGCCGTGAACAACCCGGCGGTTGCCAGCGACCGCCGGCCCCGTGGCCGCCAGATCCGCGCCAGCACCCAGGCGCCCAGCAGAACGGCACCGCCGATCTGCGTCACCAGGGTCAGGACGACGACGGCCGTCAGGAAGCCCAGTCCCCGGAGGGTGGCCATCAACAAGCGAGACAATGTGCCGATCTCCTTACGCGGCCCGGCGTGCCCATATCCGGCCGCCCAAACGGCGGGGTCATCGCTGCCACGTTGATGGAGATATGCCGGTACTTTGAGGTCAAACTCTGGTCCCTGTATGGCCATTGTCCGAAACGACCTGAAAAAACGGTCCTGATCGACGCAACCACACATGGAGCGGTCAATGGGCGTGTTCCGGCTTGCCCTTCTCCTGGCGATCCTGCCGTCCCTGGCCTCTGCCCAGCAGGATGCCCGCCTGGCGCGTATCGAAAGCGCCTGGTCGGCCTGGGTCGACGCCGGCGGTACCGATGCGGCGACGCTGGCCGTCCTGCGGTCGGGCGCGGTCGTCCACACGGCCGGTCGTGGCACGGCCGCCGATGCGGCGATGCTGCTGGCCAGCCTGGGCAAGGTGGTCACGGCGGCCTGTGTCGCCGAGCTGATCGGGCAAGGCCGATTGACGGCCGACACCCGGGTCGACGAGATCGTGACCGAGGCCGGCCCCGCGGGCGGACAGACCATCGGCGCCCTGCTGACGCACAGCAGCGGCATCTGGCCCGATGCTACCCAGGGCCGTGCGCCGACCCTTGCCGGCTCGCCGTCCGAAGGGGTGGCGCACCGGGCTTTGCGGCGCGATCCGCAACTCGGGACCGCCGGTACCTTCGCCTACAACAACGAGAACTACGCCATCCTGGGCCTGGTGATCGAAACGGTCACCGGCGAGCCCTACGATCGGGCCTGTCGCCGCCTGGTCCTGGATCCCCTCGGGATCGACAGTGCGACGCTGGACGGGACATGGGGTGCCCATGCGTCGTGGGGCGGATGGTCGATGTCGGCGGCCGACTACGCCCGCCTGGTGTGGGCGACCTTCGGCCCGGATGCCGCGATCGGCGCCGCGCCGGCGGCTTGGCCGTCGGCGGATATGGGTGGCGCGCGCTACGGCATGGGTGTGTTCTGGCGCGCGGTGCGCGGCCGAACCTTCTTCTGGTCGTCGGGCATGCTGTGCTGGGCCGGCGACGGCAACGGCGGGTACTTCGCCAGCTACGGCGGCGAATGGGTGGTCGTCACCCTCTACGCCGACTGCCTGGCCGGTACCGACCGTCTACGCGACCTCGATGCGGCGCTGTTCCGGGCAGCGGTGGAGTAGGGCGTTGCTGTACGATCCGCGAAACCTTCACGGCCAGATGCTGACATCGATGTGGTCGTCATGGCGGGCGGTACCGCAGCCGTAGAACCGGACGCGGCTGCCTTCGACGCCCAGGCGCTTCTGCAGGTGCGGTTCCAGGATCAGCCCTTGCACGCCGTATTGCGAGCCCGGCCCGGCGAACCACCGGATCATCGCGGCCGTTGCCTCGGCGTGCAGCGTGCGTTCCGGCAGCAGCGTCTGCAGCCAGTTCAGGTCCCACCGCGCCAGCCAGCGCTGCCCGTCGCCCGAACAGGGCGTCGGGTCGCCCAGCCGCGGCTGCTCGTATCCCCAGTACCCGATGGGCGATGGCGAGATCATGGCCGAGGGCCGGCCTTCCCCATCGACGTAGAAGAAAGCCAGATCGACCTTGCGGCCGTCGTCGTGCGTCAGGTGCGGCAGCATGCGGAACCCGTCGAAGAACGGGAAGCTGGCGTCGAGATAGGCCACCTGGATGCCCGGATACGACCGTGCCATGTCGTCGGCCAGAGCCGTGAGCGCCGCGCCCACGGTCGGCGTCGCGTAGTGTCGGTTGAGGGCGCAGAAGAACAGGCTGCGCGGCCCGACGGAGTTGTCCTCGATCAGCCCGCAGGGCAGGGCCTGTCGACCGCCCAGCGTCGCCAGCGGCGGGACCACCCATAGGGACGCGGCGGTATAGAGGGCGGCGAACAGGCCCGCAGTGGCGTAGCCGCGCTTGCCCCGCGGCCGCCACAGGCACGCGATCCCCCAGGCCGCCAGCAGGATGACCCCGCCGACCTGGGTGACCGCCGTCAGCACGGTCAGCGCCACCAGGAATCCAAGGCCGCGGATCGCGGTGATGATGCCCCGTCTCATGATCGCGGCGGGTCGAACCGGACGGTCATCGGCGTATCGGGACCTCGGACATCGGGGGTGTCTTGGCGTGCATGTCGGTGGTACCGCCGACCCCGCGGAGGCGCGGTCCGGCAGATCGTAGATTACGATCCGCGAAACCGACAGCACCCGGCTTGCCCGGTCAAGTGTTGAACTGCCACAGGGCAATTGCTTAGTGACCGAAACAATGTGCGGGCGGCATGTCCTTCCCTCACGCCGTCGACAAGACCCGCGCAGCCGCCACCCTGCCGCAGGTCCGGGAGCGCGGAGGGATCACTGCGACGCCCGGGGCGTTCAAGGCAGGCGGGAATGGGCCTCCGGCTGCCAACGGCATTCACCCTTGGGTGGAGCTATGCTTAATGTATTGCGAGAGGGATTAGCTTTCGTTTAGAAGTGTAAATTCCAAGTATGAAGAGAATTCGAGGCTCATCACGACTATGGAACCTTTGAGCGAAAACGTTCAATATGCTGATTTTACTGAGTGCGCTGCCTATTATCGATACAAGTTTCACTATACGCCTGGCGTGATCGATGCGCTTTGCCGTATCGTCGTCTCCGGCGGCGAGCCGCTGCAGGTCGCCGACCTCGGCGCCGGCACGGGTGAACTGACGGTTGCGCTCGCCGCAAGGGGATTGCGCGGCGTTGCCGTCGAACCCAACGCGGCCATGCGCCGGAAGGGCGAACAGCGCATGGCCGGTGACGCAGCCTTCCGCTGGCGCGAGGGCTCTGCCGAAGCCACCGGTCTGGACGACCGGTCGGTCGATTGGGTGCTCTACGGCGGCTCCTTCCATTGGGCGCGCAAGAAGGCGGCACTGGTGGAGGCGCACCGGATCCTGAAGCCGGGTGGCCGGCTGACGGCGATCTGGACGATGCGGGACCTGGAGCGGGATCCCTTTCAGCGCGAAATCGACCGGCTGATCGAAGACCATATCCCCAACGTCCAGCGCGTCTACTACGGCATCGAGCGTCTGCAACGGCATCTGGCCGAGGTGTTGACGACCGACGGTCTGTTCGACCGTTGCCTGTTCCTCGAGGGCGAGCACGCGGAGGAGACACCGATCGAGGCGTATCTGGGGCTTTGGCGCATGGTCCACGATGTGCGCAGCCAGATCAGCCCGGAAGGCTTCGAAACCCTGCTGGACGCGATCCGCGAACGGGCCGAGCAACGCACCGATCAGCGGCTGTTCTACCGCACCCGCGCCTGGACGGTTTGCAAGGTCGCGTAGGCCGGGACGCCCTGTCCGGGTATCCCGGTCCGGAACCGGGATGCAAAGGGTGGATCCGCCTCGGCCGGCTGCGGCTCAATCGCTTTCGATGACGAACTCGACCTTGTCGCTGGCCCAGCAGCTTTCCGAACAGCAAAGCGGCACGCCATCGGCATCGACATCGACCTTGCGGGTGTGCAGTACCCACTGCGACCGCGGCGTCTGCAGCATCCGTGCCTCCTCGTCGGTCGGGGGGCGGGTGGTGATCCAGGTGCGCAGCCGCCGATAGTCGGTGATGCCGTAGGCTTTCAGCACCGCGGTCTGCGACTTGAATCCCCGCCGGCGTTCGGCGAGGCCGGGAAACCGGGCGCTGGGATAATGCATGGTTGCGACCGTCAGGACCGCCTCATCCGCCCAACTTCGCGACCGCACCGCCAGCACGTGGTCACCCGCATCGATCGCCAGCATGTCGGCGATCAGGGGCTCTGCCGTCGTGGCTTCGATCTTCAGGACTTCGGTGGCCGCCGCCCGGCCTTCCTTGGACAGGTTCTCGGAGTACCGGGTGGTCCGGGAAATCGTGTAGGGCAGGACGGCGCCGCTGACGAAGGTACCCTGGCCCTGGCCGATCCGGATCAGCCCCTGCTCCTCCAGCTTCGCCATGGCGCGCCGCAGGGTATTGCGGCTGACGCCGAACATGTCGGCCAGTTCCATCTCGGCCGGCAGCCGGGCACCGGGCGGGTAGACCCCGTCGACGATCTGCGTCGACAGGCGTTCGCTGACCTGCTGCCAAAGAGTGGCGCCGTTCTGTCGTTTCAGCATGATGCGGTCACCCCCCTTGTCCTGCTGCCCGCGGCGCCGGTGATGCGGCCGGCAGAAGCGTGCCCGCCGCGGCGAAGAAGTGGCTTTGCAGCAGGATCTGCCCGGCCGCCGCGGTCAGGATGGTGTAGGACACCGGCTGGGTCAGCCGGTCCCCCTGTTCCCCCTTCGCCGCCTGATGGTGCGCCGTCGTGTAGTTGGTCGCGGCGATCGACGCAAAGGCGATGCCGTGCCAGAGGCCGGAAGCGCCACAATGCACATGGCCCGAAACCATCAGGCGCACCTGCGGGTGTCGGCCGACCACCGCCGCCAGTCTTTCCGGCTGGCGCAGCATGCAGTCGTCGACCGCCATGCCCAGGGGCCAGGGATGGTGATGCAGCGCCACCAGCGTGGGGGTCTGGCGGTCCTCGCCTAGGCAGGCGTCGAGCCAGGACAGCCGGCGGTCGCACAGGTTGCCGTCGTGGACGCCCGGTTCGACGCTGTCGAGCACGACCAACCGCAGGTCGCCGACGCGCACGGCAAACTGGACGAAGCCGTCGGCGGTGTGTGGCGTCTCCGGAAAGGCGGCCAGGAACGCCGCCCGCGCGTCGTGATTGCCGACGGACAGATGCACCGGCAGTCCAAGCCGGTCCCGTAGGTCGGCGAAGGCGCCGTAGGAGGCCGGCGCCGCGTCTTCGGTCAGATCGCCCAGAAACAGGCACGCATCGGCATCCGCGTGCCGGCGGGCGATGTCGTCGCACGCCTGTGCCAGCCGGTCGAAGGTGCGGATACCGTGGGCGGCTGCCCCCGGCGGAAGAACATGCGGATCGGCGATCAGGATCAGCTTCGTCATCGGTGGGAGGGGTCCAATCGGTCGCGGAGCGCGTCGCCCAGAAAGGCCATGGCGACGGTGACGGAGAAGATCAGGGCGGCGGGCGTCGCCGAGATCCACCAGGCGGTGATCAGGTAGTCCTGGCCATAGCCGACCATGTTGCCCAGGCTGACCATGGGTGGCTGGACACCGATGCCGAGAAAGCTCATCGAGCTCTCCAGCAGCACCGTTTCCGGAAAGTTGAGCGTCGCGCCGACGATCAGCGGGCTCGATACGTTGGGCAGAATATGACGGGCGTAGAGGCGGACGGGCCCGGCACCCAGCCCGCGCACCGCTTCGGCGTAGCCCTGTTCGGCGGCCGAAAGGGCCGAGGCGCGCGCCAGCCGCGCGTATCGTTCCCAGCCGTAAACGGCCATCAGGCCGATGAACAGCGCGAACGAGGCCCCGAACACGGCGACCACGATCACCGCGATCAGAAAAAAGGGGATCGCTGCCTGGATATCGATCAGGATCATCAGAATGTCGTCGACCAGGCCCCGGAAATGGGCGGCCAGAAAGCCCAGCACCGTGCCGAGAACGGCGCCGGCCAGCGTGCCGAAGATCGCCAGGGCGAAGCTGAGCCGGAGTCCGTGCAGCGCCCGGGCCAGGATGTCGCGACCCAGTTCGTCGGTGCCCAGCGGGTGCGCCCAGTCGCCACCGAAGAGCAGCGGCGGCTGCAGCCGGGCGCGCAGGTCCATGGCGCGCGGATCCGCCAAGGGCAGCAGGTCCACGGTCAGCGTGACCAGGACGCACCCGGCCAGTCCGGCGGCGCATAGCTGCAGGAACACCGATCGGGCGGTCATCGCGGCCCGCCCGACAGGCGGATGCGTGGATCCAGGACCGTGTACAGCAGGTCGACCGCCAGATTGGTCAGCACCATCGCCGTCATCGTGAACAGCGCCACGACCTGAATCACCGCCAGATCGCGAAAGCCGACGGAGGTTGCCGTCAGCCGGCCGACGCCCGGCCAGGCAAAGATCGTCTCCACGATGATCGACCCGGCCACCATGCCCCCCAGCGAGAAGCCGAGGATGGTCAGCAGCGGCAGCCCGGCATTCGGCAGCGCGTGCCGCAGAAGCAGGATACGCGGCGACAGACCACGCGCCGCGGCGGCCAGCATGTAGGGCTGTCGCAAGACGTCCAGCAGTGTTGCCCGGACGAACCGGGCAAAGATGGCGGCATTGGACGCGCCAAAGGTGATCGCGGGCAGCACGACATGCTGCCAGCTTTCTGTGCCGGCCGAGGGCAGCAGGCGCAGCCAGACCGAGAAGACCAGGACCAGCCCAATGCCCAGGACGAAGTTGGGCGTGGCCTGGAAGATCACCGCCGCCCCGGACACGGCCACGTCCCACGGGTGGTTTCGCTTCAGGGCGGCAATGATCCCGGCGGGAACGCCAATCAGCAGGGTAATGATCAGCGCCGTTGCCATCAGGAACAGCGTGCCCGGAAGGCGTTCCAGCACGACGGTAAGCGCGGGGCGGTTGTCGACGAAGGAGCGGCCGAAATGCCCGGTGGCGGCGTTTGCCAGATAGTCCAGGTATTGCCGCCAAACCGGCTGATCGAGCCCCCACAGGGCTCGGAAATCTGCCAGAACTGCCGGCGGAAAATCGTCCGGCCCCAGGATCGCCAGGGCCGGATCGCCTGCCAGCCGCATCAGCAGAAAGATCGCTGTGACGATGAAGACGATGCTGAAGAGGGCGCGGAGGCTCTTCCGGACAATGAAGCTCACGACGCCTGCCCCAGGGATGCGGGAACCGGGTCGCTTGATGGGAAACCGGACCGCAGGTGGGCGGTCAGCGCCCGGGTCCGGGGGTCGGTGGAATGGCGCAGCACCGGCAGGGTAGCGCCCGATTCCACAATCGACCCCTGATGCAACACGGCGATCCGGTCGGCCAGCCTGACGGCCACGCGAAGGTCGTGCGTGACGAGAACGACCGTCAGCCCCCCTTCGCGCTGCAGGGTCTGGATCAGGTCCAGGAACATGCCCTTGTTTTCGACGTCGAGGGCCGAAGTCGGTTCGTCGCAGACCAGCAGGCGCGGAGCCAGGCTCATCGCCCGGGCCACCAGCACCCGCTGCCGCTGGCCGCCGGACAGCGATCCCGGATGGCGGACGGCCAGCGAGGGGTCCAGCCCGACCCGGGCCATCAGGCCGGCGCACCGGGTTCGGCGCCACGCGCGGGTGCCGATCCGGTGGATCGCCATGGCCTCGCAGATCTGGTCGCCGACCCGCATGCGGGGGTCGAGGGCACCGCGCGTGTCCTGTTGGATCAACTGGATCGTTTTGTGCAGCCGGAGGCGCGCCTGCCGGTCGCGCCGGTCGCTGTGCCTGTGTCCGTCGAACACAACGTCGCCGCGGTCGGGTCGGATCAGGCCGGCGATGATCCTGGCCAGTGTCGACTTACCCGAGCCGCTCTCGCCCACCAGCGCCAGGCAGCAGCCGGCCGCCAGGTCGAAGCTGACCCCTTTGAGCACCCGTTGCCGGGTATCCGCGCCGGACCGCAGCCGGTGGCCGGAGCGCACGTCGAAGCTTTTCTCGATGTCGCGAAGGCTCAGGATCGGATCGGGCATCACGGCAGGGCCTCGATCCAGGGTTCTTTGGCGGCCTCGACCGATACCTCCGATGCCCGGCCTTCCGTCACCCGATAGATCCGGTCGGCGTATTGGACGACGCTGTCCATGTCGTGGCTGATGAGCAGGAAGCTCATGCCCTGCTCCCGTCGGAGCCGGTCGAACAGCGACAGAAGGCCGTGGGCGGTTTTCGGATCCAGGGCCGATGTCGGTTCGTCCGCCAGCACCAGGCGTGCCCCGCTGGCCAGGGCGAGCGCCGCCATGACTCGCTGGTTCTGGCCGCCGGAGAGTTGGTGGGGATAGCGTTCCAGGAACCCGTCGGTCGCGCCAAGCCCAACCGCGTCGAGCAGGGCGGCCGCGCGGTCCCGGATCGCAGGCTTGGCCAATTCGGGGTGCCAGAAGCGCACGGTTTCGGCGATCTGGCCACCGATCCGACGGACCGGGTTCAGTGACGCCGCCGGATCCTGAAGGATCAGCGACACCGTCGCGCCGCGCAGGCCGGCAAGCCCGCCGATGTTGTCCGCGTCATACGCGTGTCCGTCGAGCACGATCCGCCCGGTGGCCAGGGCGCGCGGCGGCAGAAGGCCCAGTATCGCTAGGCAGGTCAGTGACTTGCCGGACCCGCTGGCGCCGGTCAGGGCGGTGATCGATCCCGGGGCCACGTCGAGCGACAGGCCGTCCAGCACCGTCGTCGGTTCCCGACGGCCGGCAAAACGAACCGACAGCCCGTCCAATCTCAGGATGGGCTGTCGGCCCGCCGTGACCGTTGTCTGCTGCGCCGTCACGCACATGGCATGGCGTCGGCCACCCCGAGGTGCTGTCCGTCCGTCTTCGTGTCAGTCGGCCAGGCTCAGGTTTGCCGCGCCGAGATCCATGAAAGCGATCTCATACGGGGTCCAGTCGATGCCGTCGCGAATGCCGTAGAAGGCGCCCAGCGCATGCAGCATGGCCCCTGGGGGATCCTCGTCATGCCAGATCTCCAGCATGCGGGCGTGTGCCGCCGCCCGTTCTGCCTCGTCGAAGTCGAACAGCAGCGTTTCCCCCAGCGCGTCGAACTCGGCGTTCTGCCAGTGTTCGCGTTCCAGGCCCCCACCGAAGTTACGCCACAGGCCGGAGATCGGATCGGCATAGAGCGGTGGGCTGGAGCTGTTCCGGATCCCGGTTCCGGGTTCGGCAAAGACCTGGTCCCAGCTTTCCTTCACTTCCAGCTCGATGTCGAAGCCTACCGCGCGCCACATCTCGACGAGTGCCTGGGCGGTGATCAGTTCGCTGGGGTAGTAGCCGGCACGGGTCCGGTAGACGATGGGCGTACCGTCATAACCCGCCTCGCCCAGCACCGCCGGCGCCCGTTCCGTATCGAAGGCCGGTGGCTGCCGGTCGGCGATGTAGAGCGGTCCGAAGGCCGGCCATTGCAGCCCGTTGGTGACATCGACGGTCCCCTGCCAGATCGTCTCCACAAGCAGGTCGCGATCGATGGCAAGACTCAGCGCCTGGCGGATCCGAACGTCCTGCAGCACCGGATTGTCCTGGTCGAAGATCACGAGCTGATGGTTGCGGATTGTCCCGCCGATGACGCTGTAGCCGTCAGCCCCTTCGATCCGGTCGATCTGGTCGGCCGAAACCTCGGTAATGATGTCGTAGTCGCCGGCCAGCAGGCCGGCCGCGCGCGCCGACGCATCCGGCACGACGGCGAAGACGACCCGGTCCACATTGGGCGTGTCGCCCCAATAAGCATCGTGGGCTTCAAGCACCAGGCGGTCGTTGGCGGTGTACTCGACGATCCTGAAGGGGCCGGTGCCGACAGGGGCGAATTGCCAGGCATCCCAGCTGCCGGCGGCGTCGAAGGCGTCGCGGCTGACGATCTGGGTCGCCCAGGCGGCCAGACGCCGCTCCAGGATCGGGTCCGGTTGCGAGGTGATGACATCGACCGTGTCGTTGTCGACGGCGCGAACCTCGGTAATCGTCCCCTGAAACTGGTTGAAGACCGGGGCACCGGGGCTGTCTTCACCGGTGCGGACATCGCTGAAGCTGAACACCACGTCTTCCGACGTCATTTCGGTGCCGTCATGGAACGTCACGCCCGGCCGCAGGTTCAGCCGCAGCGTGACCTCGTCGATCCGCTCCCAATCGGTGGCCAGGCCAGGGATCAGCCGCTCGTTGTCCTGATAATCCACGGCGATCAACGTCTCGAAGACGTTGGGGAGCGTCCGGTAGGCGACGTTGAAGGCCTGCAGGATCGGGTCGAGCTGCAGCGGGTTCTGCTGCACGGCGATGGTGATCTGACTGGCGTCCTGTGCCTGGGCCGTGGCCAAGCCGACCGGCACCGCCGCCAACGCGACCGTCAATCCCGCGGCCGCCAGCCCGCGACGGGCGGCGGAAACCGCGTCGTATCCGCGCCGCAACGGGTGCTTCGATTTGCGTGTCATCGGGTTCCCCTGAGGTCGTTGGATCGAAAGGTTGGTATGTTTGGGCCCAACGGAGGTATGACGCAGGGGTTTGAAGCTTTTGTGACTCGCTCTCTGAATTCTTTATGACATTTGGAGGCGGTGACCGGGGGGATCGACCCGGCACCGGGCAGCGGCGCGGCCTTCCGCTTACGCCTGCGGCAGCCCCGACCAGACCGTCATCGGGGTCGCCAGGCCGCGGATCTCCAGCGCCTGGTGCCGGGTGAACCCGGCAGCGACGTCTTCCCCGTTGGCTTCGTGGCGGGCCCGATCCAGCAACTCGTCGGTGACCGCCACGGTTGCCGACAACGTACGGGTCAGGGCTTCGACGCGGCTGGCGATGTTGACCGTATTGCCGATCACGGCGAATTCCAGACGGTTGGCGCCGATATTGCCCAGCACCGCCGGCCCGTAATGCAGGCCTACGCTGGCCCGGATCGGCGGTTCACCGGTCGCAGCCCGTTCGGCGTTCCAGTCGGCGACGGTTTCGATCATGGCCTGGGCGCACCGCAGGCCGTTCAAGGCGTCGGTGTCACCGGCGACCGGTGTGCCGAAAGTCGCCATCAGGCCGTCGCCCAGATACTTGTCCAAGGTTCCGTGATGGCGGAACACCGCATCCTCCATCCGCCGGTGGAAGTCGCGCAGGGTGGAGATTACCTCCTCCGGCGCCCGGCCGGCGGCGTAGCCGGTGAAGCCGACGATGTCGACGAATAGGACGGCGATGTGCTGGGTACGGATCTGCTTCAGGGGCTCGTCGTTCTGCGAAAGCTCCTCGACGACGTTGGGTGAGAAATAGCGGGCCAGGTTCGTCCGCTCCCGTTCCAGCGCGGCATGACCCTGCAGCAGGTTGCCATACCGGCGGACGGTCAGGGCAAGGGTCGCGGCGACGATCGCGAAGACAACGACTTCCTGGACCCGGATGTACCAGAGGTAGCTGTTGGGATTCAGGAACGCCGCCAACTCGGGATCGGCACCGAACGCCGCCTGGGCCGCCTCGCTTAGGGCCGCGTTCTCGTCCGTGGCGACCCAGGTGATGACGATGGCGCTGATCCACAAGACGGCTGTGACCGAGCCGTAGCCGCGCACGGTTCGCCAGGAATAGGCCAGGGTCGCCGCCGCCAGCAGGACGTAGAAATACATGAACGCGCCGCTGCGGAACTCCAGCGCCGGCAGCCACTCGCCGCTCGCGAACGGGTTCGGCAGGGCGACCGCGACGGTCATCACCAGCAGATCGCACAGGATCAGGGCCAGTTCGGTCCGCGACAGACCGATGCGGGCGACCCGGCGCTGCGCCCAGCCGATCGCCGCCAGGACCAAGAGCAGGAAGTGGTAGTAGAGGACCTCCCACTGGAAATCGAGGATCGGCAGCATCACGCCGACCACGGACAGGCCGATCCAGCGCGCCTTGACCGCAAGGTCCATCCCCTCGCGCTTGTGGCGCTCCAGCGCCGCTTCCGTGAACCGGTTGTCGGCCGCGCCGGCGACCCCTGGGCCTTCGGATCGGTTCGGCGGTGGCGGCTGATGGGCGGCGGCGGTCATGTTGCGCGATCTCCATACCGTTCGGTGCCGGAGACGGGCGGATGCGCCGGCCATGGCCGAACGATGAACCAGCCGGACGGGGACCCGTCTCCCGGCCGCGATCATATCGCCCCGCGCCTGTCGGCGGCGATGGATGTGGACGCCGGCTTCGAAACTAAGCCGGTCGACTGACCGCTACCCCTTGCGGCCCACCGCGTGGCACCAGAACAGGCCGGCAAAGGCATCCGGGCGGTCCGCCCAGGCGGACCAGGCTTGGGCCATCCGGGCGATGCCGTCCGCCGTCGCCCAGCCCTGCGCTTCGGCCAGACGCGTCAATTCGGGGTCCAGCAGCACACGGCGCATGTAGTCCCGGGTGCCGGCGCTGCTGCCGTCGCGGTCGCCCTCCGCCTGGGCGGCCAGGACGTCCAGGCCGGCGGCGGCGATCCATCCCTTCAGCTTGCGCCCGGCTTCGGGATCGCCGCCGTCATGCCGCTGCCAGCGGTTGCGCAGGTCGATCGATCCCAGCAGGGCGGGGTCCGCCGGCTGGACGATGGCCGTGCCCCAGTCCGGGCTGCGCAGGGCCAGCAGGCCACCCGGTTTCAGCACCCGCACGAACTCGCGCAAGGCTGCCGCCGGGTCCGGCAGGTGCTCCAGCAGGCCGTTGGCGAACACCACATCGAAGGCCGGTTCCGCCATCGGCAGGTTGTAGGCGTCGCCGGTTTGGAAGGTGACGGTATCCAGCGCCGCCTCCCGGGCTGCCCGCGAGGCGATCGTGATCCGGTCGTTGTCCAGGTCGACGCCCAGTACCCGGCCCGGCGCCACCTTGGCCGCCAGCCCCAGGGTGATCGACCCGGGGCCGCACCCCACGTCCAGGACATCCAGACCGGCCCGCAGATAGGGCAGGATGAACGCCGCGTCGCTGGCCAGGCGGCGGGTCTGCCAGCGTCGGGTATCCGCATCGGTCATGATGGCGGCTCCTGCGCGATGATCGGGGGCGGGCGGCGGCGCACCGGCGATGACTGGATGATCGACGTGTTTGTTGTCGCAAACGGGATGATCTTGTCGATCAGCTGTTCCAGGTCGTCGACCGATGCCAGATGGGCGCGGGCGATGAAGCAGTCCTCGCCGGTGACCCGGTCGCATTCGACGATCTCCGGCAGCCGGCGCAGCAGGTCGGCCACCCGCGGAAGCTGCCCGGGGATCGGCCGGATCCGCAGCCAGGCGGCGATGGGCAGGCCCAGGGCCTTGGGGTCGATCTGGGCGCTGTAGCCGCCGATCACCCCGGCTTCTTCCAGCCGCTTGATCCTTTCGGCGACGCTGGGGGCCGACAATCCGACCGACCGGGCCAACTCGGCGACGCTGATCCGGGCATCCTCGGCCAACGCGCCCAGGATGCGCAGGTCGGTCGCGTCCAATGTCCCGTCTTGGTATCGCAGGCGCTTCACGGCTATGGCCTTCGAAAACTACAGAATTCCCGGAGTTCACCGGTGATCCACCATATAGAGGTGCGCTGGGGCCTTGCATAATCCAATCACATATCCGCCAGGGAGTGCGCATGCCCGGCCGCACCGACACGATGACCCGCGCCGCTAATGCGGTGCCACCGCACGCCTGGTTCGGCGTCAGCGCGGTGTTCCACTATCTTGGGCCGTCATTTGCGGTTCTGCTGTTTCCGTCGGTCGGCGTTCTGGGCGTGGCCTGGCTGCGCATTGCCTCCGCCGCTGCGGCTTTCGCCCCCTGGACCCGTCCGTGGCGGACCCTGCGCCGGGCCGACCCGCAGACCCGGTGGCTGCTGGTGGGCCTGGGTGCCTGTCTGGCGGCCATGAACACGTCTTTCTATCTGGCGCTCGACCGGTTGCCGATGAGCCTCGTCGCGGCGATGGAGTTCGTCGGCACCATCGGCATCGCCCTGGCGGGCCTGCGCAGCGGGCGCAATCTGGCCGCACTGGTGCTGGCGGTGGCGGGCGTGTTCGTCCTGATCGACGTCACCTGGTCCAGCGATCCGGTCGGGCTTGCCTGGGCCGGGCTGAACGCCGCGCTGTTCGCCGGGTACATCGTCCTGGGCCATCGGGTGGCGTCCCGCGGCGCTGGCGACGGGGTTGAAAGGCTGGGGGCATCGATGTCGCTGGCCTTCATCTTCGTCATGCCGGTCGGGTTCACCCAGGCATTGGACGCCTTCGGCTCGGCGACGCTGATCCTGGCCGGGATCGGCGTCGGGATCTGTTCGTCGGTGATCCCCTATATCTGCGATCAACTGGCGATGTCGCGACTGCCCAGGGCCAGCTTTGCCCTGCTGTTGGCGCTCTTGCCGGCGGTGGCGACCCTGGTCGGTGCCGTTGTGCTGGCACAGATCCCCACGGTCCGCGACGCGATCGGCGTGGCCATGGTGATGGCCGGCATCGCCGTCCACCGGCCGGCACCCGGGCCGGAGCTCGATACGATATCGCAACGATCCGGTGGCCCAGGCAGGCCCTAGGCTTTGGCCTCGCGCTTCAGGGACCACTGGACGTTGGCGCCATCCGGTGTCGTCTCACCGGTCAGGACGATCTGCTGGGTCCGGCGCAATGTTCCGGTTCCAAAATAAACGCTTTCCTCCAGCGCCATCCCGGCACCGGCGGCCAGAAAACGGAAGCCGGCGCCACCGGCCAGGCGCAGCAGGACCGCGGCGCCATCCTGGGTCATGGACGCGCGCACATCCGGGTGCAGGTGGAACCGGATGGCGAAGGCGTCGGCCCGGTCCGCCGCCTTGGGGCGGCCGGTCAACGGGTCGGTGTCGACCACCAGGGCGTCTTCCCCGCGAATGTCGTCCCCGCCGGCGCTGACATAGAGCCGCCGCCGGTGCACCAGGCCGAACCGCGGCCGGTAGCCGTCATGGCTGGCGTCGATCAGGACCGCACCCTGCTCGGCCATCCGTTCGGCCTCGACCGTCACCGGACGACGCTCCACACCCCCACCATCGGCGACCCCGAAGGCGTTGGTGTCCGCCACGGCCAAGGTGGAATGGGCTGCCGTACCCCGAAGCACGCCGTGCCAGTCCCCGACCGGGCCGTCGCCGGCTTCGGGCATGGCGCCGCAGTTGACGATCAGCCGCTCCCGCCCCACCGACAACTCGAAGCTCAGCACCCCGGCATGGGCGGCATCGTCCAGCCCCGGGGCCGGTGGCGCGCCGACGTCCATCAACAACAGGGTGCGCCCGGCGAGAATTCTTTCGAAGCCGGAATGACGCGCGCTCTTCATCGGCCGGCCGCGGGCATCGGCCCGGGCCAGGGCGGCATCCACCTGGATGGCGACGCCTTCCTGGGCGCCGTTGAACAGGGCAAGGCGGCCGTCGCCATGCTTGAAGAAGCGCAAGGCCGGGGTCATCCGGTCCACAGCCTGCTGAACCGACTCCGGCGGCGTCTCTCCGGCCTGGCGCAGCATGCTGCGGATATCGATCAGGGCTCTCAAGACCGACAGATGGACCGATGGATTGCGGGTGCCATGGCCGCCGTCGGGCAGGATCTGGCTGGCGATCGCCCGGTCCAGCAGGCGCAGGGCCCGCGGCAGGGCCGGTGCCGCGCTGGGGACCGCCAGGACGCCGGCAATCAGCCCCCGCAGCGCATCGACCTGCTGGGCACCGCCGGCGCCGCCCGGCGCCACGCGGGCCAGGTGCCGGGTCTGGCGCGCCAGCATCGCCAGGACCCGGTGGCGAAACCGGTCATCCGCGCTGGCCAGGAAGAAGTCGTGCGCCGACAGCCAGTTCATGATGCGCTGGCCCAGGACGTCGGGCCGCCAGGTCAGGCGGTCCCACTGGGCGTGATGGTCCAGCCAGTGCTCGACAAGCAGTCGGGCGTGCCGGCGGGCGGCATCGCCGCCGGCCGCGCGCAGATCGCGAAGCCAGGCGAACCCATGCAGTTCGCGGCGGAAGGCGGTGCCCTGCCCGACACCCTTCCACGGCGGCGTTTCCGACTGGATGAATCGGCCGGCCATGGCGTAGGCGCCCGCGATCAGCGCTGCGCCGCGGTCGGCATCCCCCGGCCAGGGGTCGGCCGGCACCAGCGTGAGGACATGCGTGCGGGCGCTGCCGAGGCTCCACCGGTACGGCAAGGATCGGTAGACGAAGGCCGTCAGCCGCTGGCGCAGGTCCGGCGTTGCGGCGGGGGCGGCGACGAACGCGTCCCTGGCCAAGGGTCGGTCTTCGCCGGCCTGCCCGCGCTCAGGCGGATGGGGCCGGCGAGCCTGCGCGCAGCCGGTCGATATTGGCGGCGTAGGCCTGGGCGCCGCCGGAGAAGCAGGCGGTGCCGGCTACCAGCACGTCGGCCCCGGCCGCGGTGGCCAGGGCGGCGGTCTGCGGGTTGATCCCGCCGTCGACCTGCAGGTGGATGGGATGACCGGATACGTCGATCAGGCGTCGCAGTCGGCCGATCTTGTTGACCATCTGCTCGATGAAGGCCTGTCCGCCGAACCCGGGGTTGACGGTCATCGCCAGGATCAGGTCGACGCCGTCCAACAGCTCCTCGGCGACGGCGATCGGCGTGCCGGGGTTCAGGGCGATACCGACCCGCATGCCATGGCTGCGGATCAACTGGGCGGTGCGGTGCGGGTGCGGCCCGGCTTCCGGATGGAAGGTCAGCCGGTCGGCGCCCGCGGCGGCGAATTCGGCCACGAAGGGATCGACCGGCGCCATCATCAGATGCACGTCCAGGGGGATCTGGACCCAGCTGCGCAGCGCCTTCACCGCCATCGGCCCCAGCGTCAGGTTCGGCACGAAATGGCCGTCCATGACGTCGAAATGCAGCCAGTCCGCACCGGCGGCCTGCATGGCCTGCGCCTCTTCGCCCAGCCGGGCGAAATCGGCGGAAAGCAGCGATGGGGCGATCAGGGTCGGTCGGGACATGCCGGGGCGCTCGGTCGGGGTTGGCGGTTGGCCGGAAATGGGCGAACCGCACCACGTCTCACGGAATAATGCCGTCGCCGCGGCGCCGCAACCGGCTGATATGGAAACCGTCGATGCCGCCATGCTCCGGCCACAGGCTGGGCAGCGTCCGCACTTCGCCGTCCCCGGTAATCGCGGCTGCCAGGCCGGGCACCTCTTCGGGAAGGATCGGATCGCGGGTCAGCGCCGGGTTGCGCAACAGGCCATCGGCCACCTGGCGCTCGCCCTCCTCAGGCTGCAGGGAGCAGACGCACCAGACGAGCCGGCCGCCGGGGGCGAGCATTGCGGCCGCCGCGTCGAACAGACGCGCTTGCAAGCCGGTCAGTTTGGCCTGGTCTTCCGGTCGTTTCAGATGCGGAACATCCGGATGGCGCCTGACTGTTCCGGTCGCGGAACAGGGGGCGTCCAGCAGGATCGCCGGCACCGGGTCCTCCGGCCGCCATGCCGTGGCGTCCGCGGCAACTGTATGCGCCGTCAGACCGGTCCGCTGCAGGTTGGCGCGCAGCCGTCCCAGACGGGCGTCGGATCGATCGACCGCGGTCACCTCGGCCCCGGCTGCGGCCAGTTGCAGGGTTTTGCCGCCCGGCGCGGCACACAGGTCGACAACGCTGCGGCCGGCCACATCGCCCAACAACCGGGCGGGCAGGGCCGCGGCGGCATCCTGGATCCACCAGGCCCCGTCGGCGAACCCGGGCAGATCGGGAACCGCCCCGGCGCGTCCGGGCGGCAGGCGCAGCGTTCCGGTGGGCAGCGGTTCAGCGCCCAACTGCCGGGCCCAATCCGCCGGAGATCCGGGGTCGCGAAGGGTCAGGTCCAGGGGCGGTTCGGCCAGATGGGCGCGGGCGATGTCGCCGGCAACCTCCTCGCCATAGGCCTCTGCCCAGCTTCGCCACAGCCAGTCGGGCACCGTCCGGCGCAGGGCAGCACCGCTGTCGGGTTGCCGGTCCATGGCCGCGATCCGGCGCAGCACGGCATTCGCCAGGCCTTTCAGACCGCCGCGACCGGTCACCTCCAGTAGCGCCAGGGAGGTGCTGACCGCGGCGTGGGGCGGCGTCTGCAGGAAGGCAAGCTGGGCGACCGCCAGCCGCAGGATGTCGTGTGCCGGCCGGGTATGCCGGCCCAGGGGACGGTCCAACGCCGATGCCAGCAGGTCGTCGATCTGACCCAGGCGCCGCAGACCGGTGGTCGCCAGCAGCCGGGCGAAGGCGCGGTCGCGTGACGGCAGGGCGTCCAGCCGACGGTTGGCCTCGATGGCCTCGTCCAGCGGCTGGCGCTGGCGCGTCACGGCGGCGAACAGGTCCAGCGCCATGCGCCGGGCCGACAGGCCGACGGGGCGGGCTCCGGGCTTGGCGACGGTGGAGGGGCTGGGATCGGCAGGCATGGCCCTGCATCTAAAGCAAGCCGGGTCCTCCGGCCAGGGCCGGGCCGCCGGTACCGGGTAAGGACCCCGCCGCCAGTTTCCGAGTAGATCGGCTCGGCCGCAGAAACAAAATTGCTAATGATCGCTTAACCAATAAATCGCCACACGAATCGGCCAAGTCCATGTTAGGATCATGGATATTGCCGATGACGACAGACTTGCCGTGTCGTCGTTTTTGGCTTCCGGCTCCGGATTCTGTTCGGCCTTGTCGGGTCCCCCCAAGGACCCAGTTAAAGGGGCTTGTCCGAAATGGCCGTCCGGAACGCGCATCGGAACAGGGAGCATTGTGGTCTTGGCCCTTGATCGTAGGACCGTTCTGGCTGGCCTTGGGGCGGCCCTGATTGCGCGGCCGGCCCTGGCCGGCGCCGCGGAACCGCGGGAGTTGCGGCTGTACAATCCGCATACCGACGAGCGGTTCCACGACACCTATCACAACGGCGAAGGCTACATCGGCGCCGCCCAGGCGACGTTGAACCGGTTCCTGCGCGACCATCACACCGAAGCGCAGATGCCGATGGATCCGCGGCTGTTCGACATGCTGTGGGATCTGCGCCGATCCTACCGCCAGTACTATGGCGCCAACGTCACCATCAATATCCATTCCGCCTACCGGACGCCCGAAACCAATGCGCGCCTGCGCTCGGAAGGGGCCGCCCAGAACAGCTACCATATGTTCGGCAAAGCCATCGACGTGTCGGCCCAGGGATACGGCATCCATTTCCTGAAGGACCGGGCCCGGCAGGTCGCGGTCGGCGGCGTTGGCATCTATATGCGCAGCCGCTTCGCCCATCTGGATACCGGCCCGCGCCGGACCTGGGTGCAGTCGCTGTTCTAGACGGCACTTTCGAGATGACCCGGGTTTGACCGGCGGCCTAGCCCCAGGGGCCGGTCGGCTTGCCGGACATGCGCATTAGTCGGGCGACGCGTTCGGCGGTCTTCGGATGGGTGGCGAACAGGCTGTCCACGGCCTGCATGTGCAGCGGGTTGATGATGAACAGGTGCGCCGTAGCCGGGTTGCGTTCGGCGGCCACATAGTCGGTCCGTTGGGCCATACCCTCGATCTTGCGCAGCGCCGAGGCCAGCCATTCGGGGCGGCCGCAGATCTCCGCGCCGATCCGGTCGGCCTCGTATTCCCGCGACCGGCTGATCGCCATCTGCACCATCATCGCCGCCAGCGGCGCCAGCACCATCATCAGTATCGTGCCGATCAGGCCCAGCGGGCTGTTGCGGTTGCCGCCGAAGAACAGGGCGAAGTTGGCCAGCATCGACAGCGCCCCGGCCAGGGTGGCGGTGATGGTCATGATCAGGGTGTCGCGGTTGCGCACATGCGCCAGCTCATGCGCCATCACCCCGGCCACTTCCTCGGGTGTTAGCGTCCGCAGCAGCCCGGTGGTGGCGGCAACCGCCGCGTTCTGCGGGTTGCGACCGGTGGCGAAGGCGTTCGGCTGGGCGGTGTCGATCACGTAGACCTTCGGCATCGGCATCCCGGCGCGATCGGCCAACTGGCGGACGAGGCCCACGAGGTCCGGCGCCGTGCGGGCATCCACCTCGCGGGCGTTGTGCATGCGCAGCACCAGGCCGTCCGAGTTCCAATAGGCGAAGGCGTTCATGCCGATGGCCACCGCCAGGGCGATGATCAATCCGGCTTCGCCACCCAGCATGAAGCCGGCCACCAGGAACAGCGCGGTCAGCGCCGCCAGCAGGGCAAAGGTACGCATCATCCCGGTCATGGTCGGGCTTGATCTCCTTCTCGTTTCGCCGGTCGTCCTGCGACATCGGCGTGCGCGCTATAGGTTGGGGGCGGGATCGCCGGTTCAAGCGGTGGACCTTCGGGGCGGTCGGCGCCATATAGGAATGATGACCGACAGCAAACGATCGACAGGCCCGGCCGCGGAAGACACGCCGCCGGCGGCCACGACCCAGGAAGACGCGGCCAAGCCGGACCCGGCGGCAAAGCGCCCCAAGGGCCCCCAGCAGCCGCCGGGTGAAATCGGCGGCCGGGACGGTCCGGAGCCGACCCGCTACGGCGACTGGGAAGTCGGCGGGCGGTGCACCGATTTCTGACCGACCTAGGTATTTTTTCTGTTTTCTAGGTTTTTTCTCAGACAAGATCGGGTAGGATGCGGGCGTGGCCATGCCTTGGAACGCCGATGCGCCCCTCCGCCTGCCTGATCATCAGCCTGCTGTGTCTGCTCCTGCCGCCTGGCGGTTCCGCCGCCGACGTTCTGCCGGGGCCGATCCCTGCCCAGGTGACCCGGGTGGTGGACGGTGACACCGTGGTGGTCGAGGCCACCATCTGGATCGGCCAGACCGTCACCACCCATGTGCGCCTTGCCGGTATCGACACGCCGGAACTGCGCGGTGACTGTCCCACCGAGCGGCTGTTGGCGCAGGCGGCGCGCGATGGGCTGGCGGATCTTCTGGATGCGTCGGCGGTGACCCTGCACGGCGTGCGGAACGGGGCGTTCGCCGGGCGGGTCGTGGCCGGCATCCACGATTCCCTTGGCCGCGATGTGGCGGCAGCGCTTCTGGCGCAGGGACTGGCACAGCCCTATGACGGCTCGGGCGCCAGGCCGTCCTGGTGCGCACCCTGATCGCCGTTGGGTTGCCGGCATGCGCCGTGCCTATACCACAGCAGCGTTAACGGGGCCGGAACGGATTGCCCCTGAATCTGCATGGCAGGCGATGATAGCAATGTGATAATTTCATGACAGAATTGAACGCGATGTGCTACATTGAAGTTGTCGTCGAAACAGAACAGAGTAATGCAGTGGTCGTTTGGTAGATCCCGGTGCGCGTTGACCGGTGGCTAAAAGCCCTGGTCCGAAGCACGAAAAGCGAGATTGCTTGACGTTTACTGTGTTTCTTCTCTTTTCGGCGCGAACGATGCTCTGTCTGCGGGCAAGCATCGCGACCCAAACCCCTAGCCGAAGGGGTTGGCTGGACCCGGAAGCACTCGGGCAGCCGTTGCGCCGGCAGCGGATCAACACCCTGCCGGCGCTGGCTTGTGCGGAAAACGCATAACGGTTGGGGAACGCCCGATAATCGAGGCGTGACTGGTCGAGCGCCCAATTCAGGATGAGATGCGGATCAATGCGGCGCCCCTGGTGACCCAAGGGCGCCCATGCATCGCTATCCGGCCCTAGCCGCGCGCCATCGCCTTCCAGGCATTGATCAGGCCGTTGGTCGACGCGTCGTGGCCGGTCACCGGCGGCGGTTCGGCCCCGTCCTCCAGCCCCTCCGGGTCGTCCAGCTCCGGCAGGATGGCCTTGGCCAGCTGCTTGCCCAGCTCCACGCCCCACTGATCGAAGCTGTAGACGTTCCAGATCGCCCCCTGCACGAAGATCTTGTGCTCGTAGAGTGCGATCAGCATGCCCAGGGTGTGCGGCGTGATCTGCTTCACCAGGATCGAATTGGTCGGCCGGTTGCCGGTGAACACCCGGTGCGGCACCAGGGCGTCGATCGCCTCGGCTGTCATTCCGGACCCGGAAAGCTCGGCCCGCACCTCGTCCTCGGTCTTGCCGCGCATCAGGGCTTCGGTCTGGGCAAAGAAGTTGGACAGCAGGATCTTGTGGTGGTTGCCCTGCTTGTTGTGGCTGATCGCTGGGGCGATGAAATCGCACGGGATCAGCTTCGTGCCCTGGTGGATCAACTGGTAGAAGGCATGCTGCCCGTTGGTGCCCGGTTCGCCGAACACCACCGGCCCGGTCTGCCAGCCGACCGCGGTATTGTCGCGGCTGATCGACTTGCCGTTGGATTCCATATCCGCCTGCTGCAGATAGGCGGTGAACCGGTGCAGGTACTGGTCGTACGGCAACACCGCCTGCGACTGGGCACCGAAGAAGTTGTTGTACCAGATGCCAAGCAGCGCCAGCACCACCGGCAGGTTTTCTGCCAGCGGCGCGGTGCGGAAGTGCTCGTCCATGGCGTGGGCGCCGGCCAGCAGGTCCTCGAAATAATCCATGCCGACGGCGATCGCCACCGGCAGGCCGATCGCCGACCACACCGAATAGCGGCCGCCGACCCAGTCCCAGAAGGCGAACATGTTGGCGGTGTCGATGCCGAACGCCGCCACCGCGCCGGCATTGGTCGACAGCGCCACGAAATGCTTGGCGACCGCCGTTTCCGGCGCCCCATGCTTCAGGAACCAGTCGCGCGCCGTGTGGGCGTTGGTCAGGGTTTCCTGGGTGGTGAAGGTTTTCGAGGCGATGATGAACAGCGTCGTCTCGGGGTCGACGCGCTTCAGCACTTCGGCAATGTGGCTGCCGTCGACATTGGACACGAAATGCGGGGTGATGAACGGGTGCTCGTAGGGCCGTAGCGCCTCGCTGACCATGACCGGCCCCAGGTCGGATCCGCCGATGCCGATATTGACGACGTCGGTGATGCGCTTGCCGGTGTGCCCCGTCCACTCGCCGCGGCGCACGGCCTCGCTGAAGTCGCGCATCTGCGCCAGCACCCGGTTGACGTCCGGCATGATGTCGGCGCCCCCTACCTGGATCGGCCGGTTGGACCGGTTCCTGAGGGCGATGTGCAGAACCGCGCGGCCTTCGGTGCCGTTGATCGGCTCGCCGGCGAACATGGCGTCGCGCATCGCCTCCAGCCCGCGTTCCCGGGCCAGCTGCGCCAACAGGGTCAGGGTCTCTTCGGTGATGCGGTTCTTGGAGACGTCCAGCAGCAGATCGTCCAGCCGCAGCGAAAACCGTTCGAACCGGCCGGGATCGGCCGCGAACAGATCGCGCATATGCCGGTCCTGGATCTCGGCATAATGGGCTTCGAGCGCCCGCCAGGCGGCACTTTCGGTCAGCTCGGTCATGGGAGGCCCCATCGGCAGCGTAAGTCAGGCGGCGGCCGGCCGGCCGCGCGGCGCGAACCCTAGCAGACCGGGACGGCGCCAGCCACGCCGCCGTTGGGCATTCCCCGCTTGCGCGTCAGCTG
>JANQIU010000133.1 GCA_028281985.1 Alphaproteobacteria bacterium | reverse complement strand
GCCATGCAAACTGACCTCCTTCACCAGTCTGCATGGTGAATCACAAAACCGCCTGCAGAGGAATCCCTCGCGATTCAATCAGACGCGAATCCGCTCTAGACAAACATGACAAGCGGCAACATCAAGGCGCGATTGGCGTTCAGATCGGGTCCGACAGTTGTCATGCCGAGCTTGCCATCTGTGCCGAAATTATAAAGTCCCAAAGAGGGCATCCACACGGCCGTTCCCGTAAAGCCACCGAATAGTCCGGAAATACCCCCTTCGCCGATGATCACTTCCTGGTATTTGAACCCGAGCAGGTCCTTGTAGAAGTCGCCATAGGCGAAACAACTTTCAGAGACATTGAATGGCGTCACGCCTCCCTGGACCGACACGCTGACACTTCCTGCCGTGAGTGCGTCGAAGATCTTTTTAGTCTTGTCGGCGACCTTCAAGTATTTGGTGGGGTTGTTCAGGCCGACACCGACGCCAACGAAAACAACGGAGTGCTTTCTGACCTCCGAAAACTTATCGCCGTCCGGCTTGAGTTGCACAATCTCCCCGAGCCAAATTCCGCCGCCGACACCAGCCACACCGGGACCGATGGGATAGGCGCCGAGATTGGTCAGAATGCGGATGCCCCAATGCTTGGAGGACCCATCCGGGCACGGCGAAGGTGTCGGCTCTGGCTCCGCGGGCGGCTTCACCTTGATTGGTTGTGGCTTCGGAATGACCACTTGATAGGTCAAGACCACCGAGCGGTTTAACGGGTTGTCGACCCCAGGGTCTCCTTGGATCGGGTTCTGCGATCCGTCACTCGTCGGATCCGGGAGTTTCGATGCATCCAGCTTTGTCTCGAAGATCAGATAGCTCGCGACTGCCGCCGCGCGCTCCCGAGCCAGGGTGACGTTGGTCACCTTGTTGGGGTCGGAGCTCTTTTCTGGGCCGGTCTCACTGGCATGCCCCGTGATTTCCGTGATCTTGAAGAACCCGTTATCGGCACCTTCGTTGCCGATAAAGTCCAAGAACAAACGCTGCACGATGTTGAGGTTCGATTTACCGGTCTCAAAACCGCCCAAGAGGACTTTGACCTCATTGGTGATCGATGTTTCGTTCTCGCTAAGCTGCCTGACGGAAAAACCGGATTGCGCCAGTTCTTCACTTTGGACATCCCCCGGCATTGGCGACAGCAGATCCGGCGACAGGTCCCATTTGGACTTGGACGGGCCAGGCCCAAAGCGCACTTTTTCGATGGGAGGACGCTGCACGCCCATCATGTCCCGCAAGGCGAGGCTGGAACTCGGGTTTTGCCCACCGGAACTAGGTTGGCCTGTCGGTAAAGCGTTGTTTCCCGCGGTGCCTTGGCCTTCGTTGGTCGATGGACTTGTCCCGCCGCCACTCGGCGTTTGACCGCCCTGCCCCTCGTCGTTTTTCAACGCGTTGAAGGTCGCGCCGATAGTGGAGAGTTTGCTGCGATTGACACCCGCTTGACCGCTGTGTTTTTGCAGATCCACCGATGCCCTGAGTGCTTCCGAAAAAGCGTTCGCAGACAGGCTCGCCGAAGTACCCGCGGCAGAGGTGCTTGAATTCAACGCCCCCGACAGCGCGGCAGAGGTCGACTCTACGCCGCTGGCATCGCGAAAAATCGCGGCGTTGGCCAAAGTCTGAAGGAGCGCGTTGGCGGCACCTGGATCCGGTGCCGCTTGAATGGTCGGCAATTGTGCCAGGCTCGGCTGAAAGCCCACAGGGGCCAAACCGGCGGCGCTGGGTTCACGGTCGGCCTGCCCCAAAACCACCGGCGCGATATCGGGGGCCTGATGCGGGATCGGCGAGTCCTGCCAATTCCAGAACCGGGTGATATCGAGCTTCTCGCTTGCATTACTGCGCCCCAGCACCGCTTCGGCAAACACCCCGCCGGTGGGCAGTGGCACATGGAAGCTCTCACCTTGGAAACCATCCACATGTTTCGCTTTCCAGCGCTTCCAAGACAGCGAGGCCAAGACCGCTGGCCATCGATCATCCGACATCTGGATTTCGCTGTTCGATCGCGGCTTGGGGATCGGCAAATCCGCCGTCGACGGGTCGACATAGAGATCGGGATCGTATTCGCTGGGTGACCAGCGCAGCACGAGGTAGTTGCCGTAGATCGTCAGCGGACGCGGATCGACATGCTCGATAAGCCGTTCCCCTTTGAAGGTGAAGCTCTGCAGCATGGCGGAGATCTCATGCGGCGGCAGGACGCCGTAGACAGCGGCGCTGTAGCGCTGTGGATCACGCTGCAACAAGGCAGCGGCTGCCTCGATACTGGTATTGCCCGTGGCGCGCATGACCATCACGCGTTGGCGATCGGCAGGGCTCAAGGACACGCGTGCGGTGACGTCGAAACCGTCGAAGATCAGCGTCACCTCACCAGATGTGTCCTCGACCGCATCGAGAAATCGCAACGCGACATTTTGGATGCGCTCAGAGAAAATTGGCGGCCCCGCATAGTCAAAAAGATCTGCCTCACGGATCAGGACAGGCTGGCTGCTGTCATCGAGGGAGAATTCGAGGCCGATGATTGTCGTGCCGGCGAATCCCACGACGCTGTAGCCCAGAAGCGGGATTGATTTGGGAAGGTCGACCGGCCTGCGATTGCCCTCAAGACGCAACCGGTGCAGCGCGGCCCGGGTGAGCGTTTTGCGCGTTGCCGTATCAGGTGCCGCGGCGATCAACGTGTCGTAGTAGCGCTCAACCAGGCCAGGTGCTTCAAAATCGATCGGGCGCATGGGAATGAACACCACGCGGTCGACCTTTTGCAGCCTGGTTTCCACTTTGTAGACCTGGACCACCTCGTAATACTGCACAGTCAAGGCATGGGAGTGGTTGTAGTTGACGACGATCCGTGTCTCTGCCCGTTCGGTGCCGCTCGATGTGGCCTCCACCACCGTTGCGGCGTGACGTGATCGCACCGCCGAGCTTGCTTGCAGGGTGGAATCGGTCAGGAACTGGCTCAGCGTACCTGCAGCATTGGCTGTGCCGGAGCTGTTGGTAACGGTTTCGGCAAAGCCTTCCGTGGTCGCCGAACCCGCATTGAAACCGGCGGTGATCGGGCCGAACCCGCCGCCAAGCGTCACACCGACGGAATTGGTCGTGCTGTCCGTCGTTGTCGTGGACTTGCCGTTGCGCTGGTCCGACACAACGGTCGAATAGACCTCGTCGATCGAGCGCGACCGCGATCCCGTGGCCGTGACCGCCGCCGTCTGTGTGTCGCTGTCGCTGCGTTGGCCCGTGGTGCGCCGGTCCCATTCCAAAATCGCGATCTTGGTGCTTTCGGCAGGGGCCAGGGCAAGCGAGTGCAGCAACCGACCCAGCGACAAGCCGTAGGGGACCCAGTTCTGCTCCATCGTCAGGATGGCGCCGATGGCGGGGGCCTGAAACACGTTCTCATCCGAGAACGGCGACAGCCGCCCGTCTTTGGCAAACACCTCGATGTCCTTCGTCTCCCCTGAGGCGGGGCCCGTGCGGGACACCTCGTCGAAATAGATCTGCCGGAAGGTCAGTCGCTCGGTCGCAAAGGTCCGCGCTTTGGGCATCAATTCGTCGGGTGTGCCGTCGTCGTTTTTCAGACGTCCTTGCGCAAGCTCCACCGACCCCAAAGCGTCGGCTAGAATACGGCGCGCGACCATGGCTGGCGGCCATTCGGCGAGCTGCGCCACGGTGGTGAGCCCCAACTGCGTTTCAAACGCCCGCGCGCGCGCCACGTCAAAGCCTTCAAGAACGGTCAGCGGCTTGGAGACCAGGTCGTCCGCCGGCTCACTCAATTGCTCGGTATCGACCAGGCTCGAGGTGACCGGCTGCGGCAATCCATTGGCGATCTCGGCCACCTTATGGGCGTTTGTCATCAACGGGTGGGTGGCCAGATCTGCGACGGTCCGAATGCCCAGCGTGCGCAAGAAAGCGTCTGCAGCGTCGTCTATGCCGTCGAGGATGGAGGTGGACAGCTCCAGAAGCGCATCAGCGGACTTGTTGCGGTGCTGTGGCGAGATAAGAATGGATGTTTGCAAAGAATTATCTCCCAATTAATCTAATGTTCATGGACGGATTTTTGTAAACGACAATCGGGTTTTTAAACAATAACCAAATTTGGGGGTGGGCGACTTTGGCGCGCGTGTGCCTGGAGGCGTGTGATGCCGGGGTGATTGACGCGCTGGCGCGCCGCCAGACCGCGCGTTACCGCGCCAACGGGAGCGCCAGTTGTCTTCCGGAGGACAGCGCTTTTGTCGGTGGCGGGACCGTCACCCGCCAAGGGTGCCGCAACGGCTCCATCGAAGCCGGACGGGACCAAACCTGAACCCATCCCGCTTCAGGAACCCGGGATTTCGCCCGGGGGCAGGGCGAGCGCGGACGGGGCGACCAGGTATCGGGCCGCCGCCGCCAGAACCGCCTCGGTGACGGGCCGGAGCGCCTCGGCCGTCAGTCGGCTCCATTGCCAGAACAGCGGGACGTCGAGCGGCCGGTCCGGGACCAGCGCGACCAATCGGCCCTCCCGCAACTGTTCCGCCACCGACGGTTCGGGGTTCAGGCCCCAGCCGAGCCCCGCCAGCGTTGCGTCGACGAAGGCCTGGGTGGCTGGCAGCCAATGGGTCGGCAGGGCCACGCGCCGGCCGACCAGCCCGGCCACCCACACCGTCTGCAACGTGTCCTTGGCGTTGAAGGTCAGCGCCGGGGCCCGTCGCAGGGCCGCCTCGTCGACGCCATCGGCGAACCACCGGTCGACGAAGGCCGGGCTGGCGGTGGCGATGTAGCGCAAGGCTCCCAGCGGCCGGAGATCGCATCCCTGCACCGGTCGCCCGCCGGCGGTGACGGCGGCACAGACCTCGCCGCGCCGCAGCCAGTCGGCGCTGTGGTCCTGGTCGTCCAGCACCAGGTCGAACAGGCCATCTTCGACCCGCGCCATGGCGTCGATGAACCAGGTGGCCAGGCTGTCGGCATTGATCGCGATGCGGAAGGTCGGCGGGCCGGTGTCGGGAAGCGCCTGGCCCAGGTCGGTGCGCAGGGCGTGTTCGAGAAGGCTCACCTCCTCGGCGTGCCGGCACAGGCGACGGCCTGCCGGCGTGGGCGTGCAAGGTTGGCCGCGGACCACCAGGACCGTGCCCAACCGTTCCTCCAGCAGCTTGACCCGCTGGGAGACGGCCGACGGGGTGACGTGCAGATCCTGGGCGGCCCTGTCGAAGCTGCCGGTGCGGACGACCGCAGCGACGGCGGCCAGCAGGGCATAGTCGAGCATGATTTAGCAGTGCTTAATTCGCCGAAGAGATCTTAATTCGACTAAGGACTCGGCGGGCCGTAGTCAACGGGGAACCCCAGGAGTCACGCCCCATGGCCGCCGCCTTCCTCCCCGGTTTTCTGCTCGGATTCAGCCTGATCCTGGCGATCGGTGCCCAGAACGCCTTTGTCCTGCGCCAGGGGCTGCGCCGGGAACACGTGCTGCTGGTCTGCCTGACCTGTGCCCTGTCGGATGCCGTGCTGATCACCCTGGGTGTCACCAGCTTCGGGGCGGTGGCGGCGGCCGTCCCAGCGGTGGAACCGGTGCTACGCTACGGCGGCGCAGCGTTCCTGGCGGTTTACGCCCTGCGCAGCCTGCTGGCGGCCTTCCGCAAGACCGAAACGCTGGCCCCGGCCGCCGGTGTCGTCACCAGCGCCGGCGCCACCCTGACGGTGTGCCTGGCGCTGACCTGGCTGAACCCGCATGTGTATCTGGACACGGTGGTGCTGCTGGGCTCGGTCTCCACCCAGTATCCGGGCCGGCAGGCCGCGTTCGCCGCCGGTGCCATGGCCGCGTCGTTCGTGTTCTTCTTCGCCCTCGGCTACGGCGCCCGCCTCCTGCGCCCGCTGTTCGCCCGCCCGGCGGCGTGGCGCGTGCTGGACCTGATCGTCGCCGCGGTGATGGCAACGATCGCGGCAGGGTTGGTGTTTGGTGGCTAGATCCTGTCCACCAAAGGTAGCGCCCCCCGGTTCCGCGTCCATGGACCGGGGGGTGAAGGACACCGCTTATCCTAAATCCCGCTCACTCGTAGCGCCGGTCGAAGGTCACGGTCGACCCGTCGGGCAAGACCATCTCGCGGGCGTAGATTTCGATCGGGAAGTCGTCGTCGACGATGCCGCGCACCGTCACCTGGTCGCCCGGATTGGCCGGCACCAGGTTGGGGCCGATATAGACGTCGATGCGGCCCGAGGCGTCGGAAAGCCGGAATTCGTCCTCGTCCAGGATGCGGTCCACGGTCCCCTGGACGGTCACCGCAGTGCCGCGCTGGACCGCGTCGATCGGCGTGATCGTCTCGGCCGCTGCCGGCGGGGCGGCAGCCAGGGCGAAGGCTGCCGCCAGCAGGGCGGGGCCGGTAATCTTGATGGGCATGGTCTTCCCGCTCCCGCTCAATCGAGCGCCACGAAGACAAGGGCCGCGGCGGCGCAGGCGCCCAGCAGCAGCCAGTAGCGCGGCAGGGCCAGCCGGACCGGCTCGTTCAGCCAGGGCCCCAGGGCGCGGTGGCCGTCGGTGTCATGTCGCATTTCGGCGTCGTTCATCGGTTCTCTCTCCGTTAGCGTGAACCCGGCACCAGTCTTTCGGGCCCGGTCGTGCCTCTTGCTACCGGTCCAGGCTGACGGGACGCTGACGAACCGAAAAAACCGGGCCGCCCTAGCCGAAGGCCAAACGGAACTCCGCGCCGCCTTCGGCATGCGTGCGGGCGGTGACGGTGCCGCCATGGGCGCGCTGGATGCGCGCTGCGATCGACAGGCCCAGCCCGGCGCCGGTCGCCGGCGCCTTCGGTCCCTGCCGGAACGCCTGGAACAGGCGGTCGGCATCGCCTTCCGGCAGGCCGGGGCCGCGGTCGCGGACATCGATCCGGGCACCGGGGCCGACGGTGACGGTGATCCGGCCGCCGGCATGGACGATGGCGTTTTCCACCAGGTTGGTCAGGGCCAGCGCGACGGCTTCGCTGTCGCCGGCGATGTCCGGCGTCGGCGGTTGGCGCAGCAGTTCCAACTCGGCGCCCCGGCGGATCGCCACCGGCGCCAGCGCGGCGACGACGATTTCGGCGATCGCGCCCAGATCGGCGCGCGCGCCGGGCTCGATCGCCACCATATCGGCCTTGGCCGAGGCCAGGATCTGCCCGACCGTCCGCGACAGCTGGGCCATGTCGCGGCGCAGCCGGTCCGTCGCTTCGCCCTCGGGCAGCTGGTCGAGCCGCGCGGTCAGCGCGGCAAGCGGGGTGCGCAGGGCATGGGCCGCCTCGGCGGCGCGGCGCTTTTCGGCCGACAGCGCGTCGGTCAGGCTGTCGAGGGCGCGGCCCGTCGCGTCCAGCAGATCGTCGATGTCCTTCAGCCCGGTCTGTGGCCGCGGGGCGGTGTCGCGGGCACCGGGATGCAGCGCCCGCGCCCAGGCGGCGGCCCGGCTGACGGGGCCCAGGCTGCGATGGATCATCAGCGCGTTGGCGCCGAGGAGCAGCAGTATCGCCGGCACCAGGGGCACGGCGATATGGCGGACAAGCTCGGTGAGGAGCGCGCGGGCCAGAAGGTTGGCGGGATCGCCGCGCGCCACGAAGACGAGCCGCAGGTCGGCCGCGACCGGACCGACGGTGTGGGAGGCGACGATCAGCCGGGACGCCCCGTCCGGCAGGCGGACGATCCAGTCGTCGGCAAAGCGGCTGCTCGCCAGCGCATCAGCGGGGATCAGGTCGCCATTGGCCTGGTCCAGCGGCACGCCGTCCGGGCCGAGCAGGGCGAAGCCGTACGCCTCGGGATGTGCCTCGAACAGCGCCCGCGCATCGGGGCCGATACGGTAGCCGCCGTAGTCGGAGGCGATCAGGTCCGCCTCCATGACCGACATCCGCCGCTCCACGACCTTGTCCTGGAGCGCCTCCCGGTCCGAGCCGTAATAGGCCCAGATCAGCACCAGGTTGGCGAGCATCACCGCAAGCGCGATCCAGGCGAGGCGGCGGGTGAGCAGCCGCGCCATGGGGATGGCGTTCCGCCTCATGACGCGCCGTCCGGGCCGTCGTCGAGCAGCCAGCCGACCCCGCGCACGGTATGGATGGCCGCCGGGCAGCCGGCCTGGGCGATCGCCTTGCGCAGGCGCGAGATCGCCGCTTCCAGCGCGTTGGGCGTCACCGCGTCGTCGATCGCGTAGACCGCGTCCTCCAGAACGGTTCGCGGGACGACCGCGCCTTTGCGCCGCATCAGGTGTTCCAACACGCCCACATCCCGCCGGCCCAGCGGGATGGCCCGGTCGAGGTACGTGACGCGGCGCTGGGCGGTGTCGAGCCGCATCCCCGACGCCTCGAGCACGGTCCCAAGCCGCCCGCCGGGACGGCGCAGCACGGCCCGGCAGCGGGCGACCAGTTCCGGCATCTCGACGGGCTTGACCACATAATCGTCGGCGCCCCCGTCGAGCCCGGCAAGCCGGTCGGGAAGGGCGTCGCGGGCGGTCAGGATGATGGCGGGCCATCCCTTCGCGCGGCGGATTTCGCCCAGAAGATCGAGCCCGTCGCCGTCAGGGAGCCCGAGATCCAGAAGCAGAAGATCGTAGTCCGTCCCCGCCACGAAGGTCCGCGCATCGTCCACGTTCGCGGCATGGTCGACCGCGAAGCCGGCACGCCGCAGCGCATCGGTCACGGCCTCGGCCAGTGAGGGATGATCTTCGACAAGAAGCAGGCGCATCGGGTTCCGTAGCTCGGGCGCGGCGGCGCGCTACGGATATGGGGTGCCGCGCAAACCCACGCCAGGCAGGCGCTTCGGTCCCGATGCGGGCGGTCATTGGCCAGGTGGCCGACCCGGCGGAGGTGACCGCCGCGGGGTATGATACGATCTACGCCCTGGCGGCGATGGCCGACGAAGCCGTCGCTCTCGTCATCGCCATGGTGGCGACGTGGTGCTCGACCTACCGGACGCCCAACCTGCCCAAGGAACCGAAGGGTGACAGGGTGTCGCCGGGGATGCTGAACACGATCGCCCTGCCGCTGGTGGGCGTGCTGTTCCTGCTGGGTGCGTGCGCGGACGGGCCTGGTGGCGGGGAGAACACCGGTCTGCTGGACCGGATCGCGGAAACCCGGTGCAGCGAAGCGAAAGAGACGATCGGCAGGCTGCGAGATACGGCCGACCTGTATTCGGCGGATGAACTGGAGGTGCGGTTCGCACGGATGACCCGACTTGCGGAAATCTGGTGTCCGGACTTCGAGCCGGAACCGTTGCTGCCGGCGCCGGCACAAGAGCCGCCGCCGGGGTCGGAGGTGCCATCGGTGGGCGGGTCGGCAGCAAGGTAATCTTGACCGCCTCAGGCGTTTGGCGTTATTCCCGTTCGTGAATTGGAAGTGCGAAAAACGCACTTACCAAAGGTGGGAGGGCCAGCCGATTGGCATTAGCTGACCCTCCCGCGGGCGCGCCAGGGCGCGATAGACTCTCGTCTGTCGCGCCCGCCCTTTTCTGCTGGCAGCATCGGAATCCGGTCAACACTTTCCAGATGCAATCGGGTATTTAGCGAACAAAAAGCAAAGATGTTACTTAGCTGGTCTAGGTCGACTGGACTGATTGTTACCCGATCGTTCGCCTATATCAGTGGCGCGGCTGAACCTGCGTCAACGCATCGGCGGCCGAGTCGGCCGTTTGTCAGATGTAGAAGTACTAAGGGGTCAGAGCCATTTTCAAGGGCAGGAGTTCGAAACGCATAATGGCGACAGACCTGTGGAACGAGATAGGGCATTGACGGCAGCGACGGCCCTCGGTCTATGGACCTCGGGATCCTCCGCTCAAAACCGTCCACTGGACGGTTTTGTCCGCTTTGCGGAACGCTTCGGATGGTGGAGCCGATGGGAGTCGAACCCACGACCTCTAGAGTGCGATTCTAGCGCTCTCCCAACTGAGCTACGGCCCCAGCCGAAGGCCGGCGGTCGGAACGCGGGGTCCCGGGCGCCAAGCGGCGGCGACTATCCGTCCCGCCCCCGGATCTGTCAAGCGAACGGCCGCGCCGGTTATGCTTGGGGACAGTTTCCCCAATCGCCGCCCGCCCTTGTCGGCCCCGGGGGTGCAAGCTAGGTTCCGAAGCACTTTTCCCGGTAGGAGCTGCCGGCCCATGCGGCTGCATCCCGTTCTCGAACTGCTCTACGTCGCCCTGGAAACCTACAAGTGGATCGTCATCGTGTCGGCGATCCTGAGTTGGCTGGTGGCGTTCAACGTGATCAACACCCGCAACCAGTTCGTCTACACCGTCGGCCGCGCCCTGCACGCGCTGACCGATCCGGTGCTGCGGCCGATCCGCCGCATCCTGCCCAATCTGGGCGGGATCGACATCTCGCCGATCGTCGTCCTGCTGCTGATCTTCTTCCTGCAGCGCATGCTGCTGTTCTACGGCCCGCAGATCCTCTAGCGGCACGCCCCAAGCCCCTCCGGCACCAGCAGGTAGGACAACCCGACCTCCCGGACCTCGGCATAGGCCAGCGGTGCCGACAGCGGCTGAAACGCCGCCCCCGCCGGCAGGGCCGTGCCCAGCTGGTCGGCCAGGATGGCCTCGACCTCGGCCGGCTGCGGGCCGATCTGGGCGGTGCCGGTGATCACCAGGCAAGCCCCCGGCGCCGCCGGTTCGGGATGGGTCAGCGTGAAGCCGCTGGTCACCAGCCGGGCGTCGGGGAACACCTGGCGCAGATTGGCGATCCAATCCAGCCGGTTGCTGACCATCATGCCACCGTCGAAGCCCGCGTCGGCCAGTTGGCGGCCGATTTCCTGGACCGGCAGGTTGGCCAGGCACCGCTCGCAATGGGTCGGCGAGACGAAGACCGCCACCCCGGGCAGGGCGACCAGATAGGCCACGACAATCCCGGCAAAGCCGATGATGATGCGGCGGATCTGGCCCGGCGTGACGCCCCCCGCGGCCAGGCGCAGCGCCAGATAGACCGGGCCGAACAGGATCACCGGCGCCATATAATGCTCGCGCAGGCGGGTGCCGCCGCCCAACAGGGTGACGGCGGAGACGATGACGATGCTGCACAGGGCATAAGCGGCCAGGCGGTTGGCCCAGATCCGGCAGGTGGCCGCGGTTTCCTGGGGCTGCGGCGGCGGTCCTTTGTGCCCGCGCCAAAGCGGGCCGGGTGCGGCCAGGATCGGGATCAGCAGGGCTGGCAGCAGCCATCCGAGCGGGGTCAGGCCGGCATCGCCCAACACGCCGAAGATGCGTTCCAGCATCCCGACCTCCCGGTGCGTGCCCATGGCCGTGGCCAGTTGCGGCACCAGGGGTGCCGGCAAGGTCAGCAGCCAGAGCAGAACGATCGCCGCTCCGGGCGCGGCGACGGCCAGCGCGATGGCCAGCAGGCGTGCGGCGCGCCGGGCGCCCAGGGTGGCCCAGGGCAGCGCGGCCAGCAGGCAGGGCGCGAAAAAGGCGAAGCTGAACTTGGCCAACAGGCCGACGCCGATGGCGCCGCCCAGGCCGATGGCGGCCGGGATCGGCGGCCGGCGCCCCGGCCTCGCGGTGATCACATGGGCGGCGGCGCAGAACAGTCCGGCCATGGCCGCCAGCAGCAGCGCCGTATGCGTATAGTTGTGCACCGACAGGTAGCCGAAGAAATGGGTGGCCGGCAGGCCGAGGCCGGCCAGGGTGGCCAGCCCGGCGCTCCGGGTCAGCCGGCGCACGCCCAACCAGATCAGCGCGTAGCAGGCCAGCAGAAGCGAGACCTTCAGGATGCCGGTGGCCAGGGTGGTCGGCCCCAGCACCGATACCAGGGACTGGGCCAGCCAGGCATAGAGCGGCGGGTGATCGGGATGGGTGTGGAACCGCCATCCTTGGGCGTAGTACGCGGTTTCCAGGTCGTCGCGGGTGAACCCGGTGAACACCAGTGTCAGGATCGCCAGCAGGCACAGGCCATAGGCGACCAGGGCGCCGGCCGGCAGGCCCCAGGATCGGGTCCCGGCCATCATCGGCTCAGGCGCGCCATCCCAGGTGTTTCCGGAACTGGACCCGGACGCTGCCTTCCTGCTCACGGCGGTCGATCTCCTGGTACCCCAGCCGGGCGTAAAGACCGAGTGTCTCCCACATCACCTCGTCCACCGACAGATCGATCCGGCGCAATCCGGACATGCGCGCCCGGGCTTCGGCGTGGGCGATCAGCCGCCGCCCGATGCCGTGGTGCTGAAATACCGGATCCACCGCGACCACCTCGATCGCCAGCGTGTCGTCCTGCGGTACGGCGACGGCAAATCCGGCAACCTCTGCGGCGTCACCGGCGACGATGACCGTGCCGCGCTGGATCAGCGAAGGATAGTCGAGGCCGATTTCCCGGGGCGGATGCCCCAGGCGCGGCGTATAGCGGGCGAAGGCGCTCCGGGCAATGCGGCAGACATGTGCCGTATCGGCGGGTCGGGCGCGGCGGGGCAGGGCATCCATCGGCCCAGCATAGCGCCGGGGGTCCGTCCCCTGGCAATCGCCAACCGTCACACGGGGCTAGCCGGCGGTCGCGATCCGGCCCTCCGCGCCGTCGACCGTCCCTTCGGCATCGGCTGCGCCGATGAATGCCACCGCCGCCTCCACGACGCGCCGGTCCCGCAGGATGCGGTGATGGCCAAGGCCGTCAGTCGTTTTCAGCCTTGCGCCGGGCCATGCCGCGACCAGGCGCGCGCCCGCGTCGTGCGGCACGACCGGATCGGCTCGGTCGTGGAACACCAGGAGCGGGACATCGATGCCCGGCGCCAGCGTCGTGCCGCGGGCGGCCGCGAATGGGAAGTCGAACCGGCGTTCGATCCGGGCCTGGGCGCGGCGTGCCACCGAGCTGCCAAACCCCAGATACTGCGCCACCTTGCGCAGGTAGGGGTCCGGGTTCTCGGGCGCCGACAGGTAGACCAGCCGGTCGACGGAAAGGCCCCGGGCGACGGCGATCGTTACCGCGGCCGCGCCTAAGGAATGGGCGACGATGGCATGAACCGGCCCGATCGACCAACTGACGCGTTCGACGGCCAATGCCAATTCCGGCAAGCCGGTCAGCCGTCCATCCGCCGCGCCGTGGCCCGGCGCGTCATAGGCGACGACCCGATAGCCCGCCTGAACCAGAGCGTCGCCGATCGGCCCCATCTGGGCACCATGGCCCGACCAACCGTGCACCAGCAGGACGGTCGGCCCGGTGCCCCACAGGTAGACCGGCAGCCGGCGCGACGAATCGAAAGCCAGATCGGTGCGGCCGGCTGTGGCCAGCCGGTCGCGTTCATGCGGCCGCAACGGGTGCCGGGACGGTTTCAGGAAAAGCCGCTCCAGCCAGCGGGCCGCCAGTCCCGGGGCGACCAGGGCGCTCGCGCGGGCGGCGATCTTGATAGCACGAACGATCGTGCGTTTTGTAGCGGCCACGGGGCGCCTCCAAAGCGATTCGAGGACGCCAACCGCGGCTCGCCGCGTGATTCGGCGCCCAACGCAGGGTTGGTATGGCGAAACGAGAGGCAGGGCGTTCGCAAAGATCCCGGCCGGTCGTCCAACGACCCTTTTCAGATGATGGAACGATCGTTCGGTTTTTGCAAGGCACCGCCGCCTGTGGCGAGGTGCCCCGATGCCGATGACCCTGGTCTAGGACCCGAACAGGTGCCGCCGCAGCACGGCGTCCAGATCCGCGTTCCCGGTCGGGAAATCCGCCTCGTCGCAGGGGGCGCCGGCGGCCAGGAGCCTTTCGAGACACACTGCCTGCCGGCCGGTGGAGATCCCCGGCCACTGGCCGGAAGCGCCGTGCAGTGCCCAGTCGACGGCCGTGCCGCCGTAATCGCGGTCCCGCGTGGTCAGGTCCGGACGCTGCGCCAGAACGGCGTCCAGCATCTCCGGATTGCCGTGGAAGGCGGCCCAGTGCAGCGGATTTGCCCCATGCTGCGACGTGGCGGTTGTCGGAAAACCGCGGGCCAGCATGGCCGGCACGACCTGGGTTCGGTTACCGCGCGCAGCGTCCGCCACATGGCGCCAGACCGTGGCATCGGCAGACCCCAGCAGGCCGGGATGGGCGGCCAGCAGATCGTCGGCCGCGGTCTCGTCGCCTTTCCAAAGGACATCGAGCAGGCGGTCGACCGGACCGGCACGGGCGGTCAGCAGGTCGACGACGGACGCGTGTCCGAACTTGGCCGCAACCTGCGGCGCCGACAGGTAGAAACCCAGGGTCCACTGATAGATGTGGCCGCCGTTGCGGGCGGTGTCGATCATCGGGAACCAGTCCTGGCTGACCCGCATGCGCAGGCAGCCGGGGTCCCGGTCCAGGTGGTGGCGGACCAACGCGATGTCGCCCAGCGCCGCCGCCATCAACAGATCCGATTGCGCCCCCCGTGACACCAGGAACCGGCACACCTCCGGGCGGTCCCCCACCAGATGCTGGGCTGGCGTACTGTCGTGATCGTCGTCCCGGGCGTCGATGTCGGCGCCGTGGTCCAGCAGGAACCGGGCGACCTCCACCGTCCGGGCGTAGTGCAGCGCTCGCTTGCCGTCCCCGCCCTTGGCGTTGACCCGGGACGGGTCTGCGGCAATCAGGTCCCGCAGGTCGTCCAGGCGCCCGAGATTGGCCGCTGCCCACACGTCCAGGTCCGCACCGCGCGCCAGGAGCGCTTCGGCCTGTTCCGGGCTGGCGTCCTCCAGGATGCCGAACCCGCCATGGGGCCAATCGCTCTTGGCGTTGATGTCGGCCCCATGCGCCAGCAGCAGGTCGAGCATCTCCAGATTGCCGCGTGCGGCATGCACCGCCATCCGACCAAAATCGAACAGGGGCGCGCGGATCTGTGACGTCAGCCCGGTGTGCTCGGCAAACAGGCTGCGGACGGCACCGGTGTCGCCGGCCTTGACCGCTTCGACGAACCGGTCGGTGGGCGATTTCGTCAGCCGGTCGATCCTGGCCTTCAGCTTCGGCCAGCTCGGGAAGCCATAGCCGCGGGCGACGACCAGCTGGGCGTCGGCCAGCTTGAAGGCGTCGGCCGCGGGCGGGCGGGGGTGCAGCGCCCCAACCCGTGCCGCGGCCTCCGCATCGCCGCGGCAATAGGCGCGCATCAGGGCACGGGCCCGCTTCCTCTGATGCTCCAGGCTGGGTTTCGACGACAGGGGTTCGATGAAGCGCCGGGTGTCGCCCGGGCGATGGTTCTCGGTCATGACGAGCCTCGTTTCAGACTGCCCGGCGTCCACGGATCGGGCGGAAAGAGGATCGTCGGCAAACCGGAACGATAGGCTCAGGTGGGAGGATCCCTTTCCGTGGACAGGATGCGCCCTGACTGCGCTGGATCAGACTATCCTGTCGGGTCGTGTTTGGAAATTGAGGACGCCAACGACACCGGTATCGGCGTCAACGGCGATAGTGCCGTGTCCCCGTCACGGAGCGACCTGACCGCGCTCCAAGCAGATCCACCGTCGGAGCATCCCCGAACGTTTCGCCGATGGGACAGCGTCTTAGGACGGTGCGGAATGCGAGGGTCGGACGGCCTGTACAGCGCGCCAAACCGCGACGCCGATACCGAGCGCCAGGAAACCGGCAGCCACCGGCTGCGTGATGAAGATGAGGGCGCCGTTACGCGAGAGCAGGAGGCTTTGCCGCAGCGCCTCCTCCGCGCCCGGCGCCAGGATGAATGCGATGATGAAGGCGGCCGGCGGAAAGCCGAGCCGCCGCATCGCATAGCCCAGTACGCCGGCGCCCAGCATCACCTGCACGTCCCAGAGGCTCAGCCGGCCGACATAGGCGGCGATCAACGTGGTCACGAAGATCAGCGAATAGACGACGCCTGCCGGCACGCGGGCGATCACTCGGCCGATGGCGGGGCCGAAAAACCATCCGATCGTGCCATAGAGCAGGATGCCGATCAGCCCCGCCGCGAACAGGCCATAGACCAGATCATGCGCGGCGACGAACAGCGTCGGCCCGATGGGAATGCCGTGGATCAGAAACACACCCATCAGGATCGCCGCCACCGTCGTCCCGGGTACGCCGAGCGTCAGAAGCGGAATCATCGACGGACCGGAAACCGCATTGTTCGCCGCTTCCGGTGCCGCCACCCCGGCCAGGACGCCCGTGCCCCATTTCTCCCCGTCCTTGGCGCGCCGCTTTTCCTGGCTGTAGGCCACGAATGCCGCGACGGAGGAGCCGAGACCCGGCATGATGCCGATGGCCGCGCCATACAGCGACGACCGCCCGATCACCGGCAGCAGGCGACGGATATCGAACCAGGCAAGCCGGGCGCCCTTGCCCGAGGCGATGTTGATCACCGTCCCGCCTTCGGTCCGTCTCAACGCCCGTTCGGCCTGGACAAGCAGTTCGGAGATGACGAACACCCCGATCAGCAGCGGGACCAGGGTGAATCCGCCCTCCAGTTCCAATTTGCCGAATGTCCAGCGGGGCTGACCTGTGATCGGGTCGAGGCCGACGATGGCAACGCCGATGCCCAGCAGCGTTGCGATCAACCCCTTGAGCACCGATTTGCCCACAACCGACCCGATGACGAGGAAGGCCATCATATAGATTGCGAAATACTCGGGTGGGCCGAACTTCGCGGTCTGGGTTGCGATCAACGCGGCCCCGAAGATCAGGATCATGTCGCCGATGAGATCGCCGGTGACGCTCGCCACCGTCGCCGCGCGCAGGGCGCGTACGCTTTCGCCCCGGCGGGCCAACGGATAACCGTCGGTCATCGTCGCCACCGAGGCCGTCGTGCCCGGCGTGTTGAACAGAATGGCCGCGACGGAGCCGCCATACCGGCCCGACTTGCCGATGACATAGAGGAAGGCCAGCGCCGCCAGCGGGTCGAGATAGAAGGTGAGCGGCACCAGCATGGCGATTGCGGCGGCTGCCGTCAGCCCGGGCAGCGCCCCGATCACCACGCCGACCAGCGCGGCAAGGGCGACGAAGCCCAGGGCCGTGGGGTTGGCAAAAAGCGTCACGAAACCGTCGAGCAGTCCCATCGATCAGCCAATCATCCGAGCAAGATCGAACCACCGGCCGGCTGGCATGAAGACGCCCATCAATTCGATGAACAACAGATGGAACGCGACCCCTGAAACCACCGCACCGCCGGCGATGACCCGCCAGTCACGCTGCCCGAAGAGCGCGAACACCGATCCCGCGACCAGCATCGTCGCTGCGGCATACCCAACACGCGGTACCAGCCAGACGTTCACCAGCCCGATCGCGATCAGCAATGCGGCGCGCAAAGGCAGGGCCGGTCCGCTCTCGCCCCCTGCCGTCCGGCGTCCCAGGGCCAGTATCAACCCGCTGGCCACGACAAGCCCGCAAACCACCTGGGGCACGAAACGCGGGCCGATCAGTCCGGCTTCGGTGATGCGGATATCAAAGCTTGCGGTGAGGAAACCCGCGCCGATGACGGCGAGGACCAAACCGGTCCACAGATCGGGATTACGCAGCAAGGCAGCCTCCGGAAGACGGGCGTACCCGCGCGGGTACGCCCGTGGCGCCAAAGTGTCACTCGCGCGTACTGGCGACCAGTGGCTCAAGCTCGTCGCGCAGCGCCGCCAGTCCGTCGCGGGCTTCGTCCGGCCCACCGCCGGAAACGGTCAAGCCGGCCCGGGAGACCAGGCGGCCATAGGTTTCCGACGCCACTGTCTCGGCGATCGCATCGGCGAGCAGAGCGGCAATGTCATCGGGCAGATCGGCCCTAGCCATGATCATCTGCGGATTGGTCAGCGGCACATCCGGCAGGCCCTGCTCGGCAAAAGTCGGCACATCGGGATTGGCCGGGTCCCGGTCGGCCCCGGCAACGCCGATGGCGCGAAGCTGACTTTCGAAGCCGTTGATCAGCTGTACGCCCATGAAACCGAAATCGACCTGTGCGCCGGCGACTGCATTGCGGGCGCGGCTACCGCCTTGGAAGGGTACGTCTTGCACATCGAGACCGTTTTCCTGAAGGAACGCGACGCCGGTGAGCTGGAAGAGGCTGCCGCGCCCCGGGTGCGACCAGCGCAGGTCGGCGGGATCCGCGCGGGCAGCGTCCACCAAGTCGGACGCCGATTGATGCGGGCTGTCCATGGGCACCAGTAGTCCAGGGATCGATGCGCCGATCTGA
>JANQIU010000127.1 GCA_028281985.1 Alphaproteobacteria bacterium | reverse complement strand
TTGTTCTGTCGCGGCCGCCACCGCCGCCGCCAGGGCATGGGACGCCGCGCGCACCGCCGCAACGGCCGACATCTGGCCTTCGACCAGCGCGGCGACGAGATCCGGTGCCGGCCAGGTGTCCAGGTCGGCGAAGCGGGGACTGACGTCTTCGGTGCGCATGGGTGCCCTTTCCCGGCGGACATCGCCTGATCGAAACGGAAGTGTAGCAGGCGGCCGCCGGGCCTGTCGTCAGGGCTGGGTCTGCCAAGCCCGTTCCCGATGGGCGATCAGGCGTGCAGAGACGGCCGCCCATCCTTCGCGTCCCCATGCCGCCGGCGCCAGCGGCATCGGCCGTATCGCCGGTGTCCGCGGCCGCTATGGCGAAGACGACCCGGCCGACCGGTTCCGGACCATCTTGACCAATGCCGCCCACCGCCCGTACGACCGGTTCTATCCGGCCTGCGGACATGGGCTGGGTTCAACGACCTGAAGGTGATCGATGTCGGCCGCCTGCTGTCCGGCCCCGCCGGGCACATCCGCCTGACCCCGATTTCGAGGACGCCCTGGCGATCGAGCGGGTGATCCACGGCATCGTCGCTTCCGCCCATGGCGGACACTGGACAACGGTGTCGGCGGCCTCGTCCGAGCGCCGGCCGCGCACCAGGACACTACGGAGGAGCAGCCATGCCCCGGGATTTGTATCATTTCGTCGATGGGCAGCCGCGCGCCGGCACCAGCGGCCGCTTCGGCGATGTGTTCAACCCGGCGACCGGCGAGGTGCAGGCCCGCGTTCCGTTCGGCTCGAAGGCGGAAACCGAGGCCGCCATTGCCGCGGCGGCGGCCGCGCTGCCGGCCTGGGCCGACACCCCGCCGCTGCGCCGGGCGCGGGTCCTGTTCCGCTTCAAGCAGCTGATGGAGGAGCATTTCGAGGAGCTGGTCCAGCTGGTCATCGCCGAGCATGGCAAGGTGCTGGGCGATGCCCGCGGCGAGGTCACCCGCGGCATGGAAGTGGTCGAATTCGCCTGCGGCATCCCGCATCTGCTGAAGGGTGAGTTCTCCGAAGACATCGGCCGCGGCATCGATTCCTATTCCATGCGCCAGCCGGTCGGCGTGTGTGCCGGCATCACGCCGTTCAACTTCCCGGCCATGGTGCCGATGTGGATGTGGCCGATCGCCATCGCCTGCGGCAACACCTTCGTCCTGAAGCCGTCGGAGAAGGACCCGTCGGCGCCGCTTCGCGTGGCCGAACTGCTGAAGGAAGCCGGCCTGCCCGACGGCGTTTTGAACATCGTCAATGGCGACAAGGAGGTCGTGGACACCCTGCTGACCGACCCGCGGGTCCAGGCCATCAGCTTCGTCGGCTCCACGCCGGTGGCCCAGTACATCTACACCACGGGCTGTGCCCACGGGAAACGGGTGCAGGCCCTGGCCGGCGCCAAGAACCACATGGTGGTGATGCCGGACGCCGATATGGATCAGGCCACCGACGCCTTGATGAGCGCGGCCTATGGCTCGGCGGGTGAGCGCTGCATGGCGATCTCCGTGGCCGTGGCGGTGGACAGTGCCGGGGACGCGCTGATGGAGCGCATGACCCAGCGTCTGGGCACGTTGAAGGTCGGCCCCGGCATCGATCCCGACTCCGAGATGGGGCCGCTGATCACGCGCGAGCACCGGGACAAGGTCAGCCGCTATGTCGACATCGGTGTCGAAGAAGGTGCCGAGCTGGTGGTCGACGGCCGCGATCTGCGCCTGCAGGGCTACGAGAACGGCTTCTTCCTGGGCGGCTGCCTGTTCGACAACGTCAAGCCCGACATGCGGATCTACCAGGAGGAGATCTTCGGCCCGGTGTTGAGTGTGGTCCGCACGCCCGATTTCGAAACCGCGCTGAAGCTGACCAACGACCACTATTTCGGCAACGGGACCGCGGTGTTCACCCGCGACGGCGATACCGCGCGGTCGTTCTGCCGGCGGGTGCAGGCCGGCATGGTCGGGGTCAACGTGTCGATCCCGGTGCCGCTGGCCTTCCACACCTTTGGCGGCTGGAAGAATTCGCTCTTCGGTGACCACGGCGTGCATGGGCCGGACGGCGTGCACTTCTACACCCGGCTGAAGACCATGACCTCGCGCTGGCCGTCGACCCACACCGGCACCAGCTACTACATGCCGACCATGGGCTAGCCGGGCGGCTGCTCGAAGCCGCCCCTCGGCACCGGCCGGGAGACGATGGATGCTGCGGTTCGCCGTTCTGGGGTGCGGCCGGATCGGCCGCATGCATGCCGAGACGCTGGGGCGCCATCCCCGCGTCGACCTGCTGTGGGTCTACGACGTCGCCACGGCTGCGGCTGCGGCGACCGCCGCCGCCAGCGGTGCCGCGGTGGCGGCCGATATCGACACCGTCCTGGAAGACGATCGGGTCGACGCGGTGCTGATCGCCACGCCGACGCCGACCCATGTGGACCTGATCGTGCGCAGCGTGCGCGCCGGCAAGGCGGTGCTGTGCGAAAAGCCGATCGATCTGGATATCGGCCGGGTGGATGCCTGCTGGGCCGCGATCCGGGACCTGTCGCCAAGGGTGATGATCGGCTTCAACCGCCGCTTCGATCCCACCTTTCGGCGCATGCTGGACCGCGTGGGCGCGGGGGAGATCGGCCGGCTCGAACAGCTCATCATCACCAGCCGCGATCCGGGGCCGCCGCCAGCCTCCTATGTCGCCGTTTCCGGCGGCATGTTCCGCGACATGACCATCCATGATCTCGACATGGCCAGGGCGTTCCTGGGCGACGTCGTCACGGTCTCCGCCCAAGGCGCCAACGTCGTCGATCCGGCATTTGCCGATCACGGCGACGTCGATTCAGGGGTGGTGGTGATGACGGCGGCGGATGGTGCCATCGCCACCCTGATCAACAGCCGGCACTGCGCCTTCGGCTATGATCAGCGCATCGAAGCCTTCGGCAGCGCCGGTATGTTGATGGCCGACAACCAACGGGCCACGTCGGTTCAGTTCTGGGGCGACCGGGCCACGGCGAGCCGGGACCCGGTGCTGGACTTCTTCATCTCCCGCTATCGCGACGCTTATGTCGCGGAGATCGACTATTTCGTCGACAGCGTGGTCGCCGGGAGCCCCCCGTCACCATCCTTCGCGGATGGCCGCGCCGCCTTGCGCCTGGCCGATGCGGCGGGCGAAAGCCTGCGGACGGGGCAGCGTATCGACGTTGCCCTTCCGGGCGGGTGATCAGCGCGTGAAGCGACCGCTGGCAATGGCGTCGAAATCACCGCGGCTGATGCCCATGTCGTCCAGTTCCCGATCGTTGAGCCGACGCAGGTCGTTGAGGACCGCGTAGTACCGGGCCCGGCTTTCCTGACGGGCGGCAAACCGGCTCAGGAAGTTTCTGCCGCGCGTGGCGAGGGAGGCAAACGGCTGTGCGGGGGTGAGGGTAACGGCGGCCATTTCGATTCTCCAAGTCAACGGGCCATTTCAATAACCGCACAATAGATACGCGGTGGCGTGTTGCCATACATCCCCCGTATCCCCGACTTTTTCGCAGCTCAGCAATATCCGCCGGTCATGCTTCAGTAAACGAACGGGCAAGGGTTGCATCCACTACTGAAGAAAGCGCATGGCAGATCTGGCGCCGCTGCATATCGCCGACAGGTCGACCAGAGAGAAATGCAGAAATATCAGTGGGTTGATCCGAAGCCGTGTTTTCCCGACGGCATTGGCGTCGGCCCGGGCCGTCAACTTGCTGCGGGATGCTGTCTACGAAGCCGAGCGCAGCGCCAGGGTCTGCAGGATGCGGTCGTGCTCGGCCGCGGTGATCGGGTAGCCGCGCATCATGGCCAGGGCGGCCAGCTTGAGCCCGATCGGCACCACCCCGTACAGCAGCACCAGCGCCGTCAGGGCGCGCCCCGTGTTCTCCCCGTCGGCATCGAAACCGGCCAGGTCGAGCAGCGGGAAGGCAATGGCCACCGCCAGGGCGAAAGACAGCTTGGTGGCGGTTCCCCACAGGGCGTAGAACACGCCCGCCCGCCGGTAGCCCGTCTTCATCTCGTCGAAATCGATCAGATCGGCCTGCAGGGCGGCCGGCAGAACGAAGTCGGCACCGGCGGCCAGCCCACTGACCAGAACCAGCACCAGGAAGATCGCCTCGTCGCCCGGCCCCAGAAAAGGTGCCCAGGAGAAGGCGACGCAGGCGCTGACCATCGCAAAGCGCCAGCTCGTCCCCTTGCCGAACCGCTTGGCGGCCCAGACCCAGACCGGGACCGACAGGGCGGCGGACGCGAAGTAGCAGACCATCAGCAGCCCGGCCAAGTCCGGCCGGTCCAGCATATGGGTCACGAAGAACAGGAACAGCGTGGCCGGCAACGCTGTCGAGATGCCGTTCAACAGGAAGGCGATTAGCAGCTTGCGGATGGGCGAAGACCCGCGCAGCACGGCGAAGCTGGCGATCACCGATGTCTGCGGCAGGCTGACCCGCGACCGGTCGGGTACGGTCAGCACCATCAGCACGCCCGCCACGCAGAAGGTGCCCAGGATCAGGATCGTGTTGACCTCCAGCGCGGCGGGCAGGTCGCGCGCATCGGCGTAGCCCAGCAGGGCCGGCACGATCAGCACGGCCAGCGTCCCCAGCAGGCCGAACAGCGCCCGGATGCCGGTCACCCGGCTGCGCTGGTGGTAGTCCGGCGACAGCTCGGCGCCCCAGGCGTTCATCGGCACGATGACCATGGTGCCGGCCAGGTAGATAACCGTGGTCCAGAACAACAGGTAGCCGGCGCCGGGGTTGCTGGGCGGCTGGAATAGCGACCAGGCGGCCAGGCCGACCAACGGCAGCCCCAGCATCACCCAGCCGCGCCGGCGCCCCAACCGGACTGGGGTGCGGTCGGACAGATAGCCTATGACCGGATCGGTCAGCAGGTCGCCGAACCGGGCGATCATCAGGATGATGCCGACAGTCGACAGGCTCATGCCCATCGACGCGGCATAGAAGGTCGGCAGGAACACCTGCAGGCAAAGGAAGCAGCCGGCCAGGGGAAAGGCCAGCGCGCCGTAGCCGAACAGGGTCTTGGCAGGAAGTCGCATCGCAGAGCAGCACCCGCGCCTCGGATCTCATGCCCATAGCCTACGGTGGCCGGCGGCTCGCAGATCACGACCGATGATTGGCCGGGACGCGACAGGCGCCCGCAGCAGGGTGTGCGTGATCCAGCAGATCTGTTTGCGGGAAGGAGTATGGGGTCAAGTTTTGGATTACCAGGTGCTGTTACTTCGAGACTTGACCCCTTTCTGGTGTTGTCACTCCCTCCCGATCATGCGGCGCCCAGGAAGCATGGCGTAGAGCCGCCAGCGACAGGGATGGAGCGAGGCGGCTTTCGCCAGCCGGTTCTCGTGCGTTCGGCTTCAAGGCGACGGCAGAGAAACGGCTAGGCGCAGTTGGCAGCGGATGGTCGCCTGGGTGCGGAAGTGCCCGTATCTGTCGTCCCAGGCGCCCGATGCCAGATCCTGTCCCAGGCGGTCGACGAACCGGTCCTCGACACCCTCCGGCAGGAAGCGCCAGGCGCTCTGCGCCCGCCGGACGTCGCGCTTGAGGAACTCCTCCGGCCGGCCGTACAGGGCGACCTGGAACTTGTCGGGGCAGTCGATGCGCACGGGGACCGGCACGATCTCGCAAGGGCCGCCCAGGCCTTCGGTGAGGTTCGCCATCGCGGGATAGCGCGCCTTCTCCACGTCCACCATCTCCGGGACGTAGTCGCCGAGCCAGAACTCGGTCGGTGCATCCGGATCGAAGGACAGGATGATGACGGGTCCCCCAGCCACCCGGCGCATCTCCCGCAAGCCCCGGCCGAGGTCGGGCCAGTGATGGACCGTCAGGATCGCCATCGCCGCGTCGAACGCGCCGTCGTCATAAGGAATTGCATCAGCCGTTCCGATCAGCGCCGGTGCCAGATGATCGGGACGCTGCCGGCGCATGGTCGCCGACGGTTCGATGGCGACGACATGGCGGTCGGCGGGCTCGTAGGAGCCGGTACCGGCACCGACATTCAGCACGGTGCGGGCTTCGCCCAGCCGTTCCGCGATCAGGCGTGCGATCCCGGGATCGCCCCGCCGGTGCCCGCCATAGGGCCCGCCGAACCGGTCGTAATCGGCAATCGTATCGCGCATGCCTGTCCTCCGGCGCCGCGCCGTGTGGGTCGGGCGGCGGCGAACGAGCGTACCGCGGATCGGGCGGGGCTAATACCGGGTCTGCTCCACCGCGCGCCGGCGGGCCAGGGTGCGCTCCAGGACGGCGATCGGGTCGGGGTCGTTGTCGGCCCGGATGTCCAGCGGCAGCAGATCCGGATCGGGGTAGTGCCTCGGCCAGATGCGGATGGCCGCCGCTTCCCGCCCCCGCCGGTCACCACCGGCCGTCTCGCCGGCGTGCAGTGCCGCCAGCAACCGGTCGGCGAAGCGATCGTCCCCCGTCCGCAGGTAGCGGTCGATCATCGCCGGGCAGATCGTGTCGTTTGCCAACAGGTTGCCGGCGGCAACGCAGTCCGGCCCATACGCCTCCGAGACATGCGTCAGGACGGCGGAGCCGGTGCGCAGCGCCCGCGCCCCGTCATGCGCCAGGACGATCACCTGGCGGATCTCCGGGGTAAACCGGGGCAGGACCGTGGTCAGAGCGGTTTCCGGGTCGTCGCCCGAGGCCAAATGGGCCAGCACCTCTTCCGCCATCGCCGAATGGGCGCTGGACTGGGACGCCACCACCCCGACATCGCCGTGATAGTAGGGAACGACGCCACCCACGGCCGGCCAACAGCTGGCGATCGCCAGGCCGATATCGCCGCTTTCCGGATCGCGCGCCAGAAGGGTGTAGGTCACCGTGACGCCGTTGCCAGGCCACGCCCGGGAATGGAGTCGATCAACAGCCGGGTGTAGTCGTGCGCCGGTCGGTGCAGCACCTGTTCGGTCGGCCCATCCTCGACCACCTCGCCGAAATACATCACCGCCACGCGGTCGCAGACATAGTTCACCACCGACAGGTCGTGGCTGATGAACAGGTAGGTCAAGCCCAGCCGGTCCCGCAGGTCGTCCAGCAGCTTCAGGATCTGCGCCTGGATCGACACGTCCAGCGCCGATACCGGTTCGTCCAGCACCAGGATGTCGGCTTCGGTCGCCAGCGCCCGGGCGATGCCGATCCGCTGGCACTGGCCGCCGGAAAACTCGTGCGCGTGGCGGTGGATGAATTCCGGCCGCAGCCCGACCAGCGCCATCAGGTGGTCCACCCGGTCGCGCCGTTCCGCGGCCGACAGGTTGGCCAGGCCGATCAACGGCGCCTCGATCAGCTCGCGGACCGTCTTGCGCGGGTTGAGTGAGCCCATCGGGTCCTGGAACACCATCTGGATGCGCTCCCGGGCCCGGCGGTCGGCCGCGTCGCCGGTCCAGATCGGCCGGCCCTCCAGCTGGACCGACCCGTCACTGGCATCGAGCAGCCCGACCAGGATACGGGCCAGGGTGGACTTGCCGCAGCCGGACTCGCCGACGATACCCAGCGAAACGCCCCTGGGCACGTCCAGCGAAACGGATTTGACCGCCTCGACGACGGGACGCGGCCGCCAGGGCATCCGCCGCCGGCCGAGGAAGCGTTTGGTGATGCCGTGCGCGGACAGCAGGATCGGGTTGTCCGCCATCATATGCCCCCGGCATGCAGGCAGCGCGCAGCGTGGCCGTCGGCCACCGGGCGCAGCGTGATCGGCGCCGCCCGGCAGGCAGCTTCCGCCTCGTCGCAACGGTCGGCGAAGGGGCATCCGGGGGCCAGGGCGTCGACCGCCGGCGGCAGACCGGGGATCGCCTCGATCGCCGCCGCCCGGTCGAGGCTCGGCACGCAGGCCAGAAGCCGCCGGGTGTAGGGGTGCGACGGATTGCGGAACAGCTCGGCCGCGGGGGCGGCTTCCACCACCTCGCCGGCATACATGACCAGCACCCGGTGGCAGTGATCGGCGATCACCCCGAAATCGTGGCTGATCAGCAGCAGGGCGGCATCGTGCTCCTCGCGCAGCTCGTCCAGCAGTTCCAGCACCCGGCGCTGGGTGGTGACGTCAAGCGCCGTTGTCGGCTCGTCGGCGATGATCAGGTCCGGCTTGTTGGCCAGCGCCATGGCGATCATCACCCGCTGGCGTTGCCCGCCGGACAGCTCGTGCGGGAAGGCGTTGGCCTTCTCCTTCGGGGTCGGCAGCTTGACCCGCTCGAACAGGTGCAGGGCCTCGCGCTCTGCCGCCGCCCATCCCAGGCCGCCATGGACCACCAGCGACTCCGCCACCTGGCGCCCGCATTTTAGCACCGGGTTCAGGGCGGTCAGCGGGTCCTGGAAGATGTAGGCGATGCGGGTGCCGCGGATCGCCTGCAGGTCGCGGCCCGACACCCGGGCCAGGTCCAGGGGGCCGCGGTCGCGATGGTTGAACCAGATCTGCCCGTCGACCATGACACCGGGGGGCGAGGCGACCAGACCGAGCAGCGACAGGGCGGTGACCGATTTGCCCGATCCGGACTCGCCGACCACCCCCAGCGCCTCGCCGCGGCGCACCTCGAAACTGACGTCGCGAACCGCCT
>JANQIU010000113.1 GCA_028281985.1 Alphaproteobacteria bacterium | reverse complement strand
ATGGAGTCATGGTTTGCGGCCACGGATCGCGGTCGCAAGCGGCGGTCGCGGAGTTCGCGGACGTCGCCGCCGCGCTGGCCGGGCGGTTCGGGGACTGGCCGGTCGAACACGGCTATCTGGAGTTCGCCGAGCCGGTGATCCGCGCCGGCCTCGATCGGCTCAGGGATCAAGGCGTCACCCGCGTCCTGGCCGTGCCCGGCATGCTGTTCGCAGCGGGTCACGCCAAGAACGACATCCCGTCCGTGCTCAACACCTATGCTGCGGCCACAGGTGTGGCCATCCAGTATGGAAGAGAGTTGGCGGTGGACGCCAAGATGGTCCGGGCCGCCGCCGACCGGGTAACCGATGCCCTGGACCGGGCAGACCGGGAACGGGGGGCGGTGCCGCGGCACAGGGTCTGCCTGGTGGTCGTCGGGCGTGGTGCCTCGGACCCGGACGCCAACTCCAACGTCGCCAAGATCGCGCGCATGCTGTGGGAAGGCCTGGGCCTGGGCTGGTGTGAGACGGCCTTTTCCGGGGTTACCTTCCCGCTTGTCGAACCGTGCCTGGAGCATGTCGCCAAGCTCGGCTACGAGCGGGTCGTCGTCTTCCCCTACTTCCTGTTCACCGGCGTCCTGGTCGACCGGATCTACGGTTTCACCGATCAGGTCGCGGCCCGCCATACGGGTATCGATTTCGTCAAGGCAAGCTATCTCAACGACCATCCTCTGGTCGTCGACACCTTCGTCGAACGGGTGCACGAGATCCTCGACGGCGTGCCCGCGATGAACTGCAGCCTGTGCAAGTATCGCACCCAGGTCCTGGGCTTCGAGGATCAGGTCGGCAGCCCGCAGGAGAGCCATCACCACCATGTCGAGGGCCAGGGCGCGTCGGCGCCGGGCTGCAGTGTCGAGGACTGCACCCTGTGCGACACGTTCTGCACCGGCGCCTGCCGCCTGACCCCGGCGGCCGACCACCACCATCACCACGGCGACGGCGGGCATGCGCATCACCACCACCACGCGCCCTATCCGCACGCCGATCATCCCCACGGACCGGTCAGCGTCCTGGCGGAAAAGAAGACATGACGCTGATGCGCCGGCCGCATCAAGTAGCGCCGGAAGCGATCTACCGCCGGTCCTTTGAGATCATCCGGGCCGAGGCCGATCTGACCGGTCTGGGCCCGGACGCGGCGGCGATCGCAACCCGGGTGATGCACGCTTCAGGCATGACCGACCTGGTCCCCGACCTGCGGATTTCGAGCGGCATCGGCAGCGTGGTTCGCGCCGCTGTCGCAGGCGGTGCCCCGGTCCTCGTGGACGCACCGATGGTCGGCCAGGGGCTGAGCGCTGCCCGGCTTCCGGCCGAAACCGAGATCCTGTGTACGATCGACGACCCCGAGGCGGCTCGGCGCAGCGCGGAGGCCGGCACCACACGGTCGGCAGAGGCGGTCTATCTGTGGCGGCCGCGGCTGGCCGGGTCCATCGTCGTCATCGGCAATGCGCCGACGGCGCTCTTCGCCCTGCTGGACCTGCTGTCGGACGGGGTCGGATCGCCGGCCGCCATCTTCGGCTTTCCCGTGGGCTTCGTCGGCGCCGCCGATGCGAAGGAGGCGCTGGTCGCGGAGGCGGGTGCCGTGCCCTACGCGACCCTGCTCGGCCGGCGCGGTGGCAGCGCCATGGCCGCCGCCGCGTTCAACGCCTGTCTGGTCGGTGCTGAAGACCGATGACGCCACCGGTCGCCATCGATCCGGCCGGCCCGTGGCTCACCGTGATCGGCGTCGGTGCCGACGGGCTCCAGGGCCTGCCGCCGGCCCACCGGGCGCTGATCGATGGGGCTGGGGCCGTCTGGGGATCGGATCGGCTGCTCGCCGACCCCCTGATCCCGGCCGAAAAGCGTGTGCCCTGGGGGCGGCCGTTCGCATCGGGGCTCGAGAGGCTCCTGGCGCGGCGCGGTCGGCCGACCGTGCTGCTGGCAACAGGCGATCCCATGCTGTGGGGGGTCGGCGCCGTCCTGGCCGGTCACCTTCCGCCCCGCGAGCTGTGCGTCCTTCCGGCTCCCTCGTGCCTGAGCCTGGCGGCGGCCCGTCTGGGCTGGCCGCTTCACGAAACCACACAGGTGTCCCTGCACGGCAGGCCGGCGGATCGGCTGCGGCCGGCTCTGGTCCCGAACGCGCGTATCCTCGCCCTGACGGCAGGCGCCGAGACCTATCGGCGGGCCGCCGCGATCCTGGCCGCCTCCGGCTTCGGGCAAAGCCGGCTGACGATCCTCGAAGCCCTTGGCGGACCGGACGAGCGGATTGTCGAGGCCGATCTGGACGGCCTGCGCGACGGGTCGTTCGCCGATCTGTCGATCCTGGCCATCGAGGTGGTCACGGGTCCCAATGCGCGCATCCTGCCCCGCGTTCCGGGTCTGCCGGACGACGCCTTCCGCCATGACGGCCAGTTGACCAAGCGGGAGGTGCGTGCGGCCACACTGGCCGCCCTCGCCCCCCTGCCCGGCCATTTGCTTTGGGATGTCGGGGCGGGCTCCGGCTCGGTCGCGATCGAATGGTTGCGGGCCGAACCCGGCGCCCGGGCCATCGCCATCGAGCGCGACGCCGGCCGCCTTGCAATGATCGCGGAGAACATGGCGGTCCTCGGTACACCTGACCTCACCATCGTTGCGGGGTCCGCGCCCGGTTGCCTCGCCGGGCTGGACCGGCCCGACGCGGTCTTCCTGGGCGGCGCTGTGTCCGACGAGACGGTGTTCGAGGCGTGCTGGACCGCGCTGCTGCCCGGCGGCCGGCTGGTCGCCAACGCCGTTACGCTTGAAGGCGAGCGGGCTTTGATCGACCGGCAGGCCCGACTAGGCGGCGACCTGGCACGGATGGCCGTCTCCCACCTGTCGCCGGTCGGCCGCTTCCGCGCGCTGGAGCCGGGCATGGCCATCCTGCAATGGCGGGCCGACAAGGAACCGGACCCATGACCGCACCGCTCAGCTTCGTCGGCGTTGGCCCGGGTGATCCGGAGCTGATCACGCTGAAGGCCGCACGGCTGATCAGCGCGGCCGATACGGTGGCCTATCCTGCACCCAACGGTGGCGCGTCGGCGGCACGGGCCATCGCCGCCCGGCACCTTTCGGACGGCCAGCGGGAACTGCCGTTGCACCTGCCGATGCGCATCGACCCCGAACCGGCCCAGGCCGCCTACGATCGGGCGGTCGCGGGCTTGCGCGCCGAGCGCGGGGCCGGGCGATCCGTCGTCGTCTTGTGCGAGGGCGATCCCTTCTTCTACGGCAGCGCCATGTATCTTTACGACCGGCTGAAGGATGACGGCGGCATCGAGGTCGTTCCGGGCGTCAGTTCCCTGACCGCCTGCGCCGCGGTCGCCGGCCGGCCCTTGGCGGCGCGTAACGACACCCTGTCGGTGCTGCCGGCGCCGCTCGATGACGCCGCGCTCGACGGCCATCTGGCGCTTGGCGGTGGGGCGGTGATCCTGAAAGTCGGCCGCCATCTCGCCCGGCTGCGCGCCCTGCTCCGGACGCGCGGCCTGGAAGACACGGCGGTCCTGGTCGAGCAGGCAACGCGCGGCGATCAGCGGATCACCCCACTGCCGGAGCTGGAGGACGATCACAGCCCCTACTTTTCGACCCTGCTGGTGGGTCGCGAGGCCGGGCGATGACCGGACCTGCGATCCTGATCCTCGGCCCATCGGGGCTCGGGACGGCGCACCGCCTGGCGGCCGCGCTCGGCGAGGCCACGATCGAAGGTCCCGAAACCCTGACGGGCGAACCGGCCCTGCGGCCGTTCCCCGTGTTCGCCGACCGGCTCCGCGAGCTGTTCGCCGAAGGCCGGGCGACTGTCGGTCTGTGCGCCACCGGTATCCTGATCCGGGTGCTGGCGCCGCTGCTCGGCGACAAGACGGCTGAGCCGCCGGTGATCGCGGTCGCCGAGGATGGCAGCGCTGTCGTCCCCCTGCTCGGCGGCCATCACGGGGCCAACGACTTGGCACGACGCCTGGCCAGGGTCCTGGACGCCCCGGCTGCGATCACCACGGCCGGCGATCTCCGGCTGGGCACCGCCCTCGACGCCCCGCCGTCGGGTTGGCGTCTCGCCAATCCCGACGACGCCAAACCCTTTACGTCCGCCCTTTTGCGGGGCGAACCGGCCCGCATCGACCCGGCCCTGGACTGGCTTTCCGGCACTTGGATCCGACGCGCCGACACGGCCGAGCTTCGCCTGACCGCGACGACCGGACAGCGTGCCGGCGGCCCCACCGAACTGGTCTACCACCCCGCCCGCCTCGCGCTCGGGGTCGGCTGTGAGCGGGGTTGTCCCGGCGACGGTGTGATCGCCCTGGCCCGGTCGACGCTGGCCGAGCATGGTCTTGCAACTGCGGCCGTCGCCGCGGTGGTCAGCCTCGATCTCAAGGCCGACGAGGCGGCCGTGCATGAGCTTGCAGCCAATCTCGACGTGCCGGCCCGCTTCTTCGACCGGCAGGCCCTGTTGGCACAGGTGGACCGACTGGCCAATCCGTCCGCGATCGTCGCGCAGGAGGTCGGCGTGCCCGGCGTGGCCGAAGCGGCGGCACTGGCGGCTACCGGCCCGGAGGGCCGGCTCCTGGTCGAAAAGACCAAGGGCGCTCGGGCGACCGTCGCAATCGCCCAGGCACCGGCCCCGCTTGATGCCGGTGCACTGGGCCGGGGGCGCGGCCGGCTGGCCCTGGTCGGCCTGGGCCCGGGCGGGCGCGCCTGGCGCAGCCGCGAAGCGGAGATGGAACTGGCGGCGGCCACGGACTGGGTCGGATATGGCCTCTATCTCGACCTCGCGGCCGATCTTCAGGCCGGCAAAACTCTCCACCGGTTCCCGCTGGGCGCGGAAGAGGAGAGGGTGCGCACCGCCCTGACGCTGGCGGGCCAGGGCCGAAACGTCGCTCTGGTCTGTTCCGGCGATCCCGGGATCTACGCCATGGCATCCCTGGTCTTCGAGCTTGCGGACCCCGAAGGCTCAGACGCCACCCTGCCCGACGGCGCGCGCCGCGCCGAAATCGTCGTCGTTCCCGGCATCTCCGCCGTGCAGGCGGCGGCCGCGCGGGCGGGGGGGATGATCGGCCACGACTTCTGCTGCATTTCGCTGTCCGACCTGCTCACGCCTTGGGCGGCGATCGAGATGCGATTGGCAGCGGCGGCCGAGGGTGACTTCGTCGTCGCCCTGTACAATCCACGATCGCTGCGCCGGCGCCACCAGTTGCCGAGGGCCCTTGAGATTCTTCGCGCCCACAGACCCGCCGATACGCCCGTCGTCGTCGCCCACAGCCTCGGTCGACCGGATGAGCGCATCGAGATCGCGACGCTGGCCGATTTCGATCCGGAGACCGTCGACATGATGAGCGTCGTGCTGATCGGCGCCACCGCCACCCGCGCCTTCGCCGCCGGCGACGGGCGGCTGCGGGTCTACACACCGCGCGGCTATGCGGCCAAGCGCCCGGCGATAGCCGACACCCTGTCGGGAGCATCGCACGCATGACGGTGCATTTCATCGGTGCCGGTCCGGGCGCCCCCGACCTGGTCACCGTGCGCGGCCTGCGGCTGATCGAGCGTTGCCCCGTGTGCCTTTTCGCCGGCTCGCTGGTACCCGAGGCGGTGGTGGCGGCAGCACCGCCCGGCGCCCGGGTCATCGACACGGCCTCCCTGACCCTGGATGAGATCGTGCAGGAGATGTCCCAGGCCCATGCTGCGGGCCTGGACGTCTCGCGCGTCCATTCGGGCGATCCTTCGCTTTACGGGGCCATGGCCGAACAGATGCGCCGCCTCGACGCGCTCGGCATCGCCTACGACGTGACGCCGGGGGTGCCGGCCTATGCCGCCGCCGCCGCCGCGCTGGGCCAGGAACTGACGCTGCCGGGGATCGCCCAGACGGTCATCCTGACCCGCACGGCCATGAAGGCTTCGGCCATGCCGCCCGGCGAGGATCTGGACACGCTGGCCCGGTCCGGGGCCACACTTGCCATCCACCTGTCCATCCGCAACATCCGGGAGGTGGTCCGGGTGCTGACGCCGCACTACGGCGCCGACTGCCCGGTCGTCATCGTCTACCGGGCAACCTGGCCCGATCAGCAAATCCTGCGCGGCCGGCTGGATGGGATCGCGGCTGCGGTAAGGGCCGCCAAGATTACCCGAACGGCGCTGATCTTCGTCGGCCGGGTGTTCGCGGAAACGGCGTTCCAGGACTCGGCCCTGTACGACGCCGCACACGACCACCTGATGCGCAACCGCTCCACCCGCACCCGGGCGGAGGCAGCGTCTTGACCTGGTGGGTAGAAGGCATGCCGGCGCTTTTCCGTCAGCGCCATCCGAGCCGCGCACCCACCAGTTCCAGGAGCGCCTCGACCGTGTCGGCATCGGCGGCCGGCCGGTCGGCGGGCCGCTCGATCATGATCACGGTCAGCCGGCGCCGGCGTGCCGCCTCGAGTTTCGCCGCCGTTTCTTCGCTGCCCGCGTCTTTGGTCACCAGCAGGTCCACCCGGTGGGTGTCGATCAGGTTCAGTTCCCCTTCCACGGTGAAGGGCGGACGGGCGCGGATCCCGACGCTATCCGGGGGCAACGCAATGCCAGGCGGCTCGATCGAGCGAACGATCAGCGCCAGGTCGCCGCGGGCGGCGAACGGCTGCAGATCCTGGCGTCCGATTGTCAGCCAAACCCGCCGGCCCGGCCCCGGCCAGGCGGCAGCGGCGGCTCTGTCGGTGACCCGGACCCAGCGATCGCCCTCCCCCGCCACCCAGCCCGGCCGCTCCAGCCTGAGGCAGGGCACACCGGTGACCGCACAGGCCTGCGCGGCGTTGCGGGAGATGCCGTCGGCGAACGGATGGCTGGCATCGATGACCAAGGACACACGCTGGTCTTCGAGATACCGGGCCAGTCCGGCGGGACCGCCGAACCCGCCGGAGCGGCGGCTGCCGGCACTCGGTGCCGGATCGCTCGTTCGGCCCGCTAGCGCGACCGTGAGGTCGACGTCTTCGCGGGCGGACAGGCGCTCGGCCAGCCGGCGCGCTTCGGCCGTGCCGCCCAGCAACAGCACCCGGCTAGTCGGCATGGGCCAGAATGGTGCCGTCCCGGCCGACCACCAGGATGCCGAGGGCGGTTTTCGGCAGGCCGTCATCCGGAGCCAGAACCCGTCTGGCCTCGGCAAGCGCGTCGGCCGCAACCAGGGCGGCGGGATCGAGCCCGGCCGACTGCCCGAGCGCGAGGGCTTCGGCGGCGGTGTTGGCGGCCCGCACCGCCTGGCCCAGCGCCTGGCCGGCCCCCGCCCCTTCGAGACGCCTGGCCAGAGCGTCCAGGCTGACCTGACTGCGCCCCGAATGCAGATCCAGGTGCCCCTGGGCCAGCTTGGTCAGCTTGGCAAAGCCGCCCGCGATGGTCAGCCGTGGCACCGGATGCCCCCGCAGGTATTTGAGCAGACCGCCGGCGAAGTCCCCCATATCGATCAGGGCGTGGTCGGGCAAGGCGTAGAGCCGCTGAACCGCCGCTTCGGAGGTCGAGCCCGTGGCCCCGGCGATATGGGCAAGGCCTTCGGCCCGGGCAACGTCCACGCCGCGGTGGATGGAGTGGATCCAGGCAGAGCAGGAGTACGGATGGACCACGCCGGTGGTCCCCAGGACCGACAGCCCGCCCAGGATGCCCAGGCGCGGGTTCCAGGTCTTGGCCGCCATCTCCGCACCGCCCGGTATGGCGATTTCGATCTCCAGGTCCAGGGGCCAGCCACGGTCGGTAAGGACGGCCTCGGCCACGGCCGTCATCAGGCGCCGGGGCACCGGGTTGATCGCCGGCTGCCCCGGCGGCACCGGCAGGCCGGCCTTGGTCACGGTGCCGACACCCTCGCCGGCGCGGAAGACGATGCCGGTGCCGGCCACACCGCGCCGGACCGTTGCCAGGATCATCGCTCCATGGGTGACGTCGGGATCGTCGCCGGCATCCTTGACGATGCCAGCCCGCGCCCAGCCCGCACCGCAGGCTTCCGTGGCCAACGCGAAGGCCGGTCTTTGGCCCTTGGGCAAGTCGATCGTCACCGGGTCCGGGAAGCCCTGTCCCGTGAGCGCGGTCACGGCCGCCTTGGTCGCCGCGGTCGCACAGGCGCCGGTGGTCCAGCCGCGACGAAGCGGACGATCCCCGGGCGCATCGGCCTCGCCATCGCCGAAATCGGAGGGGTCACCGCTCATCTCGGGGGCGACTATAGCGCTGCGACGAAGTCGAGCAAGCCGGGCCGCTGAATGAACCTGCAGGACACAGATCCCCGCATCCTGTGGCGCCCGGACGATCAGGAGGCGGACGACCAAGGGGCGGACGTCAGGGCAAGCGGCTTTGCCCGGCTCGACGATGCGCCTTTTCCGGATTTCACGCCGGGGCATATCTGGCTGGTCGGCGCCGGGCCGGGTGCGGCCGGGCTCTTGACGCTCATGGGCTATCACGCGCTGACGCGCGCCGACGTCATCGTCTACGACGCCCTGGTCGGCCCCGACATCCTCCGCTGGGCGCCGCCCGGCACACCGCTGGAATATGCCGGCAAGCGGGGCGGCAAGCGGTCGGCAACCCAGGCGGACATCACGCTTCGGCTGCTCGATCTGGCGCGGGCCGGAAGGCGGGTGCTCAGGCTCAAAGGCGGGGACCCGTTCGTCTTCGGCCGCGGTGGGGAGGAATGCGAGGCGCTGGCCAAGGCCGGCGTGCCCTTCCGTATCGTGCCCGGCATTTCGGCAGGGGTCGGCGGCCTTGCCTATGCCGGCATCCCAACCACCCACCGCGTGACCAATCACAGCGTGACCTTCCTGACCGGCCATGATGCCAGCGGTGGGCTGCCGGCCTCCGTCGACTGGCCGGGCCTGGCCCGGTCGTCACCGGTGATCGTCATGTACATGGCGGTGCGCAATCTGGCAGAGATCGCCGCCAAACTGCTGGATGCCGGACGCGATCCCACCGACCCGGTCGCCGTCGTCGCCCGCGCGACGCTCGAAAGCCAGACGGTCATCGAGACGCGGCTAGGCGCGGCCGGTTCCCTGGCGGAGGCAGGCGACCTGCCGACACCCGCGATCGTGGTGATCGGACCGGTGGTCAACCTGCGTGACCGGCTTCACTGGTTCAAGGATGGGCTGGAGGCGGGTCCGCTTGGCTGATGCCGGTCCCGCACGCGGGGTGGTCATAGCGGCCCCCGCCTCGTCCTCCGGAAAGACCCTGGTGACCCTCGGCCTGCTCGCGGCCCTGCGCCAGACCGGGCGGGTCGTCGGTGCCGCCAAGGTGGGGCCCGACTACATCGACCCCCGGTTCCATGAAGCCGCGTGCGGCCGAACGAGCCAAACGCTCGATCCCTGGGCTATGCGACCGGATCGGCTATGCGCCCTTGCCGGGCGCGCGGCGACCGGTGCGGACCTTCTGCTGGTCGAAGGCGTGATGGGGCTGTTCGACGGGCCGGAGGCCGGTCGCGGATCGACCGCCGATCTGGCCCGCGCTCTGGGTTTGCCCGTTGTCCTGGTCGTCGACGCCCGCCGGCAGGGCGCCAGCATAGCCGCCCTGGTGCGCGGCTTCCGTGATCACGATCCGTCGGTCAGGATTGCCGGCGTCATCGCCAATCGCGTGGGCAGCCCGAAGCATGAGCGGCTGATCCGCGGTGCGCTCGATACCATCGGGATGGTGTGCTTCGGCTGCATCCCGAAGGACGACACGCTCGCCCTGCCATCCCGCCATCTGGGCCTGGTCCAGGCGGGCGAATGTCCGGACCTTGAGGGGTTTGCGCGAAGCGCGGCGGCGTTGATGGCCCGGCAGGTCGACCTTGACTGGCTGGCGGCTTGTGCGGGTCCGATACCGCAGAGCGCCCCGGAAAGGCGCGGCCTGCCGCCGATCGGCCAGCGGATCGCCGTGGCGCAGGACGCCGCATTCGGCTTCAGCTATCCGCACTGGCTGGATGACTGGCGCCGCGTCGGAGCGGAAATCCACCCGTTCTCCCCGCTTGCCGACGAACCGCCGGATGCCATGGCAGACGCCGTGTTCCTGCCGGGCGGGTATCCGGAGCTGTGGGCCGGCCGGATCGCCGCGGCGGACCGGTTTCTCGACGGCCTGCGGTCGGCGGCGGCCCGCGGTGCGCTGATCTACGGCGAATGCGGCGGCTACATGACCCTGGGCCGGAGCCTCGTCGATGCCGGGGGCATATGCCACCGAATGGCCGGCCTGTTGCCGGTCGACACTCGGTTCGACCAACGGGCGCTGAGCCTCGGATACCGGCAGCTGCGGCTGCGAGCCGCCCTGCCCTGGCCAAGCCGGCTCGCCGGTCACGAGTTCCACTACGCGACCCTGGCGTCGCGGGAAGTCGGCGAACCGGTCTTCGACTGCACCGATTCCGCCGGCAGCCCCCTGGGCCCGGCGGGGCTGAGCTGCGGCCGGGTCGCAGGTTCTTTCGTTCACGTCATCGATCGCCCTTGATCACGACGGCCGCCGCCGGATACCCGCGGGCCGTTGCAGGGGCATGCGAAAGCTCGCTTGGAAGAAGCGGGCCTGGCTGACCTTATGGACGTCCTTCAATGCCACCTGCCTCCTTAGGAGACAATCTTCTGGATACTGCCCAAAACGGCGTCGGTTGAGCCCTGCTCGAATTCCGCGGCTCGGCGCTAAGATACTGTAACCGAACGAAAAATTTGCGGGGTCGCTGTGGTGCGAGAATTGCATTCCCTTTAAGGACAACAAGCGTGCGAGGGGAATGCACGCAGCCTTGGCGCCTCACGACCACAACCGGCGTGGTGCCCCGGGCATGGTGGGAACATCAGCCACAAGCGGACGGGATCGGCAGGCACGTCATCATCGGCGGGGGGCGGTCAATGAATGGCGCGACGGAGAGCAAGGCATCGCTGTCGCTGGTCAGCATGTACGAGATCAGCAAGATCCTGACCTCGCCGACGGATCTCCAGGCGCGGTTGCGGTCTGTGCTCAATTTGTTGGCATCCTACATGGAGATGCGCCGCGGGATCGTCGCCGTTACCGACGGACAGGGGTCCCTGCGCGTGGTGGCTGCGGCCGGGCTTTCCTCGTCTGCCGTCAACGACGGCGCCGCCGATATGCCCGTGGAGATCGCCGCACGCATCGTCGCCGGACAGGTCCCATTCGTCACGGAGGACGTGGCCGAAGACCCGTTTCTGTCCAGATACGTCCGGGTTCCCAGCATCCTGGACGACGAGCGGGTGTCGTTCATCGCGGTCCCCATAAAGACCTTCGGCAAACCGTTCGGGTGCCTGGCCATCGCGCGGGTCTGGCGGCTGAACACCCAGGTCAGGTTCGGCGACGACATCCGCTTCCTGACCATGGTGGCCAACCTGGTCGCGCAGACGGTGCGCCTGCACGAACGCCTGTCGGAGCCGGCGAACGACGAACCGGTGCCACCGGAGTCAGCCGTGCCCGGCGGACCCTCCGAGACGCCGGAGCCGGCGTACCGGATCGACAACGTCATCGGCACCAGCCAGCCCATGCAGCAGGTCTTCGCGCAGGTCCATCTGGTGGCGCCGACCAAGTCCACTGTCGTGCTCCGGGGCGAAAGCGGCACCGGCAAGGAGGTGATCGCCCGCGCCGTGCATGCCCTAAGCGGCCGTCACGGTCGTCCCTTCATCAAGGTGAACTGTGCGGCCCTGCCCGATACCCTGCTGGAATCCGAGCTGTTCGGACACGAGAAGGGTGCGTTCACCGGCGCCACCCAGTTGCGCAAGGGCCGGTTCGAGCTGGCCAACGGCGGTACGCTGTTCCTCGACGAGATCGGCGATATCTCAAGAGCGTTTCAGGCCAAGCTGCTGCGGGCGCTGCAGGAGCGCGAGTTCGAGCGGATCGGCGGCACGTCGACGATCCGCGTCGATGTCCGGATCATCTGCGCGACCAACCGGAACCTGGAAGAGGCGGTGGCCAAGGGCGACTTCCGAGCCGACCTCTATTACCGGATCAACGTCGTGCCGATCTTTGTCCCGTCGCTGCGCGAGCGCCGCGGCGACATCCCCGAACTCGCAGAGCATTTCCTCCGGTCCTTCAACCAGGAAAACGAACGCAGCTTGCGTTTCTCCGACCGGGCGATGCGCGTGATCACGTCGTGCAACTATCCGGGCAATGTCCGCGAACTGGAGAATTGCATCTACCGCGTCGCGACGATGACGCGGGGCGAGGTGATCGATCAGTTCAACCTCCCCTGCCAGAGCGGCCTTTGCCAATGCGCGAGGCTGACGGCGGAACCAAGCGTCGCGGCAGGTGCCGAACCCGAAGCGCCGGCGGAGCCCGCCAACCATCCGAATGCCGACTGGGCCGAGCTCGACGCGTTGGGGTCGCTGGACGCGCTGCCGCAGCGTGAACGGCTGGTCCGCGTCATGGAACGTTCCGGCTGGGTCCAGGCGAAGGCGGCGCGGGTTCTCGGGATAACCCCCCGGCAGATCGGCTACGCCCTGCGCAAGCACAATATCGAAATCAAGCGCCTGTAGTCGCACGGATCGAAATCAAGCGACTGTCGTCGTACGGATCGAGTTCAAGCGACTGTCGTCGCATGGCGGTGTCGCTTGTCCGACAGTTTGTCGGGCTGCGGACACGCCCCAATTCGGCCGATCACCGAACATCACAACAATAACAACGGGTTACCGGTTTGGCACGGTGCCTGCTTTCCCGTCGTTCGGATGCGGTTGCACGGATGACAGGGACAGGGGCGGCCGATGCGGAAGATCATTCCCCTCGAGACCATTTCGCGGTCGCCGCCATCGGCAGAGGACCGGTCGCGGCCGCGGGCAACCGGCTGTACCGCTGCCGCCTGCGGGTCCGCCTCGGACGCCGCGGCGCTTCCCGCCGATGTCTGGAACCAGGTGAACGATCACCCCTGCTACAGCCAGGAAGCGCACCACTTCTTCGCGCGCATGCACATCGCTGTCGCGCCCGCCTGCAACATCCAGTGCCACTACTGCAACCGCAAATACGACTGCGCCAACGAGAGCCGACCGGGCGTCGTCAGCGAACGGCTGACGCCGGAGCAGGCCGCCCGCAAGGCCGTCTGGGTAGCGTCGCAGTTGCCCCAGCTCTCGGTGGTCGGCATCGCCGGGCCAGGCGACGCGCTGGCCAATCCGCACAAGACCTTCGAGGCGTGCCAGCGCATCGCCGAGGCCCTGCCCGACGTCAAGCTGTGCCTGTCGACCAACGGCCTCGCGCTTCCCGACTGGGTCGCGGCGATCAAGGCCCATGGCGTCAATCACGTGACCATCACGATCAATGCCATCGACCCGGCGGTCGCCGAGCGGATCTATGCCTGGATCGCCTTCGACAAGCGGCGCCTGACGGGTCGGGATGCCGCCCGGTTACTGATCGAACGGCAGTTACTCGGCCTCGACATGCTGGTCGCCGCCGGCATCCTGGTGAAGGTCAATTCGGTCATGATCCCCGGCGTCAACGACGCCCATCTGGCGGAGGTCAATGCCGAGCTGAAGGCCCGCAAGGCGTTCCTGCACAACATCATGCCGCTGATCTCGGACCCGGCGCACGGCACCCATTTCGGCCTGACCGGCCAGCGCGGACCGACACCGGCCGAACTCAGTTCCCTGCAGGAGCAACTGGGCGGCGGCGCAAACCTGATGAAGCACTGCCGCCAGTGCCGGGCCGATGCGGTCGGGCTTCTGGGCAACGACCAGGGGGCGCAGTTCGATCTCGACCGGCTGCCGGCGACGCCCACCATCGACCCCGAACGCCGGCGCACCTATCGCGCGGTGGTCGATCGTGAACGCGGGCACCGCCGTGCCGCGACGGCCGAGGCAGCAGGGATTCTCCAGCGCGCCGCGACCGGTGACCGCCGCCTGATCGCCGTTTGCACCAAGGGCAGCGGTCGCATCAACCAGCATTTCGGCCATGCCCGGGAGTTCCAGATCTACGAGGTTGACCGGTCAGGCGTCCGCCTGGCCGGCCATCGCCGCGCAGCCAAGTACTGCCAGGGCGGATACGGCGAAGACGAGGTCCTGGAAACAACCGTTGCGCTGCTGGAGGGCGTGAGCGCGGTGCTGTGCGCCCGGATCGGCGAACGGCCGCGCCGGCACCTGGCAGCCGCGGGCATCAGCGCCATCGACGCTTATGCCCATGAGTATGTCGAGACGGCGGTGGCCAAGGCATTCGTGGAAGACCTCGGCGCCGCGGAACCGGTTGCCCAAACAGCTTGATGCCGCCGGTCCGCACCGGCGCAAGACGACAAGGAGACCAGCCATGGCCCTCAAGATCATCGCCACCGACTGCATGGTTTGTGGGACCTGCGAAGAGGACTGCCCCAATGCGGCCATCCGGATGAAGGGCGACGCCTATGCCATCGATCCGGCGAAATGCACGGAGTGCGACGGGTTCGCCGATTCACCGCGATGCCAGGCCAACTGCCCGGCCGATTGCATCGTTGCGGCATGAGCCCGCAGACGGACCGGCCGGTGGCGCCCATGGCGGAAGACCGCCTTCCTGAGGTCTATCGCCTGCCCGCGTTTCTGCCGGGACAGCGGGTGCGGGCACGCACGCCGATCCGCAACGACGGCACCGTGCCGGGCCAGGACCGCGGCGCGTTCATCGTGGAGACCGGCGACCTGGGATATGTCGCGGGCGTCGGCGAGTTCCTGCAGCGCTACTACGTCTACACCGTCGATTTCGTCGACCGCGGCCGGCTCGTGGGCATGCGCAGGGACGAAATCGAAGCCGTGGAGGATTGAATGAAGGTGACGATCGGTCAGCGCGGCGGCGCCTACTCGGCATATGTCGCCAAGAAGGACCTCGAGGAGGCGATCGTCGGCATGGAGCGGCCCGACTTGTGGGGCGGCTGGATCGAACTGGCCAACGGCTGGCGGCTGAACTTGCCGGAGATGGCGGCCGACACGCGCCTTCCGATTACCGTCGACGCCCGACGGATCGGCGGCGGGGCGGTATGACCGGGCGGCGGCGCATCGGCGTGACGGCCGCGGCGCTTCTGCTGGCTTTCGCGGCCAGCGACACCGCGCCGGCGCAGGACGGCGAAAGGATCCTCGTGTTCGCCGCCGCCAGCATGACCAGCGCGGTGGAGGAGATCGTGGACCTTTGCGGCCACGAGCAGCCCGATCCCATCAGCGCCTCATTCGCCGCCAGTTCGGTACTTGCCCGGCAGATCGAACAAGGCGCCGCGGCCCACGTCTATCTCTCGGCCAATACGGCCTGGATGGACTATCTGGACCGGCGCGGCCTGCTGGTGGACGGCAGTCGGCGCCGGTTCGCCGGCAACACCCTGGTGGTGATCGCACCGTCGACGGCGCCGGCGGACGAGAGTCCGTCGCCGCTGGTTGCGCTTGCCGCCCTTCCCGCCGATGGACGCATCGCCATGGGCGACCCCGACTACACGCCGGCGGGCGAGTACGCCAAGGCGGCCCTGCAGTCCTACGGCATCTGGGAAAGCCTTCGCGGACAGGTGGCGGGGGCGCCGACCGTCCGCGCCGCCCTGGCCCTTGTCGAAACCGGGTCGGCGCCACTCGGCATCGTCTACGAAACCGACGCCCGGATCAGTCGCCGGGTCAGCGTCGTCGCCGCGTTTCCCGCCCACAGTCATCCGCCGATCGTCTACGAGATCGCCCTCGTCGACGGCCGCGACACGCGCGCGGTACGTCAGCTCTTCGACTGCGCGTTGGGCGCGGGTGCCGCCGAGGTTCTCGAACGGCACGGCTTCGCGTCGGCACCGAGCGTCAGTCATGATGACGCCGGCTGAAACCGACGCCCTGTGGCTCAGTATCCGCGTCGCCGCCTGGTGCGTCGTCGCCATCCTGCCGCCCGGCATGGTCGTCGCCTGGCTGCTGGCCCGACGGGACTTCTACGGCAAGAACCTGCTGAATGGGGCCGTGCACCTGCCCCTGGTCTTGCCGCCCGTGGCGATCGGCTACCTCCTGCTCGTCCTCCTCGGGCGGAACGGCCCCATCGGCGGGTGGCTGTACGACACCTTCGGGATCAGCGTCGCCTTCACCTTCGAAGGCGCGGTGGTCGCGTCGGCCGTCATGGCCTTTCCCCTGATGGTACGGGCGATACGGCTGTCGCTGGAAACGGTCGACGACCGGCTGGAGGCCGCGGCCCGGATCCTCGGCAGCGGCCCGCTGCGCCTGTTCGTGACGATCACCCTGCCGCTGATCGCGCCCGGCATTCTGACCGGCTGCATCCTCGCCTTCGCCCGCAGCCTCGGGGAGTTCGGGGCCACCATCACCTTCGTGTCGAACATCGCCGGCGAAACCCGGACGCTGCCGCTGGCCCTGTACACCATGGCACAGACCCCGGATGGCGAGACCGGTGCGCTGCGTCTGGTCGCCATATCCGTCGGCCTGGCGATGCTGGCGCTGCTCGGTTCGGAAATCGCTGCGCGCCGGCTGCAACGCCGGCTGGGTGTCTGACCATGCTGCAGGTCCAGGTCCATCGCCATATCGGCACCTTCGACCTCGATGTCCGGCTTGATGTCGAAGCCCATGAGATCCTGGCCGTGCATGGCCCGTCGGGATCGGGCAAGACCACCCTCATCAACCTGATCGCCGGGCTGCAGCGGCCCGATGGCGGCCGCATCGTCGTCGACGGTCGGGTCCTCTTCGATTCTGCGGAGCGCATCAACGTCAGGCCGGAGGCACGGCGCGTCGGCTACGTGTTTCAGGACTACCGACTGTTTCCCCACATGTCGGTCGCGTCCAACCTGGGATACGGGCGGCACAGCGGCCGCAGCCGCGTCGACTTCGACGAGGTGGTCGACCTGCTGGACATTCGCGGCCTGCTCCGGCGGCGGCCGCGGTCACTGTCCGGCGGCGAAAGCCAGCGGGTGGCCATCGGCCGCGCCCTGTTGTCGGGCCCGAGCCTCCTGCTGATGGACGAGCCGCTGGCCTCGATCGATCCGGAGCGCAAGGCAGAGATTCTGCCCTTCATCCGCCGGCTGCGGGACACCTTCGCCCTGCCGATCGTCTATGTCTCCCACGCTGCCGAGGAGATCGCCCAGATCGCCGACCGGTCGATCCGGATCGAGAACGGCCGGCTGACGGCATCGGAGCCGGTCCTTCCGCCTGGAAACCCGACGATGCCCGACACCGGGCTGCGGCTGATCGCCGAGGTGCTGGGTCACGACACCGGCACTGGATTGACCGTCCTGGGGTCCTCCCTGGGGCGGCTGTTCGTTCCCCGGCGGAGCGAACCGCCGGGAACCAAGGTGCAGGTCGTCGTCGGTGCGACGGCGATCGAGCCGATCGCCGAGACCGGAAGCGGTGGCGTCGCTGTCCTGCCGGTCCGGGCAGTGGCAGGCGCACACGCCTGAGGCCGGCCGGGCGTGGCTAAGACGCGGTTTCTGTCACGGTCGCAACGCGATCGCCGGCAATCCGCAGCAGATCCGGGACCTGCTGACCGATCTCCTGCGACACCGACCGGTCCAAGGCGCGCAACCAGGCGCGCGGGATCGACTCGGCACCATAGGTGGCACCGGCAAGCATGCCGGCGAGCGCGCCGGCCGTGTCCGCGTCGCCGCCCATGTTCACCGTTTCGATCACACAGCTCCGCACCGAATCCGTCAGGAAGTAGACGTGCAGGACGGTGCGGATGGTGTCGACGATGAAGGCCGAGCAGTGGCCGTTATACCGATCGAACCGGAACGGCGGGTGCTGGGCTGCCAGGGCCCGCGCCTCGTCCCGGCAATCGCCGATTGTCCCGCCCAGGACGAGCCGTTGCACCATGCGGCCGAGCGCCAGGGTAGCCGCGTCGGACAGCGGGTGATTGTGGGTCGTATGGCACTGCTCCAGCGTCCAGGTACGAAAGGCGGCGGCGGCGCCGAGGGTAGCCAGGGCAACAGGGAGATTGCGCATGCACGCGCCGTTTCCGGCATCCCCTTCGTTCGGCGGCGTCGAAACCGTACCGTCGACGATGTAGCGGCGAATGCCGCGCCGACAGGTGTTGCCGACATCCGCCGGTCCGCCGCGCAGCCATTGCGCGAACGCCTTGCAGACCGCTTCCGCGTCCCAGCCGCCCCGATCAACGATGGCACGCCCGACGCACAGCGTCATCTCGGTATCATCGGTCACCTGCCCTGGCTTGAGCTTGAGCCAGCCGCCGCCGATCAGGCGACAGTGTTTGCCGTATTGGGCGGTAATCTCCTCCGCGGTCAGGAACTCCACGGTTGCGCCGAGCGCGTCGCCCACCGCGAACCCGAGATAGGCGCCCAGCGCCCGATCGGTCATCGCCGGGGTGATCATTGGCATCTGCCTTTCCCGCCGGCCATCTACAGATAGCTCGCACGGACACGGTAGTCGCCGCCGATCACCAGGTATTCGCCCTCCCCCTGCAGCGGCGTCTGCGGCAGAAGCGCATTGAAGAAGGTCACTTTGCAGGCGGGCACCTCCGCTTCCAGGATGTAGGAGCCGAACCAGCTGGCAATGTCCCGCTGGCTGGTGAAGGAGACCAGGTTGTTGAGGCGGACGACTACGGTGCGCCGATCGATGACATCGGAAATCGGATGTTCCTGGAAGTCGTTGACGCCCCGGTACAGGAGAAGGGTCCTGCTTCGCGGCAGGAACCGCGCCAGCGACCACTGGACGAACTCGTAGACCAGGTCGAGCTGGCTGAAGATGGCGTTGTTGTGGAACCGGCTGCCCATCTTTTCTTCCACATAGCGAACCCAGGCTGGTGACGAGAAGCTGAGCAGCGGTTCCTTGTGGAACGTCGGGAACAGGCCGAACCGACTCTCGACCCAGCCCTTCAAGACCGCGCCCTCGGGATTGTTGCTGTCGTAGGCCCAGCCGCGCAGCAGCCGCGCATAGCTGGCGCGATAGCGCCGACGGCCGTCCCGGGTGCCGTTTGCCGGCCCGCGCTGCTCGGGATGCAGACCGAAAACCACCTCCATGTAGGCGGTGAAGAGGGTGGCGGCGTGCTCCGCCGAGTCCGCCCTGTCCAGCATGCTGAACAGGCCACGATTGGCTTCGCGGACGCCCGCCAAATGCAGCGGCAGGCCGGCACGATTGAAAGCATCGCTGGCCAACAGGCCGGTCGGAATGCCGACCAGGTTGGTGCTGTGCCCCTTTTTGGCAACGACTTCGGGCACGTCCAGAACGTCGTGGGCTAGCAACTGCATCGCGGTCCCCCGAACCGGTCGGCAGCAAGATCCATTCCAGCCCACCGGATCCGAGGATGCGACCGGCCGTCCGGTGCTTCCGGCCTGTGGGGGTTGCAACACTGTGTCGGGGATTGTCGGGTTCCAAACAGGAGTCCGCCCCCGACGGATCACCGCCCGACAACGCCCCTAATCATTTGCAGAAATTGAAAAAACGATGCTCGGGGAAGAACGGACACCCCTTGGCACGGTCGTTGCTGAACAGCTTGGCGACAGAGTCGGAGGCGCAGCCTCGGAATCCGTGAAAGGAGCGCATCATGGGTGACCTTCGTCAGATTGCCTTCTACGGCAAAGGCGGCATCGGCAAATCGACCACGTCCCAGAACACCATCGCCGCCCTTGCCGAGATGGGGCAGAAGGTCCTGATCGTCGGCTGCGATCCCAAGGCCGATTCCACCCGCCTGATGCTGCACGCGAAGGCCCAGCAGACGGTGCTGCACCTGGCCGCCGAAGCGGGCTCGGTGGAGGACCTGGAACTGGAGGACGTGCTGCGCACCGGCTACGGCGGCGTGGCTTGCGTCGAATCCGGCGGGCCTGAGCCGGGCGTCGGCTGCGCCGGCCGCGGCGTCATCACCTCGATCAACTTCCTGGAGGAGAACGGCGCCTACGAGGGCCAGGACTACATCGTCTACGACGTCCTGGGCGATGTGGTCTGCGGCGGGTTCGCGATGCCCATTCGCGAGAACAAGGCGCAGGAGATCTACATCGTCATGTCCGGCGAGATGATGGCGCTCTATGCCGCCAACAACATCTCCCGCGGGATCCTGAAATACGCCAATACCGGCGGCGTGCGTCTGGGCGGGCTGATCTGCAATTCCCGCCAGACCGATCGGGAAATCGAACTGGCTGAAGCCATGGCCGGCAAGCTGGGGACCCGGCTGATCCACTTCGTGCCGCGCGACAACATCGTCCAGCACGCCGAGCTGCGGCGCATGACGGTCATCGAATACAAGCCCGACTGCGCCCAGGCCGACGAGTACCGGGCGCTGGCGAAGAACATCCACGAGAACAAGGGCAAGGGCGTCATCCCGA
>JANQIU010000017.1 GCA_028281985.1 Alphaproteobacteria bacterium | reverse complement strand
CTATCGCGACCGCAACGGCCGCGGCACCGACCGGCGGATCTGGCCGGTGTCGCTGGTCTACATGGACAACACGCTGATGCTGCTGGCGTGGTGCACGATGCGGGTGGACTTCCGCCAGTTCCGCCTGAGCCGCATGGCCAGCCTGACCGTCACCGACGAAAGCTTCCGCCCCCGCCGGGTGCCGATGCTGCGGACCTATACCGAACATCTGCGCACCCAGTGGTCGCAAAGCCAGGCCGGGGACAGCTTACTTGACGCGTGCCATCACGGAAGGCGGCGCTGATTCAGTAAACTGTCCCCGACAGGATTCCTCCGCCATCACTCCGCTGCGGCCGGCGCGTCTTCGCTGCTTCCAAAACGCCGCTTCACGCCTTCGCGGAAGCCCTGGAAGGCGGCGTAGAGGGCCGGGATGAAGAAGATGCCGATGCAGGTCGCCGCCATCATGCCGCTGAACACGGTGGCGCCCATGGCGTTGCGGCTGCCGGCCCCGGCCCCGCTGGCCAGCAGCAGCGGCACCACGGCACAGATGAAGGCGAACGCCGTCATCAGCACCGCCCGGTAGCGGATCCGGGCGCCGTTGGCCGCCGCTTCGGCGATCGATTTGCCGGATTGCCTTTGTTCCTTGGCGAATTCGACGATCAGGATGGCGTTCTTGGCAGCGAGGGCGATCAGCAGCACCAGGCCGATCTGGCTGTAGATGTTGTTGTCCTCGCCGAAGATATGCAGCCCCGCCAAGGCGCCCAGCACGGCGATGGCGATGGACAACATGACCGACAACGGCACCGTCCAGCTTTCATACAGCGCCACCAGGAACAGATACCCGAACAGGAAGGCCAGGGCGAAGATGAACGCCCCGCCGCCGCCGGCCTGGCTTTCCTGATAGGACAGGGCCGACCATTCATAGCTGTAGCCGTCCGGCAGCAGCTCCGTGGCCAGGGCCTCCATCTCCGCCAGCGCCGCGCCAGAGGAGAAGCCCTGGGCCGCTTCGCCGTTGACCTGGATGGCCGGGAACAGGTTGTAGCGGTTGATCAGTTCCGGCTCGAGCACGATGCGGTTGGTCAGCAGCGTGTCCAGCGGCACCAGCGCCCCGGTGCGCGAACGGACGTAGAGCCGGGCGATATCCTCGATATCGTCGCGGTAGGGCGCTTCGGCCTGGACCCGCACCTGGTACACCCGGCCGGCCAGGTTGAAGTCGTTGACATAGGCCGAGCCCAGATTGGCCTGCAGGGTCTGGAAGATCGATTCGATCGGCACGTCCAGGGTTTCCGCCCTGGACCGGTCGATATCGACGAAGATCTGCGGCACGTCGGCCCGGTAGGTGCTGAACACCGCATTCAGCGGCGCGCGCTGGTTGGCCTCGATGACGATCGACCGCATCACCGACGCCATGTCCTGGGGCGTCTGGCCGCCCAGGCCCTGAAGGCGGAAATCGAAGCCGCCATTGGCGCCGATGCCCGGGATCGCCGGCGGGTTGAAGGCGAAACTGTTGGCGGCGGGGATGGTTGCCAGATCGGCCCGCACATGGTCCAGGATGGCCGGCAGCGAGAGATGCGGCTCGGTCCGCTCGTCCCAGGGCTCCAGCACGCCGACGATCAGCCCGACATTGGAGGCGTTGGCGTTGGACAGCAGGCTGAAGCCCGAAACGGCGATGACATGGGCCACGCCCTCGGTCTCCAGAACGCGGCGCGCTACCTCGTCCACGACGGCTTCGGTGCGGTCCAGCGAGGCCGCGTCCGGCAACTGGATGTCGGCGAAGAAGTAGCCCTTGTCCTCGTCCGGGACGAAGGACGTGGGCAGGGCGCCGAACAGGTAGTAGATGCCCACGAAGGCGCCGGCGAAAACCACGCCGACGACGGCGAGGCGCCGCACCAGCCAGCGGACGCCGGCCACATAGCCGTCGCGGGTGACGTTCAGGCCCCGGTCGAACCAGTAGAGCGGGCTGAGCTTCTGCAACCGACCAGCCCGCTTCTCGCCGGGCTTCGGCGGCTTCAGGATCAGCGCGCACAGGGCCGGGCTCAGGGTCAGCGACACCACCATCGACAGCACCATGGCGGTGGAGATGGTGACCGCGAACTGCCGGTACAGCTCGCCGACGATGCCGGGGATCACCGCCACCGGCCCGAAGACCGCCAGCAGCACGAAGGTGGTGGCGATGATCGGTCCGGTGACCTGCTGCATCGCCTGGATCGTCGCTTCGCGCGCCTTGATGCGCTGTTCGGCCATGATCCGCTGGACGTTCTCGATCACCACGATCGCATCGTCCACCACCAGGCCGACCGCCAGAATCAGGGCGAACAGCGTCTGTGTGTTGGCGGAATAGCCCAACGCCAGCAGCACCGCGAAGGTGGCCGTCAGCGATACCGGGATCGACAGCGTCGGCACCAGCGCCTCGCGCCAGGACTGCAAGAAGGCGTAGCAGACGAAAACCACCAGGAAGAAGGTGATGATCAGCAGCTCGACGGCTTCGTCGATATTGGCGATGACGAATTCGGTGGTGTCGTAGACGATCGAGTATTCGACGCCTTCCGGGAACAGCGGTTCCAAACGCTCCAGCTCGGCCCGGACCGCCTCCACGGTCGCTAAGGCGTTGGCGCCGGGCGACAGGTACAGCGCCATGGTCGTCGCCGGCGCGCCGTCCAGCTTGGCCCGGGCGGAGTAGGTCTGGGCGCCCAGCTCGACCCGGGCCACATCGCTGATCCGGATGATGCCGCCGGCATCGTCGGTGCGTAGGATGATCGCGCCGAACTGAGCCGGATCGCTGAGCCGGCCTTCGGCCCGCAGGGTGTACTGGAAGGGCTGGTCGCCTTCGATCGGCCGGGCGCCGAGCTGCCCGGCGGACGCCTGGACGTTCTGTTCGCGGATCGCCGCGATGACGTCGCTGGAGGTGATACCCAGGCTGGTCATGCGGTCCGGGTCCATCCAGATGCGCATGCCGTAGTCCAGCGCACCGAAGATGAAGGCGTCGCCGACCCCGTCGATACGGGCCAGGGGATCACGGACATTGCGCGAGGTGAAGTTGGACAGGAACACCTCGTCGTAGGAGCCGTCGGGCGAGAAGACGTTGACCACCAGCAGGATGTTGGGCGACCGCTTGCGCACCGAAACGCCCTGCTGGGTCACCTCCTCCGGCACCCGCGGCAGGGCAAGCTGCACCCGGTTCTGCACATTGACGGCGGCGATGTCCGGGTCGGTGCCGACCTCGAAGGTGACGGTCAGCCGGTAGCTGCCGTCATTGGCGCTGGTCGACGACATGTAGATCATGTCGTCGACACCGTTCACCTCCGCCTCGATCGGCGCGGCGACGGTGGATTCGACGACCGCCGCATTGGCGCCCGGATAGATCGCGGTCACCTCCACCTCCGGCGGCGTGATCTCCGGGAACTCGGCGACCGGGATCTGGGTAACCGCCAACGCGCCGGCCAGCATCAACACGATGGAGATGACGATGGCGAAGCGCGGGCGCTCGATGAAGATGCGCGAAAACATCGCTGGCTACCCCGCTTCGGGCCAATCGTCGATGTCGACGACGATCGGGGTCACGACGGATCCGGGCATTGCCCGCTGCAGCCCCTCGACCACCACGAGGTCGCCTTCGTCCAGGCCGCTTTCGACCGTGTAGTAGCTTTGCAGCGTGGGACCCACCGTCACCTGCCGCTGTTCGACGAGGTTGTCGGCGCCCAACACCAGGACGAACTGGCCGCGCCGGTCGGTCTGCACCGCCGCCTGCGGCACCACGATGGCCTCCGTCGGCCGGGTGGTGCGCGAAATCACGCTGACCACCGCGCCGGGCAGCAGCACCTCGTCGGGATTGGGGAACAGCGCCCAGACGGCCAACGTGCCGGTCTCCGGGCTGATCTCGTTGTCGGAAAACTCGATCATGCCGGGGAAGTCGTAGCGGCCGCCGTTTGCCAGCCGCAGGGTGGGCCGGAACGACCGGTTCAACTCCTCGATCGTGTCGACGCCCAGCATCTCGCGCGCGGCCAGGATGTCCCGGTCGGTCGGCGAAAACACCACCCGGATCGGATCGACCTGGACGATCCGTGCCAACGGCCCGGATTCCGCCGACACGTAGTTGCCCTGGGTGATCAGCGCGCGGCCGATACGCCCGGAAATCGGCGCCGTGATCTCGGTGTATCCCAGGTCCAGTTCGGCCCGGACAACGGCCGATTCCGCCGACAGCACATCGGCCCGGGCGGAATCCCGGGCGGTGCGGGCTTCGTCCGTCTGGGCTTCGGAGATGTTGCCGCGGGCCAGCAGGTTCTCCGCCCGCACAAGATCGGCTTCCGCTTCGCGCAGCCGTGCTTCGGCGCGCAGCAGTTCGGCTTCGGCGGCCTGGAGATAGGCCTGAAACTCGAAGGGTTCGATGCGGAACAGGACCGAGCCTTCGGTCACCGTGTCGCCTTCCTGGAAGGTCGGCTCCATCAGATATCCGGCCACCCGGGCCTGCAACTCGACGGTCTGTACCGCCTCGACCCGGCCGATGAACTCGAACTGTTCGGCCACGTTGCGCCGTTCGACCGACACCGCAGTGACGGCCGGTGGTGGCGGCGCGCCCGCCTCCTGGGCCTGCGCCGCAGCGAACGTCAGCAAGGTGGCCGCCAGAACCGCCGGTGCCGGCAGTCGCCGGACAGGCGGCGGGAGACGAAGTGCGCTCATGGGTGCGGAGTTCCCTGGCAATCTGGATGTCAGTCGATCAGCGGCGGCATCGGCCCGGCAGGCCACCGGTACGACCCAAAGGTTAGTGCGGATGCGACCGATTGGTAGCACCCGCACGAAACACAACGAAAGGGTTCATCGGCAACCGACGCGCGCCGGTCAGAGGGGGAGTGCGGCGTCGCCCATCACCGGCCGCAGTTCCAGGGCCGCATCGAGCAGCACCTGCACCTGCTGGGCGCCGCGGGTTACGGCGCCCAGCGACCGGAACGCGTCGGCAAACCGGACATCCACGTCCGGGTCGGCCCCGAACACGCGATGACACCGGGCCAGGGCGATCAGGTAGGGGGGGCGGTCACGCAGCCGGACCGCCGCCGCCAGCGCACCTTGCCGGTCGCCGGCCTGGAGACGGACCGAGACGGCGTCGCGCAGCAGCCGGCCCTGCGAGGGAGACGGTGGCTCATCGGTCGCCAAGCTTTCGGCCATGGTAAGAAGTTCGGTCGCCGTCGGCGGATCGTCATCGGCCAGACCCGACGCCGCGCCAATCCAGGTGCGCGACCGCAGCACGGGATCGGCGATCGCGTCCATGCGGGCCTCCAGTTCCTGCCGCCGCTCGGTCCACAGCGCAGCGGCCAGTCCGGAGAGGGTATCCGCGGCGACATCGTCGTCGGCAATGGTGTCGGTCATCTGCAGCGCAAGCGCGGCGTTGCCGGCATCGGCGGCCCGAAGCGCCAAGGCCGACAGGCCGGTCGCCCGAAGATGCAGCGAGCCGACCCGGTCGATCGCCTGCCAGGTCGCAGCGACATCGCCGTCGTCCAGAGCGGCCATGGCCAGCGCCAGGAAGCCTTCGGCCCGGAAATGGGCCACCCCGATGGACCCGATCACCATTTCAGCGAATTCGGTCTGCCGACCGGAGATCAGGGCACGCGCCAGTTCCAGCCGCAGGTGATCGGCCCGACTGGCCCCGTCAATGGCATCGATGAGCCGCGGCAGGCGGGTCGCCAGGCTGGCCGCCGCCGCCGCCCGGGCCGGCGCCTCGAGATTGCCGATGATTGCCGCCTCGGCCGCCCCGCGGAAAAACGGGTCGTCGATGTCTTGCAGCCGCTCGGTGGCCCGGTCGCGCCGGCCATCGGCCAGGTCCCGCTGCACCTGTCTGTAGGCCACCCGGTCGCGCAGATGGGGATCGTCGACGCGCTGGCCAAGCTGGTCCGCGGCATCGAGATGGCCGGCCATGGCGGCCGCCTCGCCGGCCATCGCCAGGACCATGTCCCGGACGCCCACCTCCGCATAGGGCATGGCCAGGGCCGCCGAATCCTCCCACGCGCCCCCGCGGGCCAGCGCGGCGGCGGCTTCGGCCATCTTGTGCGACGGCAGCGGACCGTCCGCCTGGCGACCCAGAAAAGCGGCAAGCCGCCCTGGTGCCACCCGGGCGTAGGCGATGGCGATCTCGGTCCGCGCTGTCTCGCGCAGGCCGTCATGCTCGATCGCCGCTGCCGCACCCTCCGCCGCCGCCAAAAGGTCGTCGACGGTCGGAACTGGCGCGCCCTGCACGGCGAGCGCCCCCCGGAATCCCGGCATACCGAACCGACGGTTCAGCCAGCGGCGGATCATCGATCGGCCCCCGCCATGTTCAGGACGACACAGGTCATGTCGTCGGCCTGCCGGTCATGCCCCTCGAACCGGTGCGCCGCCTCGATCAGATCG
>JANQIU010000321.1 GCA_028281985.1 Alphaproteobacteria bacterium | reverse complement strand
GCTGGCCTCGCCGGCTCCCGCCTGGGACGCCTCGATATCGGACAGCCGGTCGGTGAGGAACTCGTCCTCGCTCTTGCCTTCCTCGGCGGCGCCGGCGGTCATGATCCGCTGGACCAGCGAGTCGTCCGTGTAGGTCAGGCTGAGGCTGTTCAGCGTGGTGCTCAAAGCCGCCGCTTGCGGGTTCAAGAACGCTTCCGGGCTGATGCCGCCGGCATCGACGGCCAGCTGGACGGCGCCAAGGCCTTCGAAGTCCAGGCTCAGCTCGTTGAGGCTGAGGACCTGGGTCGCCGGATCCAATTCGTAGTCGAGCGCGACGTCGCCCAGCAGCCGGGTGATCCCCAACTCGGAGAAGCCATCCAGGTCCGGCACATCCTCCACCGACACGTCGATGCCGGCGAGCTGGAGGGTCATCCGCGTGGGCGGATTCCCACCGAGCACCGACTCCGTATCGAGGTTCTCGACCGAGACGCTGTCGATGAAGACGGTCGGCGCGTTCGGGTCGGGCGGCGTCACCTCCACGCTTTGCAGACTGAACCCGTCGGCCCCGATGGCGTCGGCGCTCTCAAACGCCACCACGCCGTTCAGGACCGTCGCCGCCAACCCCTGGAAAAGGTCCAGCGCCGTTTGCTCCTGGGCGAACGCGGTGGTTCCGGTCGCCAATGCCGGAATGCTGGTGGCAACGGCCACAACAGCGACCGAGCGGGCAAAGGTCATATTTCCAGTCCTCTCGTGATTTGGCTGCGATCGTTGCCCGAAATGCACCGGAAGGATGGTTTTCATTCGGAAACGGCGCCCATGGAAGTGAGTTATTGCCTGAAGTTGCCAGTCTAAGCTCCGGCAACGGCGCGGGACGGTACCGTAATGGGTCTTCAGTAGCCACCGCATAATGGCGAAAATGCGAAGCCTGCGACCGTCGTGCGCCCCGTGCCCTGCTTCGCCATACCGGGCGCGCGCTGTCCGTTGTCGACCCCGGCGCTTCAGGCGAGAACGGGGGCGACAGCCCGGTCGAAGGCGGACAAGATCGCCTCTTCGGCGTCATGCCGACGATCACGGATCACCCAATCTCCGCCCACCATGACATGCCGGATCGGTCGCTCCGGCGTGGCGAACACCAGCGTATCCAGGATCCCGTTACCCTTGCGGCGAGCCAGCGCAGGGTCGGTGTCGTCCAAGACCACCAGGTCGGCGCGGTGGGCTTTGGCGATGCGCCCGATCGGGCGCCCGAGGGCCTGACTTCCCCCTTCCAGCAGGGCCAGAACCAGATCCGCACCAGGATGGCCGGACGCCGTCACGCCGCGCGACAGCCGGGACGCTCGCTGACCCCATTCCAGCCAACGCAGTTCCTCCAGCAGATCGGTGCGCAGGTTCCGGCCGCTGCCGACCGCCAGCTTTCCGCCCGCCGCCAGGTAGGGTGCAAGCGCGAACAGGCCGTCGCCCAGAGACGCTTCACTCGACGGGCAGACGCCCGCCACGGCGTCGCTGGCGGCCAGGGTAGCGGTCTCGGCGGCCGACAGGTGTGTCGCGTGGAGTATGCACCAGCGGCCGTCGACCGGGGCGTGCGACAGCAGCCATTCGACCGGACGGGCGCCGCTCCAGCGCCGGCAGGCTTCGACGTCCGACGCCGTGGCCGCCGCCGTCAGGTGGATCGGCGACATCGGGTCCAGGGTCTGGATTCCCGCCACGACGGAGGCCAGCATCTCCGGCGATACCGTGGTCAGGCTGAAGGGCGCCACGCCGACGCGCGTCTGCGGGTCGGTCTTGTAGGCAGCATGCAGCCGCGCACAGATATCCAGGATTTCGTCCGGCGTATTCTGGAACCGCCGCGTATCGGACCCGGCTGCGGCGGCGCCGAACTCACCGCAGGCCAGCAGCACCGGCAGCAGGGTGATGCCGATGCCGACCTGCCGGGCGGCCTGTATCAGGCGATGGGCCATTTCCGCCGGATCATCGAACCGCTCGCCGTCATGGGCATGATGCCACATATGGAACTCGCCCACGGCGGTGATGCCGGAGCGGAGCATGTCGAGATAGATCCGGGCCGCAATCGCCTGCATCGCATCCGGTCCGATCCGCTCCAGCCGGCGGTAAGTTTCCCGCTCGATGACGGTGCGGTCGGTGCCCTCGATCAGCCCGGCCGTCGCACCCAGCGGGGACCGGGAATGCGCATTGGGCAGGCCCGGGATCACCGGCCCCGGCAACATCGTGGCATCCTTAACCAGGGCGCCGGCGGTCACCGAGGCGATCGTGCCATCGTCGTCGATCTCGATGCGGACATTCTCCGACCAGCCGCGGGGAAGCAGTGCGTGTTCGGCAAAGTAATCGGTCACGGCGCTGGGGTGCTCCGGAGGCGAAGGGAGGTTCCGCTTAACCCGGTCGCGGCGGCGTGTCGACGCGAGGATCGTCAGGCCCCGGTCACACGGGCAATTCGATGTCCGCAAACAGGCCGGCCAGCAGATCGGCGCTGTTCTGAAGGCCCGCAGATTCGGCGTCGTTCAGATGCGGGTGCAACGTATCCAGCACGCCGTCGCGGCCGATCACACGGGGCAGGGAATAGGCGGCTTCGGGAAACCCGTCGACCGCCGGGGTGACGATCGACACGGTATGCACCGACCGTTCGTCGGTCAGGATCGCCTGGGCAAGGCGGGCAAGACCGGCACCGATCCCATAGTAGGTGGCGCCCTTGCCGGCAATGATCGAGTAGGCGGCGCCGCGCACCGACCGGTCGATCTCCGACTTCACGGCGGCGGTCAGCGCGACCCGCGACTGGGCGGCGAAGGCTTCGACTGGCACGCCGCCGACCATGGCTTCGGACCAGTGCAGAACCTCGCTGTCGCCGTGCTCGCCCAGAACCTGCGCGTGGACGGACTTCGGCGATACCTGAAGATGACCGGCGAGCAGCGAGCGGAAGCGCGCCGTGTCCAGGATCGTGCCGCTGCCCACCACCCGCCCGGCCGGCAGGTCGGAGATGCGCTGGGCAATCTGGGTCATCACGTCCACCGGGTTGGTGGCGACGACCAGCACCGCCTGGGGTGCGGCCTCCAGCACCTTGGGAATGATCGCCGCGAACACCGCCGCGTTGCGGCCAAGGAGCTGGATCCGGGTTTCCCCCGGCTGCTGATTGACGCCGGCGGACAAGACGACGATGTCCGCACCGGCCAGATCCGGATAGTCGCCGGCCCGGACCGTGGCCGAATAGGCGAAGGGAACGGCGTGGACGATGTCGCTGGCTTGGGCCTCGGCGGCGGCGCGGTTCAGGTCGACGATGACGATGTCGCTGCCGACCCCCCGCAGGACCATGGCGTAGGCCGTCGTGCTGCCCACGAACCCCGCACCGATGATGCCGATTTTGCTGGCCATGGCCGGCTCTCCCATTGACAGCGTGATGGGGCAAAGTGCATTGGCCGGACTACCGATGGGCCGTACCGATCCCCGGGCCGGCATCGTAGACTGTTCTTGCCTGCGCCTTCGACGGGCGCGCACAACACAATACGCATGGAAGGCGTCGCTTGCATGAAAACGCGTGCCGCCGTCGCTTTCGCCGCGGAACAGCCGCTCGATATCGTCGAGGTCGACCTGGACGGTCCCCGCGCCGGGGAGGGGCCGGTGTGACGTCGGTGATCCCCGGCGACCATGTCATCCGGCTGTACACGCCCGAATGCCGGCAATGCGAGTACTGCTTGTGCGAGAAGACGAACCTTTGCCAGGCGATTCGGGCGACCCAGGGCCAGGGCCTCATGCCCGACGGGACCAGCCGGCTTTTCCATGCCGGCGAGCCGATCCGCCGCGTCGTGATCTACTGACGCCTTTACCGGGAACAGGAAGGGGCCGGTGTGTTGCTGGAAACCATCGAAGAACACCGCTGCTTCGGCGGGCTGCAGGGCATCTACCGGCATGCCTCGCGGGTAACCGGAACGCCGATGCGGTTCGCCGTTTTCGTGCCGCCCCAGGCGGCCGGCGGACCCGTGCCGGCGGTCTGGTTCCTGGCCGGACTGACCTGCACGGAGGAGAACTTCACGATCAAAGCGGGCGCCCAACGCCTGGCCGCGGACCTGGGATTGGCCCTGGTGGCGCCGGACACGAGCCCGCGGGGGCTGGACCTGCCGGACGAGCATGCGGCCTACGATTTTGGATCGGGCGCCGGCTTCTATGTCGACGCGCTCCAGGCTCCCTGGGCGTCCCATTACAAAATGTACAGCTACGTCACCGACGAACTGCCGACCCTGGTTGCGGCGGCGTTCCCCGTCGACCCGTCGCGCCAGTCGGTCATGGGGCATGCCATGGGGGGGCACGGCGCACTGGTCTGCGCCCTTCGCAATCCTGGCGCCTATCGTTCGGTGTCCGCCTTTGCCCCGATCGTTGCACCCAGCCAGGTGCCTTGGGGGCAGAAGGCCTTTGCCGGCTATCTGGGCTCTGACCAGTCGGCATGGGCCAGTTATGATGCCACCGAACTGGTTGCCGGTAGCGCCTGGGACCGGCCCATCCTGATCGACCAGGGGGAGGCCGACACGTTCCTGGACGAGCAGCTCCGGCCGTGGCTGTTCGAGGCGGCCTGCCAGTCCGCCGGCAAACCGGTCACCATCCGGCGCCAGCCCGGCTACGACCACAGCTACTACTTCATCGCCAGCTTCATGGCCGACCACCTGGCCCATCACGCCCGGGCGCTGGCCGGCTGACGGGTCGGCCAGCGTTGCGAAACGTTCGATCCAGCTAGGCGTTCACCCGCGACCAGGCCGCCGCAATCCGGTTGCCGACCGCGCGGCGCAGATCCAGGATCCCGGTCTCGGTCGTGCGGCTGGGGTGCACGCGGTTGGTCAGCAGCGACCAGGCCATGCCGCGAGGCCGGTCGATCCAGAGCCCGACCCCGGTGAAACCGGTATGGCCGATCGTCTCGGCACTACACAGACCGCCGCCCGACCAGAAGGGGTAGCGCCGCTCCCAGCCCAGGCAGCGGGTCGGGGCCTGGGGGCGCACCATCTCGGCCATCGCGGCCGGGGAGAGCAGGGTTCCGTTCAGGATCTGTGCGCCATAGTCCAGAACGGAATCGACCGGCCCGAACAGTCCGGCATGGCCAGCGGCCCCGCCGAGCGACCAGGCGTTGTCGTCATGGGTTTCGCCGACAAGAACGCGTCCGCGCCAGGGGCACTTTTCCGTGGCGGCGACGGCAGATCCCTCAGGCGGGTGCGCCAGTGCGGTTCCCGGCGGCGGGACCAACGCACCGAAAGCCTGGCCCCGCAGTCGCTCGATCACCCGGCCTAGCAGCAGATAGCCGATATCCGAATAGGCAGGCTCCCCCAGCGACCAGGGGTGCGACATAAAGGCGGCCCATCGGCTGCTGGCCGTCGCCCCCCATTGGTGGATCGCCTCGAACGGCGGAAGGCCGGACGAATGCACGAGACACTCGCGCAACGTGAGGGAGCGGACAGGTGCCTCCCGCCGGCCTACCGACAGATCCGGCAGGTGCTTGCCCAGCGGGTCGTCCAGATCGGCCAAGCCCTCCTCCACCACGCGCAGGACCTCGGGCACGGTCACCATCACTTTGGTCAGGCTTGCCAGATCGAACCAGGTCTCCCGGTCCAGGGGCAGGTCTTCCGGCACGCGCTGGCGCCGCCCGGCCAGCGTGACCGCCCGGTCGCCGCTGGCCGTGACGGCCCCCAGCACGGCGCCCGGGATGCGGCCTTCCTCGATGGCGGTGCGCGCCGGCGCAAACGCCGTGTCGACGATGGTTTGAAGGGACATGGGACGGCTCATGGTCTCGGGAGAAGTCGGCCGGGATCTGGCTGTGCGTTGTCTGCGGCGGCGGGGGCGGAGGACGCGGTCGACCGGCCGTCCATCCGCAGGCCGGATCAACCGGATTAGCCGCATTTTAACAAGTGTAGACCAGCATCGGTCATCTGGAGATGCAGTGTGCCGGAGATGTTCCGACGCCCGTCGATCGAGTTTGTCCTGGGGTTGGTGGTCGGTGGTGGCTGCATTTCGCAAGGATCCGAGCGGTTTCCGAGACGGAATCGCGCGTCATGGCCGGACGGGAGTTGAGCGGAACCCGTGGAGCGTGCATGAGCAATAGTCGGGACCGCGGATCGGACACCGCCAATGGCGGCGCTCTTCTCGGTCGACCTTCAAACCTGATCATCATTGCCGGCGCCTTGATCTGGCTGACGGCGGTGTGGCTGATCAGTCACATGGCGCTCGAGGGTTTCGCCTGGGCGGAAGGTGTCGAGTTCGCCGGCATTGCCCTGGGCGTGCTGGTGGCCGTCGTCCTGTCGCTGCGCAACGAAGCTAGGCTGCGCCAAGCGTCGGAGATGCGCCTGGGCGAAAGCGAGCGGCGCTATCGGACCTTGTTTGAAGACAGCCATGCCATTGCCCTGATCATCGATCCCGAGCGACTGGTGATCGTCGACGCGAACCAGGCCGCCTTCGAGTTCTACGGCTACACCCGGGACGAGCTGCTCAATCGCTCGGTGATGTCGCTGACGGCTTTGACGGACGAAGATGAGCAGGCCGCCGTCGCCAAGATCCTCCGGTCCGGCGGCGGGGTCTTGCGGGGGCCACAGAGACTGGCCGACGGCCGGGTCCGCGACACGGTCAACTATGTTGGTGCGGTCACCATCGATGGCCGCGCGCTTCTGTACGCCATCTGTCTCGACGTCACCCAGGAGCGGCGGGCCCGCAAGCTGTCCGACCTGATGCGGCAGGTGGACGAAAGCCTGCTGTCGGGCGCACGCAGCCGCGACATCATTCCGATGATCTGCGGCCAGCTGGCGCCGATCTACCGCCTCAGCCTGGCTTGGGTCGCGGCGAGCCAGAAAGACGGCAGCATGAAGGTGTATGCCGACGGCCCCGACGCCGAGCGTCTGGTCCGGGGGCTGCCGGTGGCGCCAAAGGAGCCGAGCGAAACGGAGAGCCCCATCGGTGAAGCGATGCGGACCGGCCAGACCGTGTCATTCCGCAACGCCGAACTCCGGAACCGGGACTGGCAGCGCCGCCTGGACGAAGCCGGCTTCAGCGGCGGTGCGGTGCTGCCCATGCGCACCGACAGCGAACCCATCGGAGCCCTTGTCCTGCTCACCAAGCCGGCCGATTCCCTCGACGACCGGTTGCTCAAGACTCTGGATCCGGTCGCCAGCCGCCTGAGCCTCGTCTACCAGAATGCCGAGCGCCAGCAGCGCATGCGCCTGCAGGCCGCGGCGATGAAGGCAGCGGCGAACGGCATTTTCGTCGTCAACCGCAATGGCCGGGTCGAGTCGATCAACGATGCGATGCTGGCCATGACCGGCTACCGCTCCGAAGAGCTGCTGGGTCAGCCGCCATCGAAGCTGCGCTCGGGGACCGGACAGTCGACCTTCTACGACGATCTGTGGCGGACCCTGCGGGCCGGCGATACCTGGCGCGGCGAGGTTTTGACCTGTCGCCGGGACGGTACGCTGATCTCGGTCAACGAAACCGTGGCACCGATCCCGGACGAGCATGGCGCCATCGGACACTTCGTAATCGTCCACGAAGACCTGACGGCGCGGCGCCGGGCCGAAGAGCGGTCGACCTATCTGGCCGGTCACGACCCGCTGACCAAGCTGCCGAACCGGACCATGTTCCGGGATCGGCTTTCCGAGTCGACGTCGCGGGCGGCGGTGGAGCGGCAGTCCGTCGGCCTGATCCATGTCGACCTGGACAACTTCAAGGAATTCAACGACATCCGCGGTCACGACTTCGGCGACCTGCTGCTTTACGAGGTTGCGCGGCGGATCGAGGGAGCGATTGGCCCGGCCGATGTGGCCGCGCGTATCGGCAGCGACGAGTTCGGCATCATCCTCAATGGTCCCGACGTCCCGGAGCGTCTGACCATCGTTACCGACGGCATTTCCCGGGCGGTCCAGGAGGTGCGCGAGGTGGCCGGCCAGGTGGTTCGCCTGTCGATCTCCCAGGGTGCCGCACTCTATCCGAGCGACGGCGAGGATGACGATGCGCTGATCCGCTGTGCCGACGTCGCCTTGGGCCTGGCCCGCGCCGGCGATCCCGGCGAATGCCGGTACTATGCCCGGGAGATGGGCGAGGAGCTCACGGCCAAGGTGTCGCTGCGGGGCGAACTGCGGCGGGCCATCGAGAACAACGAGTTCCGGCTGGTCTACCAACCGCAGGTGGACATGCGGCGTGGCACCATCGTCGGGGCGGAAGCGCTGCTGCGCTGGGACTCACCGAACAGGGGCATGGTGTCGCCGGGCGTGTTCATGCCGGTCGCCGAAGAAAGCGGCCTGATCGTGCCGATCGGCGACTGGATCCTGGAGGAGGTGTGTCGCCAGATCGGCGCTTGGCGCCGCGCGGGCATCGCCAACATCAAGGTCGCGGTCAACATCTCCGCCGTGCAGCTCTATTCCGGGCATCTGCCCGACCAGATCGCCGAAACGCTCGCCCGATACGACGTGCCCGGGCAGTCGCTGGAGATCGAACTGACCGAAACGGTCCTGTTCCACGAGGCGCTGAACGTGACCGATCAGTTCGCCCGGCTGAACGCCATGGGCGTGCGCCTGGCGATTGACGATTTCGGAACGGGCTATTCCTCGCTGACCTATCTGCGTCGCTTCCCGGTCAGCAAGCTGAAGATCGACATGGCGTTTGTCGCCGGCATGACCACCAATCCGAGCGATCTGGCGATCGTCCGGGCGGTCATCAGCCTGTGCAAAGGCCTGGGCATCAATGCGATCGCCGAAGGCGTGGAGATGCCGGACCAGGTGCGCGCGTTGGCCGATCTCGGCTGCGACCAGGTCCAGGGGTACATCTGCGGCCGACCTCTGCCGCCGCCGGACTTCGAGGCCTGCCTGTTCCGTGATCCCCAATGCGGCGTCGAATTCGCCAACGCGCTGCGTGATGCGCCGGAACTGGTCACCGCCGTCGCGGAGTAAGGCGTTCGTGTTGCCGAAGCCGCCCCGGTTGGCAGCCAAACGGACCAACACCGTACCTTGTCGTCACCGCACAACGGGTCGAAGCGACAATACTCGCCTTCGATCCGATTGCGATTGTTTTCAACGGCATAGACGAAGGTCGTAACCAAACGGTAAGGCGGTGCGTGATCTCATGGTTTCAGCCTTTCCACGCCGCCTCCCGAGCTGCGGAGGCTGCCCCGGGGAACGGTTCACAAGGAGCCCGGAATGACTGTCGCGCCAGGGCGTGGCCCAGAAGCGGTTAGCCGAAACACAGATGGTAAGAAACCGGCGAATACCGGCACGCGCAGACGGTTCGGGATCAAAGCGAAATTGATGCTCGCCTTCGGGTCGGTGGCGGGGGCGACGCTGGTTGCCAGCGGCGTTTCCCTGGTGTCGTTCGAAGGTGCGCGAGAGACCCTGACGACCATTACCGGCACCAATGTCACCGCGATCGTGGAATCCCAGCGTCTGGCCGACTCCAGCGCCGCGCTGGGTGCCGGTCTGCCGGCCCTGCATGACGCCGCCTCGCTTGACGAACTGGACGCAGGCGTGGCGGAGATCAACCGACACGCCAACGCGATGGACGACCGCATCGCCCAGCTGGAGGCGGTACGCCAGGACGACCAGCGGATCTCGGAGATCCGCAATGCCGTCTACGCGATCATTGCCCAGATCCGCCTGCTTCGGGACGGCGTCGCCACCCGCATCGACCTGGCCGACCGGCGTGCCGGCCTGTTGGCCGAAGCGATGGCGCTGCATGCCACCATCCTGGAGACGGTCGAGCCGCTGATCGAGCGCGGCCAGAGCCAGTTGATGCAGTCCGGTGTCGAGTTGAACAGCGTCGCCCGCTCGGCCGTGCGCGAGGTCACGGTGACCTCGGCCGACGAGGTGTTGGCTGCCACCGATTTGCGGACCCGGATCACCTACGCCATGGCCCTGATGAGCCAGGCGATCACAGCGCCGACACGCGAAGCGCTGGCTGATCTGCAAGCCCTGTTCGACGAGACGACGGAGGAGATCTCTGCGCTCCTGGAACAAGTCGATGCCGGCGATCAGACGCGTCTGTTGCAGGCACTCACCAGTTCCGTCCTGGCGTTCGGGCAAGGTGACTGGGGATTGTTCGCCGCGCGGCAGCAGATACTCGACGGCAACGAAACGCTGGCCCGTCAGTCCGTCGACGCCGTACGGGAGATCGCCAATCTGGAGGCGGAAATCCAGGCGATCCTGGGGCCGCTTGTCCACGGTGTTCGGATGGGGATGCGCGATTCAGGTGATCGTCTGGTCGGGCGCCTGACGGACGACATCAACCTGCTGTTGAACGAGGGCCTGGCGGAAGTCCAGGCACTGGCATTCATTCGTGCCCAATCGGGCCAGTTGGCCACCCTGTTGACCGAGATGGCCGCGACCGGCGACGGCGAGCGGCTGCGGGCCTTGGCCGAGCTGAGCACCGGCTTGGCAGCGTCGCTGGTGTACGAGGTGGAAGGGCTGGTGTTCGACGAGCATTACGACGCCT
>JANQIU010000311.1 GCA_028281985.1 Alphaproteobacteria bacterium | reverse complement strand
ACGACATCAAGCGGTCTCTTCGACGGCCGGCTCCGGCTCTGCCGGTGCCTCGGCGGCTTCGGCCGAGGCCGCCTCGGTCGGCGCATCGGCCGCCGCTTCCTCAGCCTCCGGAGCCACCGCATCTTCGACCAGCGGCGTGTCCTGATCGCCCAGATCGCCGCCACTGGCGGCAAACTCCGCTTCGATGCCGGACAGGACCGAACGGCTCATCAGATCGCAGTACAGGTCGATCGCCCGCAGCGCGTCGTCGTTGCCCGGCACCGGGAAGGTGATGCCGTCGGGGTCGCTGTTGCTGTCGACGATGGCAATCACCGGGATGCCCAGCTTGTTCGCCTCTTCGACGGCGATCGACTCCTTGTTGGTGTCGATGATGAACAGCACATCCGGCAGACCGCCCATTTCGCGGATGCCGCCCAGGGCGCGCTCCAGCTTGTCCCGCTCGCGGGTCAGCTGCAGCATCTCCTTCTTGGTCAGGCCGCTTTCCGGATCGGCCGCCCGCTCGTCCAGGTCCTTCAGACGCCGGATCGACAGCGAGATGGTCTTCCAGTTGGTCAACATGCCGCCAAGCCAGCGGTGGTTGACGAAATACTGGCCGCACCGCTTGGCGGCCCCGGCAACCTTGTCCTGGGCCTGACGCTTGGTGCCGACGAACAGCACCCGTCCGCCGCCGGCCGCCACGTCGCGGGCCGCTTCCAGCGCCCGGTGCAGCATCGGCACCGTCTGTTCCAGATCGATGATGTGAACGCCATTGCGCACGCCGAAGATGAACTGGTTCATCTTCGGGTTCCAACGACGGGTATGGTGACCAAAATGAACGCCAGCTTCCAGGAGCTGACGCATGGTGAACGTCGGCAGCATCGTGTGTCCGTCCTTCTCCGGTTCCACCGCCGCGGACCGCAAGTCGGCAAGGCCTTTCGACCCGACCGACACCGGAGCGTCCCGGATCCTGCTCGATCCGGTGCGCACGTCCGCGTGAGTTGTCAACAGAAAGCGCCGCGGGTGATAGCGCGCGGTTTCGGCGATGGCAAGCGCAGATCAGAGTTCCCGTACCAGGGCAACGCCCGGTTCCGACTTTATCGCAGCCCGGGCATCGGTATTCACCGCCCAGCGGCCTGGCAGACGGATCAAGGCTTCACCGCCGCCGTCCAGCATCGCCGTCACCTGAACCCCGATGCGGCCCTGGCCCAGGCGGTCCAGCAGGCCCTTAAGCGGTGCGACGGCGCGGGCATCCTCGACGATGACCTCGATGTTGCCGTCGGTCTGGGCCATGACCGCGTCCAGATCGGCGATCCGTTGCGCGCCGAGCCGACAGCCCCCATCCGATGTCGGCTGGACCTCGACATCCACCAGCAGCGGCTTGCCGGACTCCAAGAGCGTACGCGATGCCGCCAGCGTTTCCGGGAACACCGCCAGTTCGTAGACCCCGCGGGGATCGGACAGGGTAAGGAAAGCCATCGCCTGGCCGCGCTTGGTCCGTAGCTCCCGCTTGGCGACCTGAATGCCGGCCATGCGCACCGTGCCGGCGCGGCCCTGCCGTTCCAGCAGATCCGTGCTGGTGATGACGCCCAGCCTGGACAGGCTGTAGCTGTCCAGGGGATGGGCCGACAGGAAGAAACCGACGGCCTCCTGTTCCTGGCGCAGCCGCTCCATCGGCGGCCAGTCGCCCACATCCGGCAGCCGTAGCGGCGGGGCCTTGCCGCCGTCCGCGCCGCCGCCGAACAGGTTGTCCTGGCCGCTGTCGCGTTCCGCAGCGGCCGCCTGGGCATAGCGGACCAGGGTATCCGCGCCTTCGAACAACTGCCGCCGGTTGCCATCCAGGCTGTCGAACGCCCCCGCCCGGATCAGGTTCTCCAATTGCCGCTTGTTGATCACCCGGCTGTCGAGCCGGCGGGCTGCATCGGCAACCGAAGCGAACGGGCCGGAGGCGTCGCGCTCGGCGACGAGCGCCCGCATCGCCTCAAGACCCACGCCCTTGATGGCGCCCAGCGCATAGCGGATCGCCTTGTTACCGTCGCCGTCCAATTCCACCGCGAAGACCGGCTGCGACCGGTTGATGTCCGGCGGCAGCAGCGGGTGCCCCATGCGCTGCAATTCCTGTCGGAACACCTTGATCTTGTCGGTGTTGCCCAGGTCCAGCGTCATGGTCGCAGCCATGAACTCGACCGGATGGTTCGCCTTCATATAGGCAGTCTGGTAGGCGACCAGCGCATAGCCGGCCGAATGCGCCTTGTTAAACCCGTAGCCGGCAAACCGGGCGACCTGGTCGAAGATGCGGGACGCCTGCGTCTCCTTCACCCCCCGGCCCGTCGCCCCTTCCACGAAGGTCTGGCGCTGGGCATCCATCTCCGCCTTGATCTTCTTGCCCATGGCGCGGCGCAGCAGATCGGCCCCGCCCAGCGTGTAGCCGGCCAGCGTTTGGGCCACCTGCATCACCTGCTCCTGGTAGATCATCACGCCATAGGTCTCTTCCAGGATCGGCTGCAGGGTCGGGTGCAGGTAGTCGGGTGCCTCCTCGCCATTGGCGACCGCGAGATACTTCGGGATGTTCTCCATCGGCCCCGGGCGGTACAGGGCCACCAGCGCGATGATCTGTTCGAAACGGTGGGGCTTGAGCCGGCGGATCAGATCCCGCATGCCCGCGCTTTCCAACTGGAACACGCCCACCGTCTCCTGCCGGCACAGCATGTCGTAGGTCGCGGTATCGTCCAGGGGTATGGTCTCCAGGTCGATCGCCGCGCCGGAGTCGCGGACCAGCGCGCAGGCGTCGACCAGCACCGTCAGCGTCTTCAGGCCCAGGAAGTCGAACTTCACCAGGCCCGCCTGCTCCACCCATTTCATGTTGAACTGGGTGACCGGCATCGGCGACCGCGGGTCGCGGTAGAGCGGCACCAGTTCTTCCAACCGTCGGTCGCCGATCACGACGCCGGCGGCGTGGGTGGAGGCGTGGCGGTACAGCCCCTCCAGCTTCAGCGCGACGTCGATCAGATAGGCGACGGTTTCGTCCTGGTCCCGCTCCTCGCGAAGCTGTTCCACCTGATCCAGGGCTTCCGCCAGCGTTACCGGGTTGGCCGGGTTGTTGGGCACCAGCTTGCAGATCCGGTCGACCTGCCCGTAGGGCATCTGCAGCACCCGGCCGACATCGCGCAGGACCGCCCGGGCCTGCAGCTTTCCGAAGGTGATGATCTGCGCCACCCGGTCGTGGCCGTAGCGTTCCTGAACGTAGGCGATGACCTCGTCGCGCCGGTCCTGGCAGAAATCGATGTCGAAATCCGGCATCGACACGCGCTCGGGGTTGAGGAACCGCTCGAACAGCAGGTCGAAGCGCAACGGGTCCAGGCCGGTGATGGTCAGCGCCCAGGCGACGACCGAACCCGCGCCCGAGCCGCGGCCGGGACCGACGGGGATGCTCTTGGCGTTCGCCCAGTGGATGAAATCGGCAACGATCAGGAAGTAGCCGGCAAATCCCATCTGGATGATGACATCCAGCTCGTAGTCGAGCTGTCGCCGGTAGGTTTCTGCCAGCTCCGCCTGCCGGGCCGCGTCCATGTCCGGCCGGATCACATGGGTGGCGATGCGTTTCTCCAGGCCCTCCCTGGCCTGGCGGCGCAGTTCGTCCTCCTCCGACACGCCGTCGGCGGTGGGGAACTGCGGCAGGATGGGATTGTGCCGCTCCGGCATGAAGGCACAGCGGCGGGCCACCACCAGGGTGTTTTCGATCGCTTCCGGCAGGTCGGCAAACACCGTGCGCATTGCCTCGGCCGATTTGAAATGGTGCTGCGGGGTGACGCGCCGGCGGTCCTTCTCGCTGACATAGGCACCGTCGGCGATGCACAGCAAAGCATCGTGGGCCTGGGCCATGCTTTCGTCGGCAAAGTAGACATCGTTGGTGGCCACCAGCGGCACGTCATGGGCATAGGCCAGGTCGATCAGCGCCGGCTCGATCCGTTCTGGGGTCCCATCGCAGAAGCCCGGGCCATGGCGCTGTATCTCGAGGTACAGCCGATCAGGAAACAGCCGCTTCAGGGTCGCCAGCAGGGTTTCCGCCTCGCCCTGATGGCCATCGGCCAACGCCCGGTCCAGCGGACCCAGCGGCCCGCCGGTCAGCGCCAGCAGACCGTCGCTGTATCCATCGAGCGCCGACCACGGCACCTGGGGCGCTTCGGTGCCGTCGGAATCCAGGAAGGCCTGGCTGATCAGGTGCAGCAGATTGCGATAGCCGGTCTGGTCCTGCACCAGCAGCAGCAGGCGGTCGGGTTCGCCATGGCGGTCGCGGCCGCCGTTGCCCGCCCCCGCCCCGGCCGACGCCCGGGTCACCGACAGGATGGACCCGATGATCGGCTGGATGCCGCCCCCCGCCGCCGTAACGGCAAACTCCAGCGCGCCGAACAGGTTGCCGGTATCGGTCATGGCGACCGCGGGCATGCGGTGGTCCGCCGCCAGCTTCACCAGTTCCTTGACCTTGATCGCGCCTTCGCTGAGCGAGAAGGCGGAATGGACGCGCAGATGGACGAAATCGGCGTGGCTCACGGCAGGCTCCTTCGACTCGCCGGGAGTCTGCCAGCCGGATGCATCGGCGTCAGTCGATTCGGCATGCGGCGGGTGATCACCTTGAAGCCATACCGGCTTGCGGGCAGGGTCGGGCGATGACTTCCGGCCTGCTCAGACGCCTGACCAATTTCGCCGTCATCCTGGCGCTGTTCAGCCTGGGCGGCCCTGTCTACTGGGCCCTGTTCATGGGCCCGGGCCACGACATCACGCCCCAGATGACTTTCCTGCAAGGCCTGATCGGCGGCGCCCTGTTGTTGGGTTTCTATCTGGTTGTGGTGCCGAGCCGGTATGGCGAACCCCTGCGGCGGGCGCCCTTTCTGCTTCGGTTTGCGGTGTTCGCTGTCGCCGTCTCAATGTCAATCCTGATCACCGGGTTTCTGTCCGTCTGGGTGGCACTGGGCAAGTTCGATCTGCTGGCCGGGACCGAGCCGGGATGGACCCTCTACGCCTTCGTCGCCGCCCTGGCGTTCGTGATCATGCTGGGAACCCAGGTCACCCGCATGATCGGCGGTCGGGTCCTGGGCAACGTGATGCTGGGCCGCTACCACGCGCCGCGGCATGAGGACCGGGTGTTTCTGTTCATCGATCTGGAGGGGTCCACGGCATTGGCCCAAACGCTGGGCGATGTCGGCGTCCAGCGGCTGCTGACCCGGTTCTTCTTCGACATCTCCGAGCCGGTTTCGCGTCACGGCGGGGAGATCCACGCCTATGTCGGTGACGAGGCGATCATCACCTGGCCGCTGGGGCGGGCCCTGCGCAACGCCGATTGCGTGCGCTGCCTGTTCGCGATCGAGCGGGCGATGGCCGACCGGGCCGACGCCTATCGGGCGTCTTTCGGGGTCGTTCCGCAGTTCCGTGCCGGCCTGCATGGCGGGCCAATCGTCGTCAGCGAATGCGGCGACGCCAAGCGGGCGATCGTCTATTTCGGCGATACGATCAACACCGCCGCACGCCTCGAGCAGCGAGCCAAGGAGAGCTCCCATCGATTTCTGGCGTCGGCCTGGCTGCTGGAGCAGATCGACCTGCCGTCAACGGTCCGGGCCGATGCGCTGGGCGACGTCGCGTTGCGCGGACGGGCAATGCCGACCGCCGTCTATGCCCTGTCCCGATCTGGGGAGGCGGCGGCGTGAACGCCTCAGCGACCGTGCTGTCGGCGGGCGGGCCGCGGCACCGGCGCGCCGACGCCGACCGGTTGTCGTTTCTGGCCTGGGTGCCGGTGGCGCTGTTCGCCCACATGGCGGGTGCCGCCGCCCTGACCTGGCTCTGGACCACCGACCCCGATCAGGCGTCCGGTGCGGGGTTCGGCGGCATCGCCGTCGACCTCGTGTTCGACGGCGGTTCCGGCCAGGAGGAGAGCTCCGGGCAGGCGAACGGGGCACCGGTAGCGGAACCCGTGGCAACGACAGTGTCGCCACCGGAGGCCGACCCCGAGACGGCAAGCACGGAAGACCCGGTCGTGGCGCCGGTCGCACCTGTCCCCCTGGCGGAACGGGTACCGGAACCCACCGACGTCCCGCCGCCCGCGGTCGCGCCGCAAGCGGAACCGGTCGACGTTCCGGTGGCCGCCCCAGCCCCAAACGAAGACGTCCGCCTCGAACCGATGGAGTCGGCCGAACCGGAAGTCCTGGAAGCGCCGCCCCCTTCGGAACCGCCGATCGAGGAAACCGTCGCAACGTTGCCGGAACCGGCCGCGTTACCCGAAACCGCGGCGGCCCCAGCAGCGGGAGTCCCCTTGGGGGAAGCCGCACCGGTGGTCGAGGCCGAACCGCCGGAAACCGCGGCGGCCGATGCTGCCTCGGACGTCACGGAACCGGTGGCCACCATCCCCTGGGCGCCGCCCCCGGTCCGTCGACCCGCGGTGCCGGCTTCCTTCGCGCCACGACCGGCCACCGCGCCGCCGGCACCCAGGGTGGCGACCGTCACGCAGCCTGCTCCCGCACCGGTCCAGGAGGCGGCCGCCCCTGCCCCGTCGGGACCGCAGGCCGCGTCATTGCCGGATGACCCTGCCGGTCTCCCGGGCGAGGCACCGGCAGGGATCGCCGCACCGGGCACGACCGGTGTCGGCGCCGACAGCACCGGCGACGACTACCGGCGATCGCTGCAAGCCTGGTTCGAACGCCACAAGACCTACCCGCCAGTTGCACGATCGCGGGGCATCCAAGGCCAGGCGGTAATCCAGATCACCATTGCCGCAGACGGATCGATCACGGCGTCGCAATTGACCGGCAGCAGCGGGTCCAGCCTGTTGGACGACGCCGTCCGCCGGATGGTGCAAGCGGCCTCACCGGTGCCGCCGATCCCCGCGGCCCTTGGGAGTGGCCCCCTGACCATGTCGCTGCCGGTCGTCTTTGCGCTGCGCTAGGCGCGCGGCGGCGTTGATGTCCGCCCGCATCTGCGATAGCCCTATGGGTCGATGGTGCCCCATGTTTCGGGGGTAAAAGGGAACGCGGTGCGCCCCGGTCGAGGGGCAAGTCCGCGGCTGTCCTCGCAACTGTAGGCGGTAGGCGTCCACCCACTCCCCATGGCCACCTGGATCCATGATCCGGGGAAGGCCGGGCGGCAGCCGACGATCCGCAAGCCAGGAAACCTGCCATCACCCGTCGCCCGTCCGAGAGACGAGGGTTTCTCCCGGCGCGGAAGTCCGTTGTGGCGACATCAGCATGTTTCCGTCCCGCCACACTGGACCAAGGCTATGTCATCGACCCACACCCCCACCGCCCGCACCCGGACCCGCGTGCCCACAACGGTCATCACCGGTTTCCTGGGTGCCGGAAAGACCACGCTGATCCGGCATCTGATGGAGAACGCCGCCGGCCGCCGGATCGCCCTGGTGATCAACGAGTTCGGCGATGTCGGCGTCGACGGCGACCTGCTCCGCGGCTGCGGCGACGCGGTCTGCCGGGAGGACGATATCGTCGAGCTGGCCAACGGCTGCATCTGCTGCACGGTGGCCGACGACTTCCTGCCGACGCTGACCGCCCTGCTGGACCGGGCCGAGCCGCCCGACCACATCGTCATCGAGACCTCGGGTCTGGCGCTGCCGAAGCCCCTGGTCAAAGCATTCTCCTGGCCCGACATCCGCAGCCGCGCCACCGTCGATGGGGTCGTCGCCCTGGTCGACGGGCACGCGGTGGCCGAAGGCCGCTTTGCCGACGATCCCGACGCGGTGGCAGCGCAACGGCAGGCCGACGAGATGCTGGACCACGACAGCCCCCTGGCGGAGCTGCTGGAGGAGCAGGTGGGCTGTGCCGACCTGGTCGTGGTCAACAAGACCGACCTGCTGGCCGACGGCGGCCGCGACCGGGTCACGGCGGAGATCGCCGCGCACCAGCGCGCCGGCGTCCAGGTCGTGTTCGCCGAACACGGCCGGCTGGCCCCGGAGATCCTGCTCGGCCTGGGCATGGGGGCGGAAGACGACCTGGACAGCCGCCCATCGCATCACGATGCCCTGGACGGCGAGCACGACCACGACGACTTCGCCAGCTTCGTCATGAGCCTGCCGCCGGTGCGGTCGCTGGACACGCTGACGGCCGGCATCAGCCAGGCGATCGCCGCCCACGACCTGTTGCGGGTCAAGGGCTTCGTCGCGGTGGCCGACAAGCCGATGCGGGCGGTCGTGCAGTCGGTCGGGCCGCGCATTCAGACCTATTTCGACCGGCCCTGGCGTCCCGACGAACCCAAGGAGACCGCGCTGGTCATCATCGGCCATCAGGGTCTCGACGAGGCGGCGATCCGCCGAACGGTCGCGCCAGCGGCCTGACGGCCGATGCACCTGCTGCTGGCCCAGCCCGGCCGGATCGCCGACGGCAGCGAGGCGGTCGACCTTGGCCAGACCCCGGGCGACATCGTCGTGCTGTCCTCCGCCGACAGCGAACTGGCCTGCTTGGCCCGCGCCGCCGGCCGACTGCCCGATGGGGCGCCGGTGGTGCGCCTAGCCAGCCTGCTGCAGCTTGGCCATCCCATGTCGGTCGACCTCTATCTGGAGAAGGTGGCATCCCGTGCCCGCTTGATCGTCGTGCGCCTGCTGGGCGGCCGGGCTTACTGGTCCTATGGGGTGGACGAGCTGGTCGCGGCCTGCCGGCGGGCCGGCACCGACCTGTTCCTGCTGCCCGGGGATGAGCGGGACGACCCCGAACTGGCGCAGCTATCGACCGGAGACCCGACCGTCCGCGTCCGGCTATGGGCCTATCTGAACGAAGGCGGCGTCGACAACGCCGAGCAG
>JANQIU010000252.1 GCA_028281985.1 Alphaproteobacteria bacterium | reverse complement strand
CGACATGCTGAAGAGCCTCGATCGGGCCATCACCATCACCGACCTCCGGCTGATCGAAAAGACCGGCGGAAAGTCCGGCACCTACCGGGCCGCAACATGATCTCAGTGGAAGACGCGCGGCAGCGGATCGTCGCGGCGTTCGACGCGCGACCGGCCGAGATGGTCAGCCTGTGGGAAGCGCATGGCCGGGTCTTGGCCGCCGACCTCACCGCACGCCGCGACCAGCCCTTCGCCGATGTGTCGGCCATGGATGGCTATGCCGCGCGGGCCGCCGACCTGACCACGCTTCCCGCGCGATTGTCGCTTCAGGGCGAGGTTGCCGCCGGGTCCGGTTTTGATGCGGCGGTCGCCGCCGGCGCCTGCGTGCGGATCTTCACCGGTGCGCCGGTGCCCGAGGGCGCCGATACGATCATCCTGCAGGAAGACACCGACGCCGACGGCGACAAGATCGTGGTGCGGGAAGCGCCCGCAGCCGGCCGACACATCCGCCGTCGCGGCAACGACTTCGATCAGGGGTCGGCGGTCCTGACACAGGGCACCGTGCTGACGGCGCGCGCCGTCGGCCTGGCCGCGGCGGCTGGATACGGTCACGTCCAGGTACACCAGCGCCCCAAGGTCGGCATTCTGGCGACCGGCGACGAGCTGGTGCTGCCCGGCGAACCGGTGCCGCCCAACGGCCTTGTGGCCTCCAGCCTGCCGGCCCTGGCGGCACTGGTGCGGGCCTGCGGGGCCGATCCGATTGTCCTGGGGATCGTCCCCGATCAGCCCGACCGCGTGGCCACGGCCGTGCTGGGCGCCGCGGGCGCCGATCTGCTGGTCACAACCGGTGGCGCTTCGGTGGGTGCCCATGACACCGTCCGGCAATTGCTCACCGACACCGGCCGCCGGTCGGAACTGGATTTCTGGCGCATTGCAATGCGTCCCGGCAAGCCGCTGCTGTTCGGCCGGTTCGCGGGCGTCCCGCTGCTCGGCCTGCCCGGCAACCCGGTCTCCAGCCTGGTCTGTGCGCTGCTCTTCCTCAGGCCGGCAATCGCGCGCCTTTCCGGCCTGCCGGAGGGTCCGGATCGGCTGGAGACGGCGACCTTGCTGGGTCCACTCCCGCCCAACGACCACCGCCAGGACTATCTGCGGGCGTGGTTCGTCAGCACACCCGAGGGTACGCTGGGTGTCCGGCCGGCCGACCGGCAGGATAGCGCCATGATGCGCCCCCTCGCCCAGGCGGATGTCCTGATCATGCGTCCGCCGCACGCGCCCGCGGCGGAGCCGGGAGAGGAGGTTGCGGTCCTGCGTTTCCCGGCCAGCGCCCTGCCGGTGTGACCGGCATCAACCGTCGGACATGCAGAACTCAAGTCAACCCTCTCAAGATACTTAGGATTCTTCAGTTCTGCGGTACCTACAAACTGAGTCAACCGTGCGAGAACAGATGCTTTAGCAATATTAGCAGAAATTGTATTCGGAAAAACTCTCCGTCATATACATAACTTTTAAGCCTTCATTCGGACAGTAAGATACTATGACGCATTCGATTGGCGCTGAGGTTTGAAGTACATTTCGTAGCGCGAGGATTTGATCGGCGACGAACGCTGGAGCCGGCAATCGCAGTTGGAACTTTCATAGAACAAAACTTGACGTTTTACATTTGTTCCATGACACTTCCCGTCAGTCGCGGGCGATTCGGCGACGTCCATCCGGGAGCACGGTATGCTGACCAAGAAACAACATCAGCTTTTGTTGTTCATCGATGCGAAGTTGCGCGATGGGGGCGTGTCACCCTCTTTCGACGAGATGAAAGAGGCCCTGGACCTGAAGTCGAAGTCCGGCATCCATCGTCTGATCACCGGCCTGGAGGAACGCGGTTTCATCCGCCGGCTGCCACACCGCGCCCGCGCCCTGGAAGTGTTGAAACTGCCCGAAGGGGTCGTCCCGCCCCGCCTGGACCGCATGGCCGGCCAGGTCGCCGATTTCGAACGGCCCGCCCGGGCCGGGCGCGGGATGCCGCCAGCGGCAGCCGCGCTGGAGAGCATGGCTATGCTGCCGCTCTACGGCCGGATCGCCGCCGGCACGCCGATCGAGGCCTTCCGCGACACCTCCCACACCGTGGCCGTGCCGCCGGACCTGCTGGGTCCCGGAGACCACTACACGCTGGAAGTATCCGGTGACAGCATGGTCGATGCCGGGATTCTGGATGGCGACGTTGCCGTCATCCGCTGGGCGGACACGGCCGAAACCGGCGAGATCGTCGTCGCCCTGGTGGACGACCTGGAAGTGACGCTCAAGCGCCTGCGCAAACGCGGCGGCACAGTGGCGCTGGAGGCCGCCAATCCGGCCTACGAGACACGGATCTTCGGTCCCGATCGCGTGCGGGTACAGGGCCGGCTGGTCGGCCTGATGCGCCGCTACAACTGACGATCGGGAAACCCATCTAGCGCGGCGGCGCCTGCTGCCAGGGCCGCCCGGTCGCGCTGTCACCCACCCGGCGCAGGTCGATACCGCGGGTGTGGAACGTAACGGCATGGGTGCCCGCGGCCCACAGGGCCGGCGGATCGATCACCACCGGGGCCGCACAGGCCGCCGGAACCGCAATCCACGAGACGATGACATCGACGCGGCCGCAGTCTTCCGCCAACGCCGACGAGTCCGTCAGCAAAGCTGCGGTGTGGCCGTTGCGGCGGTAAAGGCAGCCCTGGCTGTCGCAGGTCAAGCCGTCCGCCGGCACCGATAGCGCCTGGGAAGGACCGGCCAGCCGGGGTTGATCCAGTCCGACCGTGCGCAGCCAGACATCGCGCTGGTACCCGCCGCGCCGCGTGTCGGACAGATAGAGCGCTTCGCCATCCCGGGCCGCCCAGACCGCAGGATCGATCGACACCAGCAGATGCGGCGGCGTGGCCGACAGGATGGCGGTCAGGGCGACCGCTGGACCGATCACGCCCAACCACCGCCAGGGTCGCGTCCAGAGACAAAGCCACAGGCCGCCGGTCACGGCCAAGGGCAGTGCCCAACGAGGGCCAGCCGCAACGGTGAGGGAAGCGTGCGGCCAGCCGGCTGCGGTGTCGGCAATCACCAGCAGGATATCGATGCCCCACCCCATCGGCACCAGCGCAGCGCCTTCCAGCCCCAGCGGCAAAAGCAGATACGCCAGGACGCCCCAAGGCATGATCCAGAAGGCCGTCAATGGCACCGCCACCAGGTTGGATACGGCGCCGTAGCTGGCCACCCGTTGGAAGTTGTCCAGTGCGAAGAAGGCCGTCGCCGCCCAGGCGATGACGGTGGTTGCCGCCACGCCCGTCAGATACACGCCAAGACGCCGCGGCCAGGTGCGCGATCCCGGTGGCCGCCGATGGCGACGCCGTGCCGCTTCATAGGCGGCCACCAACGCCGTGACGGCGGCGAAGGACATCTGGAAACTGGCGCCCATCAGCGCCTCCGGCCGGATCAGCAGGATCGTCAGGGCGGCAATGGCGACCAGCCGCAGCGAGATGGGATCCCGGTCGGTCATCACCGCCAACAGCACCAGCGCCGTCATCAGGAAGGCACGCTGCGTCGATATCGGCGCCCCGACCAGCAGCATGTAGCCAAGCGCGGCGACCAGCGCGAACGAGGCGGCAACGCGTTTGACGGGCAGCCGCAGAGCCAGCGGCGGCACAAGGGCCAGGCCCAGGCGCACGGAAAAGAACACCAGGCCGGCGACCAGCCCGAGATGCAGTCCGGATATCGCCAGCAGATGCGCCAGGCCGGCGGCCCTCAGATCCTCCTGCACATCATCCGAAAGCCCGCCGCGTTCGCCGGTCAAGAGGCTGACGGCAACCGCCGCAACCGCCGGATCGGGCAGCACGCCGCGAATGGCGGCCGCCACCGAGCGACGCCGCGCTTCCAGCCAGACATCGCCGCCCGGGTCGTCATCGCCGACCACCTCCGGCGACCCGACGGCATAGCCGACCGCCCCAAGCCCCAGAAAGTATGCCGTGCGCCGGTAGTCGAAGCCGCCGGGCACCACCGGGCCGCCCGGCGGCAACAGCACCGCGCGCACCCGGATGCGGCTGCCCGGCGCCGGGATGCTGTCCAACCCGCCAACGCTGATACGTACCCGGCCCGGCGTGTCCGGAACCGGCAGGCCGTCAACCACCGGGCCGGAAAGCGTCAGCCGCACACGGCCGCCCGGATCGCCGTCGATGTCGACCACTTGGCCGGTGACAGATGCGGGGCCGATGCGCGACGTCAGTTGTGGCTGATCGACGATCGTCGTGCGGAGTTGCGCGGCCCCGAGGCCGAGGGCGACCATACCGACCGTCAACCCGACCGGAAGCCCCCAGCCGTCCCCCCGGAGCGCCAGGGCCAGCATCAGGGCGCCGGCGACCAGCGTCGGCGCAACCCAAACCGGCGGCTCCATCGGCAGCCAGAAGTAGATCGCGACGCCGGTGCCCAGGAAAAACGGCAGCCAAAGCGCCCACCGGTCCCTTTCGGCCAGGAACAGGCCGACGGCACGCGACGGCAGGGCCGTCGTCCCGTCCCAAACCCGGCCCGCCGCCAGGGTCATCGGCCGCGACGCCCGGCGTGCAGACGCGACACCGCTATGCTAAGCACCGCTGCCGTCCCCCAACCCGATACCGCCAGCCATCCCGCCATGACCGTCGTCACCCGCTTCGCGCCTTCGCCCACAGGATACCTGCATATCGGCGGCGCCCGCACCGCGTTGTTCAACTGGTTGTATGCCCGCCACCATGGCGGCCGCTTCGTGCTGCGGATCGAGGACACCGACCGGGCGCGATCGACCGAGGACGCGGTCCGGGCCATCTTCGACGGGTTGCGCTGGCTTGGCGTGGACTGGGACGGAGAGCCGATTTCGCAGTTCGCCCGCCGCGATCTGCATACCGCCGCCGTCGACCGGCTGCTGGCGGCCGGCAATGCCTATCACTGCTATGCCACGCCGGATGAACTGGCGGCGATGCGCGACCAAGCCCGCGCCGAGGGTCGCCCCGTCCGCTACGATGGCCGGTGGCGCGACCGCGATGCGGCCGAGGCCCCGGCGGGCGTCCCTCCGGTGGTCCGGCTGCGGGCGCCCCAGGACGGCGAGACGGTGATCGACGATCTGGTCCAGGGGCGTGTGACGGTCCGCAATGCCGAGCTGGACGACATGGTGCTGTTGCGGGCCGACGGCACGCCCACTTACATGCTGTCCGTCGTCGTCGACGACATCGATATGGGCATCAGCCATGTTGTGCGCGGCGACGATCACCTGACCAACGCCTTCCGGCAGACCCAGCTTTTCCGGGCGCTCGGCGCAGAGCCGCCGGACTTCGCCCACGTGCCGCTGATCCACGGCGCGGACGGTGCCAAGCTGTCCAAGCGTCACGGCGCCGTCGGGGTGGAGACGTTCCGGGAGATGGGGATGCTGCCGGAAGCTATGCGCAACTACCTGCTGCGCCTGGGATGGGGACATGGCGACGACGAGGTGATCAGTACTGAACAGGCCATCGCCTGGTTCGATCTGGACGGCGTCGGCCAGTCCCCGGCCCGCCTGGACTTCGCCAAGCTGGAGAACCTGAACGGTGTCTATGTGCGGCAGGCTGAACCGGGCCGGCTCTTGGACCTGATCCTGCCGCGGATCGAGGCGATGCTCGGCCACCCGGTCGATGACGCCGGTCGGGCGCGTATGGCTGCCGGCATGGACGGCCTGCGGCAGCGTGCGAAGAACCTGGTTGAACTGGCTGAAAATGCGGCGTTCTATGCCCGGCAGACACCCTTGCCGCAAACCGACAAGGCGCGGAAGCTGCTGGGTGGGGACGCGGCCGCCTTGCTCGGGCGGCTGGCCGACCGCCTGCGGCAGCAGGAGGATTGGTCCGAGGCCGCCCTGGAAACCGCCGTCCGGTCCTTCGCCGAAGCGGAATCCCTGAAGATGGGCGCGATCGCGCAGCCGCTGCGGGCGGCGCTGACCGGATCCCACATGTCGCCGGGCATCTTCGAGGTCGCCGCCATTCTGGGGCGCGAAGAAGTGTTGAACCGTATCGGCGATGTGACCTAGGCGCGATCGCGTCGACGGGCGGCATGCCGTTTCCCGCCAACGCCTGAAACGCGCTCTGCAGGCAGGTTGACGGCCGGATTCCGGCGGTTTCTGGGATCGCCAGGACGATTTCGGGCATCGCCATCCTGCCCCGGAGCCGACCTCCGGTCACATTGATCTTCCGCCGGTGCGCCTTTATTCTCGAGGTGGAGACGGATCACCCGCGTCCTGCTGATCTGATGCGAGATCTCAGGCGCGGCGCGCTAGAACAAGGAAAAGCTGATGTCCCACGCCCCGTCCGCGGCTGCGGTGACCGAGTCTGCCCCGGCGAACACCGTCACGCTAATCGACAATGCGACCGGGCAGCGATACGAGTTTCCGGTGATCCAAGGCAGCACCGGCCCCAGTGTGATCGACATTCGCCGGCTGTATGCCGAAACCGGCATGTTCACCTACGATCCCGGCTACACGTCCACCGGTTCCTGCGACAGTGAGATCACGTTCATCGATGGTGAGGTCGGCATCCTGCTCCATCGCGGGTACAGCGTCGACGAGCTGGCGGAGCACTCGGACTTTCTGGAGGTCTGTTACCTGCTGCTCTACGGCGAGCTGCCGAACCGGGCGCAGAAGGACGAGTTCGAGCATGCCATCACCTATCATTCGATGGTGCACGAGCAGCTGACACAGTTCCTGCGCGGGTTCCGCCGCGACGCGCATCCGATGGCGATCATGGTCGGCGTGGTCGGGGCGCTGTCGTCGTTCTACCACGACAGCACCGACATCCGGGACCCGCACCAGCGCATGGTGGCCAGCCGGCGGCTGATCGCCAAGATGCCGACGATTGCGGCCATGGCCTACAAGTATGCGATCGGCCAGCCCATCAACTATCCGCGTAACGACCTGAAATACGCGGAGAACTTCCTCCACATGACCTTCGCCACGCCCTGCGAGCCCTATCGCGTGGATCCGGTGGTGGCGCGGGCCATGGACAAGATCTTCACCCTGCATGCCGATCATGAGCAGAACGCGTCGACGTCGACGGTTCGCCTCGCCGGCTCGTCACAGGCCAACCCCTTCGCCTGCATCGCCGCCGGCATCGCATCGCTGTGGGGACCGGCCCATGGCGGCGCCAACGAAGCTGTCGTCCTGATGCTGGAGGAGATCGGCGAACCGGAACGCACGGACGAGTACGTCGCCCGGGCCAAGGACCCGGACGACCCGTTCCGGCTGATGGGCTTCGGACACCGGGTCTACAAGAACTACGACCCACGCGCGAAGGTCATGCGGGAGACATGCCACGAGGTGCTGGAGCAACTCGGCATCCACGATCCGCTGTTGGACATTGCCATGCGGCTTGAAGAAGTGGCGCTGAGCGACGAGTACTTCATCGAGCGAAAGCTGTATCCGAACGTCGACTTCTACTCCGGCATCATCCTGAAGGCGATCGGGTTCCCGACCAGCATGTTCACGGTGATCTTCGCCCTGGCCCGTACGGTCGGCTGGATCGCCCAGTGGACGGAGATGATCGGGGATCCGGTGCAGCGGATCGGACGGCCGCGCCAGCTCTACTCGGGTGCCACGCAGCGTCACTTCGTGCCGGTCGAGGAACGTGGCTAACAGCCCCAGCCGCTGGTCCCAGGTCCCCGGCCACGGGTCGGGCCGGCGGTTTGTCCGCATCCGCAAGGCCGGCCGGCGCAGGGTGCCGCCGGCGACCAACGACAACCGGATGCCGTGGTCGGTACGATTGATGCGCCTGATCCCGGTGTTTGTCGGTGGCCTGCTGACCGTGGCGATGGTCTGGGCGTTCGCCGTCTGATACGGGGGCCGGCAAGACGCCGCCCGATCGCCGGAAGATCAGTGCTGCGGTGAACGATCCAGCAGGCTGAGGATGGTGTGCGCCGCCCGCTCGCTGGGTGCCGTGTCGACGCCTCCAAGACGGTCGACGATACCGGCCCCGACTTGGCGCTGCTCGGCGCCGGCGGCCGGATCGTCAAGCAGCGGCGCCAGAGCCGGCACGATGGCGTCGGCGGTGCAGCGCCGCTGGAGAAACTCCGGCATGACCAGCCGATCCTCGATCAGGTTGACCAGCCCCACATAGTCGACCCGGATCAGGCGCGCCGCGATGACCGCCGATAGGGTCGACACGCGGTAGGCCAGCACCGTGGGCACCTGCGCCGCCGACAGTTCCAGCGTAACCGTGCCCGATGCGGCAAGCGCCGCAGTGCTCGCCTGAAATGCGTCCGCTTTCTCGCGTTCATCCGCCTGCACGAGGATCGGCCGGCCCGGCCAGTCGGTGACGGCGGCCCGCACGGTTTCGTGCAGATGGTGCACGGTGGGGATGACGAGGCGCAGGTCCGGCCGGTCTGCCGCCAGCCGGTGCACGACATCGCGGAACACCGGCAGCAGGCGCCGCAACTCGCTGCCGCGACTGCCAGGCAGCACACACAACACGCGCGCCCCGGGATCGACCCCCTGCGTCCGGCGAAACCGTGGGCCGTCGGCGGACAGCAGCGGTCCTTCGAGGATCGGGTGCCCGACCAGGGTCGTTGGCATACCGAAACGATCGAAGAAGTCGACTTCGAACGGCAACTGAACCAGCAGGTGATCGATCAGCCCGGGCATGTGCCTGGCCCGGCCGGGACGCCAGGCCCAGGCCTTGGGCGCCGCAAACTGCACATGCTGCCACCGCTTGCTGGTGCGCAGGCGATGGGCGAGCCGGGCCCCGAATGCCCAGGAGTCGACGGTCAGCAGGACATCCGGCTGAAACCGGCGCGCCGCCTCGGCGGTCTGCCGAAGCCGATGGCGCAGTCTTGGCAGGCTGGAGACGATCTCGGTCAGACCGATCACCGAGAAATCGGCCAGCGGGAACTCGCTGTCCAACCCTTCGGCAGCCAGGGCCGGTCCACCGATCCCGGCCAGCGAGATGCTGTCGCCGACCTGGGCGCGCAGCGCCGCCACGATCCGCGCCGCCTGGATGTCGCCCGAGGCTTCCAGGGCGGTCACGAACACGCGCAGGTCGGTCATGGCGGCAGGTCCGCTTCGCCGTCGTCGGGATAACCGAGCAAGAAAAGGCCATGCGCATCGGCGGCCTGGGCCACCGCCGGCCCGTCGGCCAGCAGGGCTGCACCGTCGACGCGGGCGCGCTCGCCGCGGGACCCGGCCAGCCGCTGCTCGCGGAGACCGGCGCCACCGCCACCGCCAATCCAGGCGCAGTCATCCCCCGGTGCCTGTTGGGTACCGGTGCC
>JANQIU010000226.1 GCA_028281985.1 Alphaproteobacteria bacterium | reverse complement strand
TCGGCGAGGCGCTTGGCCAAGCCGGCCGGTATCCCGAAGCGGTCGCGGCCTTTCGCCGGGGGGTGACGCTCGATCCCAACAACCCGCGAATCCTTCGCGGTCTGGGCAACGTGCTGATCGCCCAAGGACGACCGGCTCAGGCGATGGAACCGCTGGGTCAGGCTTTGTCGGTGGAACCCGACCCGAAGACCCTGAACAGCATCGGCGTGGCGCATGATCTGCTTGGCGAACACGAGGAAGCCCAAGCCATCTATCGCCAGGCCGTAGCCCTCGATTCCACCGACCCCGACATTCTCGCCAATCTCGCCCTGTCGCTGTCCCTGGCCGGCCAGCATGATCTGGCGGTGCAGACCGCCCAGAGCGCTTCCGTCATACCGAACGCCGCCGCCCGCCATCGCCATACTCTGGCGCTGGTTCTGGGGCTCGCCGGACGGCGGGACGAGGCCGCGAACACCGCGCGCCTGGATCTGCCGGAGGCGGAGGTGAACCAGCTCCTTCTGGCGATCGACCAGCTCCTCCTGATCGACGACAGCACGCTGCGAGCCGCCTCTATCCTGCGCAGCAACGTGCGGATCGCGCCGTAGCGATTTCGGCCAGCCGGGCATCAGCCGTAGCCCAGTCCGCGCATAGCGTCGATCGTGTCGAGGATCGCCGGCCCCAGCAACACGATGAACAACGGCGGCAGAATGAACAGGATCATCGGCACGGTCAGCGTTGCCGGCAACCGGGCCGCCTTTTCCTCGGCCTTCAGCATGCGCTCGTTGCGCAGTTCCGCCGACAGGACCCGTAGCGACTGGGCCAGCGGCGTGCCGTACCGTTCCGTCTGCATCAAGCTCTGCACCATCGCCCGGACGCCGGGCAGATCGGTGCGCTCGGCGAAGTTCACAAGCGCGACGCGCCGTTCGGACAAGAACCCCAACTCCACGCCCGTCAGTCCCAACTCGTCGGCCAGTTCCGGGTAGGTCTCGTCGATCTCGTTGGCGACCTTATTCAGGGTCGCGTCCAGGCTGAGGCCGGCTTCGGCACAGATCACCATCAGGTCGAGGGCGTCCGGCAAGCCTTTGCGCATCTTGTTGCGACGCTTGGTGGCAAGGTTGCTGAGATAGATATCCGGACCGACCATCCCAAGCAGTGTCACGACGGCGGACGCAAGAAGCTTCTGCGGCTGGGAAAGGTCGTATAGGTCAAACACGAACAGCACTAAGATGGAAGCCCCCGCCAGTGCCAGCGGCAGCGTCGCCTTGGCGAACAAGTAGACGATCAGGGCATCGTTGCCCCGTTTCCCGGCGCGCTGGAGCTTGACGGCCACGGAATCGGCCTGGCGGCTGCGAGCCAGCTTCAGACGATCCACAAGTCGCCGCATCATCAGCATTGTGCGGTCGTGACGGTGCTGGCGCGAGTTGACGGCGGCCGCCCGCAGGCTTGCCTGGTGGTCCGTCAGCATTTGGATGCGCCGATTGACCGGCGACTTCGGCGTCATCATCGCCCACATCATCACCACGACAAGCATCGCGGCGCCGACGGCGGCGATAAGCAGGGCGTCTTCCGGCGACAGTCCGAAGGGGAGGTTCTCCAGCAGCTCGTTCATATCTCGAACCGGATCATCTTGGCCATTATCGCAAACCCGGCACTAAGCCAGAACAATCCAACCCCCAGCATTACTTGACCGCGCGGATCGACAAACAATGTAGTCATGTAATCGGGGTTCATATACATGATTATGCCAAACATGATGAAAGGCAAGGCGCCGATGATTAAAGCACTGGCACGCGCTTCTGCGCTGAGCGCTTTGATTTTCAGCTTGGTTTGGTGTCGCCTGCGCAGAATTTCCGAAAGGTTCTCCAATGTTTCTGCAAGATTACCGCCGGTCTCTCTCTGCACGGAAAGCGCCACGACGAAGAAGTTGAACTCCGGCAGATTGATCTTTCGCGCAACTTCCCAAAGGGCCTCGTCCATACTCCTGCCGATCGCCAACAGTTCGGCCACGGTCCGGAAGTCACCGCGGACAGGGTCCTTCATCTCCGCACCAATGGCAGAGAACGACTCCTGGACCGGCAACCCTGAGCGCAGTCCGCGGACGATCAGATCGATCGCTTCCGGAAACTGCTTGAGGAACTTCGCTTTGCGCCCCGCAATCCGGCTGGAAAGCCAAAGGCTCGGCCCTCCAAGCCCTATAAGGACGGCCAACGGACTGGCCAGGAGCGGCCGCCCGAGCGCCTGCGACAGGATGATCCATGAGACCACCAGCAGAAACACATTGATCAGCAGGAAAGATCCCGGGCCAAGGGACAAACCGCCGGCTTCCAGGCGCGTCCGTAGCCGGGCGGGGTTAGGCAGATACCGCCCCACGGCTTGATCCAGCGCACTCTGCCGCACATCCCGTCGAACACCGCCGGTGGCGGTGACCGCCGCCCCCGCAGAGCTGGCCCCCACACGGCCGACGATATGGGACAACCTGCGCGCCGTGCGACCGCGACCCGACATCGCTCCGACCAAGGCAACCATGCCGACCAAGAGCACGATCAGCCCTGCCCAGACGATCATCAGGGTTTGCTGCGGGATCTGATCGAATCCGGACATCAAATGACCTCAAGCAAGGCCCGGCCAAGCCCGAAGTATTCGGCCTTCTGCATGAAGGTTGGGCGCACACCGGCGGATTTGAAACTGCCGACTAGACGACCGCGGTCATCCTCGCCTTCGAACGTATAGGAGTAGATGTCCTGGGTGATGATCACCTCGCCTTCCATGCCGCAGACTTCGCAGACATTGGTGACACGGCGGATACCGTCGCGCATGCGCTGGATTTGAACGACCAGGTCGATCGCGCTGGCGATCTGGATGCGGACGGCCTTGGCCGGCAGGTTGACGGCCGCCAGGCCGACCATGTTCTCCAGTCGGGTCAGCGCGTCGCGGGGCCGGTTGGCGTGGACCGTGCACATGGATCCTTCGTGACCGGTATTCATCGCCTGAAGCATGTCGACGGCTTCGCCGCCACGGATTTCACCGATGATGATCCGGTCGGGGCGCATACGCAGCGCGTTCTTCACGAGGTCGCGTATGTTGACCTCACCCTTGCCCTCGAGGCTCGCCGGTCTGGTCTCCAGGCGCACCACATGCGGCTGCTGCAACTGCAGTTCCGCGGCGTCTTCGATCGTCACGACCCGTTCGCCCGTATCGATAAGCTGCGACAGCGCGTTGAGCAGCGTCGTCTTGCCCGAACCGGTACCGCCAGAGATCAGAATGTTCAGGCGTGACCGGCCGGCAATCTTCAGCAGCTTGGCCATGCCGGCCGACAGGTTGCCTTGCTGGGCCATGCGGTCGAGCGTGATCCGCCGCTTTGAGAACTTACGAATGGAGATCGACGGACCGTCGATCGCCAGGGGCGGGATGATGACGTTGACGCGGCTTCCATCGGCCAGGCGGGCGTCGCAGATGGGATGGCTTTCGTCGATGCGGCGTCCGATGCGGGTCACGATCCGCGTGGCGATGTTGATAACGTGTTGATTATCCTGAAAAGTGACGTCGCTGAGTTCGAGCTTGCCGCGCCGCTCGACGTAGACCTGCTTCGGTCCGTTCACCATGATGTCGGTCACGCTGTCGTCGGCCAGCAGTGGCTCCAGAGGCCCCAGGCCGATCATGTCGTCGACGAGCGAGGTGACGAGTTGAGCGTGTTCGGACTGGTTCAGCTGCAGTCGCAACTCGCGGGTGATTTCGCTGATGATGGGGCCGAGTTCGCTATTGAGCTGATCGGCGCCGAGCGCCGATGCACGGCCCACGTCAATACGATCAAGCACCACCGGCTTAACCGCACGTTTGGCTTCCACCACCGTGGTGCGATGGGCAGGCTCCGGAACCTTCTGCTTGGGCGTCGCGAACTCGTCTTCGATCGGCGCCGTTACAGGCTCGACCTCGTCCGCGACCGACGGCGCCTGCGGTGCCTCGCCGCTCATCAGCCGGTTGGTGAGCAACGTCACAAGGGCACGTTGCTGCAGCAGATCCAGCTCAACGCTTTCCGCGTCGAGGCATTCGATGACGAAGTCGGAAACGATCACCGCCGAGTCGCGACGCGTCATCTGCGCCGCGCGCTCTGGGGCTACCTTGGAACACAGCAGCGAGAAGAGCTGATCCGCCCAGTGGGTGACGGGATCCGCAGTATTCCCATCGGCCGGCGGCCCAGGATCGAGACCCAGCGCGTTGCCCGGCAGCGGCAGGATTTCCGCGCTCACTTGGAAGCCTCGGCGTTCTGGTCCTTCTTCTTGCCGAACCGAAGCAGCCCGGAGAACCCCTTTGTTTCCTGCGTCGGCGTCTGAGGCATGATGCTATGGGCCAGTTTCGTCAGGGCGTTGGCGGTTCGGCCGCGCGCCTGGAACTGGGCGAACGCCTTGCCGTCCAGTGCGGCCTTGGCAACCTTCTTGTCCTCCGACAGCGCAACGTCGATCGGACGCCCCAGCCCCTTCTCGAACTGCTCGCGCGATACTTCCCCGGATCTGTTGTGACCCACACGGTTGGCGGCGATTTTCAGCAGGGATGGATCGATGACCGTTTCAAGCCATTTGCGCATCCGCAGCATGTCGCGCAGACAGGACAGTGAAAGGTCGCCGACCAGCGTTACGGCCCCGGAAGTCTCCAGCAGTTGGGCGCATTGGGGTGCCAGATGGCGGGGCATGTCGACCACCACGATGTCGACGACACGCTTCAGTTCTTCCACCAGATGCGTCACGGCCTCGGGGCTGACGCGAAACATGCTGTCCAGCGGTTCTTCGGCCGCCAACAAGTAGAGGTTCTGCCCGCAGTTCACCAAAGCGCTGGCGATCAGCAGCGAGTCGACACGGTCCGGATCTTCCAGCGAATTGCGTAGTCCGGTTCCAGGATCGACATCGAAGATCAGCGCCGAATCCCCGAACTGAATGTCCAGATCGACCAGTGCCACCTGCTTGGCCGTTTCCTTGGCCAGAGCGGAAGCAAGTCCGGCTGCGACGCTGGTGGCACCGGACCCACCCCGTGCACCGATGACGGCGACGAGAGATCCGACCGCATCGGGCTTCTCTTCAGCATCGTTGCTGAGGGTCAGGATCGCCCGACGAAGATCCTGATGGTTGACCGGCTTGACCAGGTAATCGGCAGCACCTGACCGAACCAGGCTGCGATAGAGGCCGACGTCATTGTCCGGCCCAATGGCCAGAATGGCGGTCCCGTCCCCGCACACCCGGGAAAGCTCCGCCATGTCGTCGGCGGGCGCCAGACTGTCCGCCACATCGACGATCAAAAGCGTCGGACGAACACCGTCGCGCGCTAGCGTGACAGCACTGCCCAGACCACCGTCCAGGATGTCGGATCCTTTGTTCCCCCCGGGAATGACCCGGCAAAGGGTGTCCATCGTCACGTCGTCGCAAGCGAAGGCCAGGATCGGCGCCTTCTTCCGATCGAACCCCGGCGGTTCGCTGGCTACGGCAGCGCCTTCCTGTCTGCTGACCGCTAACGCCATACCTAGTCTCCTGTTGGCGTGCCGACGCTGATCAACCCGATTTCGTCGGCCTCATACGCCCGAACTGCGCCAACGGCCTGTGGGCCATTTCCCGGCTCCAGCGGTTGCCCGCGATACAGATCGGCGGGATCGGCCACCATGCGGGCCAGGTTCAGCGCGGTCGTGCATCCGAAGGGTGAAATGGGCACTTGATCCGAGACCCCCCGGACCGGACCCGGGTCGCAGGCGACCGGGGCGTCAACGGCCTGATGGCCGGAGATCACCACCCCGTCACCGGCGGCGCCATGGAACGCCGGCTGCATGGGCGGCGCACCGATTTCTGCCAGGGTCTGCTGCAGCGCGGTCCATCGCGCACCACCAAGCGCACCTCCAAGGCGGACGGTCCAGCCCGTTACCGGTCCCGGTCCCAGTTCGGCCAGGAATGTCTGCAGCCTGGTGCGCTCGATCGACGTCACGATGGCGCTTCCCGGCTCGAAACGGACGGAATGGACGCGCTCGAGGACACGCGGCTGATAGGCCGAGGACGTCGGCTGCGAATACACCGTTCGGTTGGGGATGCACGCGCCGACGGCCAAGGCCGCGACAACGCAGAGTCCGCCGATCAGGCAAGTGCGCAACCGGGCCCGGCTGCGCCTGCGCCGGATGAAGATTCGCCGTGGCATGATGGCCCTCATTTCAGCACGAAACCGGCCTGCCCCAGGGGCAAACCTTGCCCGACCAAGGCAACGACATCGTCCGGCACCGCCGCTTGCGGGGCGGTCCCATCGAAAGCGCCGACGAAATCGCTTGGCGGATCTATGGGGCTGACAATGCTGTTATCGTCGACCGGCCTGACGAGGTAAGGCGTGACCATGATCACCAGCTCCGACTGACGGGAGCGGAACTCGGTCGAGCGGAACAGCGGACCGATGATGGGCAGGTCGCCAACAACCGGGAGCTGGTCGACAACTTCGCTGTAGTCGTTCTGGAACAGGCCGGCGATGGCGAAGCTCTCGCCGCTTCCGAGTTCGACCGTGGTTTCGGCCCGACGGATCGTCAGTGAGGGAACCGAGAACCCACCCAGGGTGACGGCCCCAACCGTCGACAATTCGGAGACCTCGGGCCGAACGGTCAGGCTGATGCGGCCACTGGACAAAACGGTTGGCGTAAACGCCAGCGAGATCCCGAATGGCCTGAATTCGATCGTCACACCGCGATCGCCATCGTCGATCGGGATCGGGAATTCGCCGCCGGCCAGAAACGCCGCCTCTTCACCGGACATCGCGGTCAGGTTCGGCTCGGCGAGGATCGATGCAAAACCCTCGCTCTCCAGCGCGTCGATCAGCACATTGGCATTGATGTCGCCGTTCTGGAACGAACCGAGGATCGTGCCCGCATCGCCTTCAGTAAAAAAGGACGTCCCGGTGACGAAATCTCGGCCCAATGCCCACCCGAAGGTCGCTGATCCAACGGTGAACAGGGACTCCCAGTTGACCCCCAGTTCCTGGACGACATCGCGGGATACTTCCGCGAAGCGGACCCGTAGATTGATCTGCGTCGGGCCGTCGATCGACATCTGATTGATGATCGCGCCCTCGTCACCGATATAGCCGCCGGCCAACCGCATGGCGTCGGCGGCTTCAGCGGGTGAACGGGTCGACCCGGTCAGCATCAGGGTGTTGCCCGTCGGAACGGCACGGATTGTGCCGGAGTCGACGGTTGCAGCGAGGTTTCGGTTCAGGTCATCGACGGGGAGTTGCACGGCCACGCGCAAGTGGCCGACGACCTCATCCTGGGCATCGATGGCGAACACGTTGGTCTCGCCCGGGATCCTGCCGAAGATGTAGACCAGGGTGTCGGTGACGACCTGAACATCGGCCACGGCGCTGTCGGCCACGAAAACCGATGTCACGGGACGGTCGAGTCGGACCAGTTCGCCACTGCTGACGGGCAGCTCGAAATAGACCGAGTCACCGGAGACGATGTCCTGGGCCGACGCCTGCCAGCCGATACTGGCGGCAAGGACGACGATGATGCTGCGGAGCAGAACCCTCATTGCAGTTCCTCGCCCATGGCTTCGGTGAGTGCGTTGACCAGCCCTTCCATGGGCGGTGTGGTGTAGTGGATGCCCGCATTACCGCGAACGACCATCACCTGATGTCCAATCGGTGAATCGATCAGCGCCGACACGTCGCTATCGATGGTGAAGGTGTAGGGTCCGTCCGACCGAGAACCGTCCCGACGCATCTCCTGTGGTTGGGGCGATGGCCTGGGGTCCGGAACCGATCTCGGGGTCGAGCGCTCTCCGATCGCCGTCACGGGCGCCCCCATCTGCATCACCGACGGCCGGGGTTTTGTGTCGAGTTCGGCAACCGCGAGACTGCGTAGCGCCAGCGACAACCGCCCGATCTGCGTGACGACCGCCAGCGTTTCCGCCTGCACCGGCAAGACCTCGAGGGTGACATGGTGGGCGACATGCGGGGTCGTCGCGGTGTCGTTCATGTTCTGGTCGATGGCCAACACCCGGACATCCAGCAGCACCGTCTCGGTGGCCCGCCGCACCTGGTCGGTCAGGTCTCGCATCTGGTGCGACAACATCACGTCCACCCGGTCGCCGGGCAGAACGAAACCGGAAACGCCTGTGGTTGCATCCACCGGCACCGAAACCGCCCGCATCCCAGGCGCCAGAACCGCAGCGACGAAGCCGCGTTCTCCGGGCCGGACGATGCGTCCGGTGGTAATCGGGTCGCCCACGGTGATCGGATGGCGCAGCACCGCACCGATGATGTCCGATTCCTGGTTGCGTCCTTCAACGAAGTAGGTCTCGAAAGACCCCTCTTCGGGCCACGCTTGCCAGCGAATGTCCTCGGGATCGATGAAGTGTCCGGTAGGGATATCCTGGGCCGCCACTAGCACACGGACGTCAGCAGGCTCCACAACGGTGACCTGCGTCGGCTGCGGCGCGGGACGCTGGGAGTTGAGCCATTGCCGACCGAAGTAAACGCCACCGAGGCCAATCACTGCGATCACCAGCAGCATCATAAGTGTTCGGGCGTTCATCCGTGCCTCCGTGGCTTACCCGCTGATCAGCCGTGTGGTCAGGTAGACCCCTCCGGCAGCGATCGCGACGCCGTATGGTAAACGCCGATCTCTTAACGGGGTGCTACACGGGGCGACCAAACCTCCCGCGATGGACGACAAACCTGATCGAACGAGATGCGGCGTCGCGACCGAAAACGCCATCAGCGCCCCGGTCATCGACGTGATCAGCACCAGATCGGCGATGTATGCCGGCCCAGCCCAAAGGCCCAGCGCGGCAAACAGCTTGACGTCCCCGGCCCCGAACCAGCTGAACGCATAGACGGCGAAACCCGCCACCAGGCAGGTCGCACCGACAGTGACCGCCCCGGCAAGATCGATTGCCGGCCACGCCGCGAGCGCGTGGGCAACAAACAGGCCGACGACGATCAATGGTATTCTGTTGGGAATCCTGAAGGTGCTGGAATCACTTGCCACTGCCCAGGCAAGAGGGACCATCAGAAGGCTCGTTGCGGCAAAGTCGATAGGCGACATGTCGGTTTCGCTCTTCACTCAAAAGCCGCGGCCCGCCCATCAGGACCACCGCGGCTTGCTAGTGCCTTCGGGTCATGTCCACCGCCTTGCGCAACCAACCAACCCGATCCGCATCCTCTTGCGCAGGCCCGAGCCTGGATGCCGGGGTCGAGCGGCGTCTCCACCGCCCGACCGGTATCCAAAGCTGGCCGGCATCATGAAGCGGCTTGAGATGATCGACTAAGGGACCTCTCAGCCACCTGATGACGATTAGCTGCCGACCGCATTGTTCAGGTGCCCGCTGACACCGTTGAACATGGAGCTCAGCGAGTTGCCCATGGCCTGCAGAGCGGTGATTGCGGCAACCGAAACCAGAGCGGCGATCAGGCCGTATTCGATGGCGGTTGCGCCGGATTCGTCGGACAGGAACTTGCGGATTTTCGTAAACATGGCTTGCTACTCCCATTGGCTCCATGAAGTCGGCCATTCGCCGATAGTCCCCATCATCGACGGTATATCTTAACAAACAGTAAATTGAAGTAACTGCTGGCGTATCAGATTTCTTAAAATCGGTTAAGTTCTACGGAGAGACCAATATTTACATTTCATAAGATTCGTTATTTGTGATTAAACCGACCTAAAATTAAGTTTTGATAAATATCTATTGTGCAAGGATTGTTCCTCGGAAACCCGGGGGAAAAGCAGGAAAACTCCCGACAATCCGCGCCGGAACTGTCTACGAACCCGACATATGTATTCTGGAAAATTGCTGTTAAGTATTCCTTAATCGTTGTCTTTGATTATTGTGAACTGATGAAGTATATTGAGCCGTCATGCGTGCATTGGACGGAAAAGGCAATGAAATGGTAAACGGCCGGACGGCCGGTGTGCTCAAGGCACTCGGTCGGACATTTCTAGGATTTCCCAAAGATCGCCGCGGCAATGTGGCGATCCTGGCCGCCTTTTCCGTCGTGCCCCTGATCGCGACCGTTGGCGTGGCCACCGACAGCGCGCGCGGATACCTCCTCAACAACCGTCTCCAGGAAGCCATCGACATCGCCGCCCTGGCCGCTGCGCGCGGCGAAGGCGACCTCGCCGCCCGCCAGGCGATCATGGAGCAGTACTTCTGGGCCAATTACCCGAACGATTATCTGGGTGCCACCGTCTCGGGCCCTTCTCTTGTGCCCCTCGCCGACGATCAGTTCCAGGTGTCGGTCTCCGTCAGCATGCCCAACACCTTCCTGCAGGTGATCGACATCGACACCACGACGATCAGCGCCTCCACCGTGGTCCAGAAAGAGGGCCGGGGGATGGAGCTGGTTCTGGTCATGGACAACACCGGGTCCATGCGCGGCGACAAGATGACGGACATGATCGCTGCAGCAAAAGAACTGATTAATATTCTCTACGGCACCGAAGAAACCATCGAGGATTTCTGGGTCGGGCTTGTCCCCTACGCCGCGACGGTAAACATCGGTCGGTCCCATACCGACTGGCTAGCGGGCGATCTCGACACCCAGCATAGCTACTTCATCGATCCTGAGCGTGAATACTATCGCCCGCGTTTCAGCAGTGGTGATGACGGATATTGGAGCAATCGAAGCTACTTCTGGCCCGATAATGACGGCGGCTATGACGGTGATGGAGATGCCCAGCCGGCGGATCAGGTAGACAGTGACTATGGGCGGGAAAAGATAGAGGACGGCGATAACTTCACCAACGCCATGTACGCTCTCCACGATGTCGGCGAGCTTTCCTATCTGACCTATGCCTCCGGATGGAAAGGCTGCGTCGAAGCCCGCTGGCAGACCGGGCACGATCGGACGGACGAGCCTCCGATTCTCAACACGCTGACGAACACCTTCACGCCGTTCTTCTACCCGCCCAACACCGACAACGAGTGGTGCCGCATCGGCGACGAGGATGGCGAGTACTGCGATACGCCGATGACGCCGCCGGGCTCCGGCTTGCGCCGGCTTCTCATCCAGTTGGATCAGCGCAACGAAGCGCAGAACGATGGACTTGGGCCGAACCTCGGCTGTCCGCCGGCGATCACCCCGCTGGTCGCGGCGCGGACAACCATCATCGATGCAATCGATGAGATGCAGCCGTGGCACCGCGGCGGAACCATGGGCAATCTCGGATTGGCCTGGGGTTGGCGGACAGTCTCCCCCCGCTGGCGTGGCCTTTGGGCCCCGGATTCGCCAGCCGAGTTGCCGCTCGATTACGACACGCCGTTGATGGACAAGGTCGTGATCATGCTGACCGATGGCGAGAACCAATTCTACGACCATCCCCCCACCGGGCCGCAAGGTTCAGACTACACAGCTTACGGCCGTCGGGACGAAGGCCGTCTGACGTCGGGCGATGTCACCGCCGAACTGAACGACCGAATGGCCGCCACCTGCCAGGCAATGAAGGACCAGGGGATCATTCTCTACACGATCACCTTCAGTCTTTCGGATTCGACCACCCAGGACCTTTATCGCGACTGCGCCACCTCGGACGATCACTACTTCAACTCGCCGACCGGCGATGAGCTGAAAGCAAACTTTCGGACGATTGCCGGCCAGCTGAGCAATCTGCGCCTTGCCCAATAGCATGGTGGGACAACCCTTCAGGAGACCCGGTTCGATGCGACGCTTCACCCTCCCAGCCCTGCTCCTGCTTGCCGCCTGTTCCACCGGATACGGCGACAAGTACCGACCGGTGGTCGACGCCCAGGGCAGTATCCACCACGGGGTCAACTACGAAGCGGATCTGGCTGCCTGCCAAGGCCTTACCCGGCCGCACAATCCCGAACTGGCGCGGCTGCGGTTGGCCCAGTTCGGTCTGTTCCGGGCGACACCGGAGGGCGCGCTGTCGGGAACCGCTGTCGCACCGCCGAACGCACCGTCCCCGGACGAACTGTATCTGCAATGGCAGCATCGGATCATCAACGAGTGCATGGCCGGACGCGGCTACGTCGTCCTGCCATGAACAAGTCCCGCGACGGGCGCCTCAACAAGCGCGCCCGCCCTCACTTCCGGACGGTCACTTCGGCCGGATAACTGTTGATCGGAAAGTCGGATGGTAGAGGCACCCAAGATCACATCAATGAGGTCAGTCGGTCACAGGATTCGCCGGTTCGTTGGCGACCGCAGCGGCAACGTGGCAATCCTGGCTGCTTTCTCCATCGTGCCTCTGATGGCGACCGTTGGCGTGGCCACCGACAGCGCTCGCGGCTATCTCCTCAACAATCGCCTGCAGGAGGCCATCGATATCGCCGCCCTGGCTGCCGCCCGGGGCGAAGGCGACGAGGCCGCCCGCCAGGCGATCATGGAACAGTACTTCTGGGCCAACTACCCGACCGACTATCTGGGTGCGACCGTCTCGGGCCCGTTCCTTGACCCGATCTCGGACGATCAGATCCGCGTGACCGTTTCCGTCAGCATGCCCAACACCTTCCTGCAGGTGATCGACATCGATAGCACGACGATCAGCGCCTCCACCGTGGTTCAGAAGGAACGCCGGGGCATGGAACTGGTGCTGGTCATGGACAACACCGGGTCCATGCGGCTGACGGACGCTGATGGCGAAAGCCGAATTGATGCAATGCAAACGGCCGCCACCGGGTTGGTCAATACGCTCTATGATGGCGAGGAAACGGTCGAGGATTTCTGGGTCGGCGTGGTTCCCTATCAGGCGACAGTCAATATCGGTTACGACAACACCGGATGGCTGCAGACCGGTAGCCTGGATGTCCGCGACAGCTACTTTATCGACCCGGACAGAGAAGATTACCGCCCAAGATACAGCGGCAGCGACTGGTCCGATCGGAGTTACTTCCGGCCAGGCGGCAGCAGCGATCCGAGTGCGTATGTTGGGCTGAACAGCGCGTTCATCGCCGATATGTATCGGATGTTCGAACTCGGCGACGCCAACTACAACCCGGTGCCGCTGGGCTGGAAGGGCTGTGTCGAAGCCCGCCACACATGGGACCGCGACCAAACTGACGATCCACCCTCGGTGGAGAGCTTCACCCCTTACTACAGCCCTTCGGCCAGCGACAACGAGTGGTGCCGTATCGACGACGAGGACGGCGACTACTGCAGCAACCCGATGACGCCGCCCCACTCCGGGACGGAGCGCCTGCTCATCCAGATCGACGAACGCAACTCGGCCACCTTGGATCGCGAAGCCCTGGGTCCGAACCGGGGATGCCCCCAAGCGATCCTGCCGCTGGTCGCCTCGAAGCAGCAGGTGATCGACGCGATCGAGGAAATGCAGCCCTGGCGCTACGGCGGCACATTCGGAAACCTGGGGTTGGCATGGGGGTGGCGGGTGATCTCGCCGCGCTGGCGTGATCTTTGGGACCGATCACCCGACGGCATGCCGCTCGATTACGACACGCCGTTGATGGACAAGGTGGTGATCATGCTCACCGACGGCGAGAACCGGTTTTCCGGCGACGACTACTCCGCCTATGGCCGGCCGGACGAGGACCGGATTGCGTTGAGCAACCATGCCGACGAGTTGGATCGACGCATGGCCGCTATCTGCGAAGCGATGAAGGACGAAGGGATCATCCTCTACACCATCACCTTCCAGGTGACCGATGACGATACCCACGACCTCTACCGGGATTGCGCGACATCGGTCGATCACTACTTTGACTCGCCGAGCAACGACGAGCTTCAGACCACCTTCGATATCATCGCCGGGCAGTTGAGCAACTTGCGACTCGCCCAGTAGCGGAATGCCGCCCAACGGTCAGGAGATCCGGTTCGATGCGATGCCTTGCCCTCCCCGCCCTGCTTCTGCTGGCCGCCTGTTCCACCGGATTCGGCGACAAGTACCGGCCGGTCGTTGACGCCCAGGGCAGCATCCACCACGGCGTGAACTACGAAGCAGATCTGGCCGCTTGCCAGGGCCTGACCCGGCCGCACAACCCCGAGCTGGCGCGGCTGCGGCTGGCACAGTTCGGGCTGTTTCGGGCGACGCCGGAAGGCGCGCTGTCGGGTACGGCTGTCGCGCCGCCGAACGCACCGTCCCCGGATGAGCTGTACCTGCAATGGCAACACCGGATCATCCGCGAGTGCATGACCGGCCGTGGCTACGTTGTTCTGCCCTGACCGGCTGGACAACGATGACGGCGCAGCGAGGCCGACAACCGATGCGCACCCGGATCGCCGCCATTGTTGCCGGCGGGGTGGCGATGTGGCTTGCCGGGACGGCACAGGGACAGGATGTCGGATGCCCCGAGGCGCTAACCGCCGCCGCGGCCCGCCATGGCATCCCCACCGAGTTGATGCTGGCCGTCGGACGAGTCGAGAGCGGTCTTTCGCCCTATGCGATCAATGCTGCCGGCACCACCCATTTCGCTGCGGATGCGGCGTCGGCGATCGCCTTCGTCGAGGCACAGAGAGAGGCCGGCACGCGGTCGATCGATGTGGGCTGCGGCCAGGTCAACCTGGCCTGGCATCCCGAGGCGTTCGACGATCTGGCAAGCGCTTTCGATCCGGAAACCAACGCCGACTATGCAGCGGCTTTCTTGGCCGAACTGCACGGCCGCACCGGGACCTGGCGCCAAGCGACGGCACGATATCATTCCGCCACGCCGGCGCTGCAGGACGTGTATCTCGCCCGGGTCGACGGGGCGCTGCGGTCGATTTCCGGCGGTGACGTACCCGCGTATTTCGCCAGCATCGCCCCAGCCGCCGGGCCGCTCCTGACGGTCCCGGTCGACCGACTCTCGTCTAGCGGCCTGCTGATCCGCATCTCCGGCGACGCGCCCGATGTCCGGGTCTTCTCACCCCAGCGACCGGATACGGAAACTGGCGATCAATCCGCAGGCAGTCCCGTACCGCGGATCATCCGCGTCGGCGAGTGACGGTCGCGGCGACTAGGCCGACTTCTCTTCGTGATAGTCGTCGTCAACGTTGACGTTCCAGATCGCCGCCTTCTCGGTGCCCTTCCCGACAATCGCTTCGACCGCGAACCGGGCGGTCAGCATCGAGTGATCCTGGTTGTTGTAGCGATGCATGCCGTTGCGGCCGACCAGGTACAGATTGCTGATGTCGTCGGTGTACGCGCGAATAGTGCTGAACCGGTCATAGCTGCCGAAGTAGGCCGGATAAGCCTTGGGCATCCGGATGACGACGCTGTCGAGCACATCTTCCGGATCCGCCAACCCGATCCGTTGCAGTTCATCGGCGCCCAGGGTCGCCAGATCGGCATCCGGGGATGACCATAGATCATCGCCTTCCTGGCAGAAGTACTCCATGCCGATCCAGGCCGTCCCGGGGTCGGAGACCATATGCGGGCTCCAGTTATTGAAAACCTGCAGACGGCCCACCTTCACACCGCGGTCCTGGATGTAGATCCAGTTGTCCGGCACCAGGTTGATGGCGCTGTCGGGCGACGCTCCGGCCGTCCGTCGCAGTTTGCGCAACAGCAGGCCGATCGTCATGAAGTCCCGATACCGCAATCCGGCACCGACTTCGCGGACCGGCTCCGGCGGCAGCGGGTCGAACCCGGCCAGCAGATCCGCCACCGGCATCGTGGAGATTACATGGTCGGCGGCAACGATGTCCTCCGCGCCACTCTCCTGATCCCGGGTCACGACGGCGGTCACCCGGGACGCGTCGTGGCGAATGCCAACGACCGGCTGGCGTAGCCGGATCTCGCCACCGCCGTCGCGGATCGCGTCCGCCACCGTCTCCCACATCTGCCCCGGGCCGAGGCGCGGGTAGAGAAACTGCTCGATTAGGCTGGTTGCCGTCCCTTTCTGCGCCACGCCGCCCGACCGTTGGAAGGGCGCTTTCAGCGCATGCAGGGCCGCTTTGGTGACCGATAAGCCCTTGATCCGTTGCCCGCCCCACTCCGGACTGATGTCGCGGCAGGGAACGCCCCAAACCTTCTCCGTGTACTCCCGAAAGAAAGTTTCATAGAGCATTCGACCGAAGCGGTTGATCAGGAAGTCCTCAAGATTGCTCTCCGGCCGCCGGGGGCGCACGCGGGCACGCCCATAGCTGGCCAGCATCCGCGCCACGCGCAGGAAGCCAAGTTTCCGGGCCGTTTCCGGGCCCGCTTTCAGGGGATAGGCGAAGAAGTTACCCTCGAAGTAGATCCGCGACAGCCGGTTGCGGACCATCATCGCCGGGCCAGGCGAAGACCCGTTCATGGCCGGTTCCGGCGGCAGCATCTGGCGCCACCAGTCCATTACCCAGTCCGACTTGGAAAAAAACCGATGGCCACCGATGTCGATGCGGTTGCCGTTGTGGTTCACCGTCCGCGACAGTCCCCCGACGATATCGTCGGCTTCCAGGACGACGACCTGGTAGCCGCCGTTCCGGATCAGCTCCAGCGCAGCGGTCAGTCCCGCCGGCCCTGCGCCGATGATGGCCACGGTGGGAAGGGTCATTGCTGAAACTCCGCTAGGGATGGCCGGCGCGCAGGGCGCGGAAGATCCGCAGATCGCTGAACAGCAGCAGCTTCCGGAAGGTGAAGTTGAACAGGAAGACGCATCCCGCCGAGATCAGCTTGGACACCTGATACGGCAATCCCGCCGTTTCGGTCCCCTGCCACATGACCAGTTCGTTGACGCCAAGGCCGGCAATGCCGATGGCGACGAAAATGGCGAACTCCGAGCCCCGGTTTTCGTTGGTCCTTCCCCGGAAGACCCAGGTGATGCTGAGCGTGTAGACGACGACAACGCCCACCGAAAAACCGATCGCCGCCGACACCAGGTAATCGACGCCGAACCCCGACGTCAGCAGCACCAACAACCCGAAATCCACCGCCAGGGCGGCAGCGCTGGCCATGCCATATCGAAGAAACTCAAGGATGCGCGGATCGGCCATCATCGCCGCCGGCCTCACGAACGTTGGGGCGGGGAGCCGTCAACTTGGCACGAACAGCTTAAGGCCGCGTAAAGGCTAACGCGCTGCGCTCGCTCCACGCGCCGGCTATGGGACAGCGACGATTCTGCTACCGACGAGTACTCGCGCGGAACGAACCGGTATTGGACCGATGGGTTTGGCCGTCACAGCGCCGGTCGGATGAAGAGGATCAAAGCCGCCGCTGCAACAACTCCACAAGTTCTGCGCCCGCCAGCGTGACCGGGTTGGTCCGCATGCTGCTGGGGCTGACGGCGTTGGCCAGATGCTGAAGATCGGCCTGGCCAATCCCGTAGGAACTGAGGGTTGCCAAACCAAGATCGCCGGTCAGGCACCGCAGGAAGGCCACCAGGCCCTGAAGGCCTGCGCGACGGTCGTTGCCGATGGGCGGCACAAACAGCGACCCGAGCTGCGCATACTTGGCCAGGGCGGGGCTCTCCGGGTCGCGCTGCAACAGTGCGGAAATGTTGATCTCCGTCGCTTCGGCCAACAGCGTACCGCAGGCAACGCCATGGGGGATCGGCGACAGGGCACCCAGCGGGGACGCCAGTCCATGAACGCTGCCCAGGCCCGCCTGGGCCAGGCACACGCCGGAGATCAGCGCTGCGTAAGCCATTCGGCGACGGCCCGCCGCTGCGGCCGGCTCCACGCCCTCAAGCATTGGCCGGAGACCGTCGCGCACCGCCACAAGACCAGACCAGGCCAGCGCATCGGTCATCGGACTGGCGTTCAGCGAGACGAAGCTTTCGATGAGCTGCGTCAGCGCATCGGTGGCATTGGCCGCGGCAATCGCCTTCGGACATGTCGACAGCAGATCCGGGTCGACGATCGCCACGTCGGCGACCAGCCGGTCATCACGGAACGACTTCTTGAACCCCTGCGGCCCGATACGGCTGATGACGGCGTTCTTGGTGGCCTCGCTGCCGGTTCCGGCCGTGGTCGGCACGGCGATCCACGGGAGCGCCGGCCCGCCATAGGGGATGCCGCGGCCGACGCCTTCAAGGTGGTCCAGTACGCTGGCACCGCCGGGCAGCAATCCGGCAATGGCCTTGGCCGCGTCCATGGCACTGCCGCCGCCGATGCCCAGAACCACGTCGATCTCGTCGCCCTGATGCGCGCGAACGGCGTCATCCACCAACTCCGGCGACGGTTCGCCGGCGACCGCGATCGACGCCCAAGTCAGCCCCGCCGCCTTGAGCGATTCGGAAATCTCGGGCCAGAACGCCGACTGGTAGAGTGCCGAGCGTCCGGTGACCAACAGCGCCCGCCGCCCGTAGGTGGCCGCGGCACTGCCAATCTCTCGCCGCCGCCCTTCGCCAAAGTACATGCGCGGCAGACGGCCGATCGTGAACGAGCCCACATCCAGCGGTCCTGGAACGCTTGCCTGATCCATAGCCTAACGTCCTTCCATCAACTAGCGCATGAATTTCAGTTTGTTATCGGCATTTCCAGGAGTGGGGAGCGAACTGTCTTGCGACTTGTCCCTTGGGATCTGCGAACGCAAGTTGATCCATCTTCCGCGATTGGCGTCTGGCTGGTTCTGTTGGCCAGACAGTACCTCTCAGGGGCAGATCGGAAACAGATCATATGAGCGGTGCTTTCCTCCTTTATGGCGCCACCGGATACACTGGGCGTCTGACGGCCCAACTCGCCGTCCAGCGCGGTCTCAAACCCGTCTTGGGCGGCCGTGACGGCTCCAGACTGTCGAAATTGGCGGCCGATCTCGGCCTCGATTGGCGCGCGGCGCCACTGGCCGGCCGTCAGGCGGTCGACCTGCTGGAGGGAGTCGATGCCGTTGTCAGCATGGCCGGACCCTTCTCGACGACGGCGGAACCGTTGATCGATGCCTGCCTGCGCACCGGAACGCACTATCTGGACATTACCGGCGAGATCGATGTCTTCGAGGCCGCCTTCAGACGCGATGTCGGCGCGCAGGAAACCGGGATCGTGCTCCTGCCGGGCGTGGGGTTCGACGTGGTCCCCTCCGATTGCCTGGCCGCACATGTGGCGGCAGCCTGCCCGGAAGCTGACCAGTTGGCGATCGGGATCCAGGGGTTAGGGTCTGCGTCCCGAGGAACCACCCGAACCGCACTGGAGAATCTGAGCCAGCTGACGCGGGTGCGCCGCGACGGCGCGATCCGAACGCTGTCGCCCGGCCGCCTGACCCGACGGTTCGATTTTGGCCAGGGCGAGGTCGACTGCGTGGCCGTTGGCTGGGGCGACGTCAGCACCGCCTTCAGGGCGACGGGGATCCCGAACATCGACGTCTACTTCGCGGGATCTGCGGCCCTCTCGGCCATGGCGACGGCGTCGCGTTTGTTCGGCTTCGTTGCCGGGCTGTGGCCCATCAACGCAATGCTCGCGAGCGCCACCCAGCTGATGTCCGCCGGACCGAATGACGCCGAACGCGCGCGGGGAAGTACGATCCTGATCGCCGAGGCATCGGCCCGCGATGGTCGACAGGCGGCGGCCCGGCTGACCACGCCG
>JANQIU010000209.1 GCA_028281985.1 Alphaproteobacteria bacterium | reverse complement strand
GCCGAGCAGGCCCGCGAAGACGAGCAAGTAGGCACAATAGAACAGATTTTCACGCTCGCGCCCGAGCTCGGCCAGAATGCTGTCGCGGGCGAACAGCATGACGACGGCGCTGACGCCGGACACCAACAGCAGCACGAACGCGTTCAGGGGATCGACACGGTACTCGATGCCCCAGGGCGCGGGCCAGCTGCCGAGCGCGTACGAGAGCACGCCGACACTCTGCACCTCGACGAACATGAAACCGGCGATGATGAAGGCGATCCACGTGGCAAGCGTCGCCACCCCCCAGGCGGCGTCCCGGTGGATCAGGAGAATGCAGATCGGTGCCGCGATCAGCGGCAGGACGACTTGCAGGACAGGAAGATGTTCGGAGATCACGGCCTCAGCTGTGCCTGCCCATGTCTTGGATTTCGTTCTCCTCGATCGTGCCGAACGCCCGATGGATTCGGACCACGAGTGCCAGTCCGACGGCGGTCGTGGCGATGCCGACGACGATGGCGGTGAGGATCAGCACATGGGGCAGCGGGTTGGCGTAGATCTCCTGACCCTCGGCGAGGATCGGTGCCGTCCCGTCGGCCACGTAGGCGAAGGATATGTAGAGGATGAACACGGACGCCTGGAACAGAGAGAGGCCGATCAGTTGCTTGACCATGTTCGGACGAGAGATGACAAGGTAAAACCCTGTCATCATCAGGACAATGACCAGCCAATAGTTGTAGTGGGTGGCAAAATTACTAACGAAATCCATGACGTTCTACGCCTTCGGTTGCGCGAAGGCGTAGAACGCCGAGACGACGACGGCAGCGACGGTGACGCCGACGCCGAACTCGATCACCATGATGCCGATGTGCTGGCCCTCCTTCGGATAGGCCGCGAGGACGTTGTAGTCGAGGAAGTTGCCGGCCAGCATCAGACCGGCGAGCCCAACGGCGCTGTACAACAGCACGCCGGCGGCGATTCCGATGCGAAACACGCTTGTGGAAAAGAGCTGCTCGACGGTCGCGACGCCGAACACCATCCCGTACAGGATGAACGCGGCCCCGAACAGCACGCCCGCCTGGAAGCCGCCGCCCGGGCCGAAATCGCCGTGGAACTGAACGTACAGGGCAAACAGAAGTATGTAGGGGATCAGCTGCTTGGTGATCACCCGCAAGACCACGTCTTCGGTCATTCCCCCTTCTCCCCCTGGCCCGAGCGCCGTCCCGCCAGCAACGCGATGACCCCGACACCGGCCGCCATGATCACCACCACCTCGCCCAGGGTGTCAAAGCCTCGATAGCTGGCCAGCACCGCGGTCACGATGTTGGGCACCCCCGTTTGCTCGTACCCCTCGGCGAGATAGAGCGGGGATACGTGCAACCGCGCCGGCACGTCCGCCGCGCCGAACGGCGGCAGGCTGAGCGTGCCGTAGATCAGCACGATCCCGGTGACGACGACGACCACGAGCGGAAGCGGACGAAAGCGGACCGGTTTCTCCTCACGCGTCGTCAGCGCCACGGTTCCCAGCATCAGCACCGTCGCCGCGCCGACGCCGACGGCGGCCTCGGTCAACGCCACGTCGGGAGCGTCAAGGATGACGAACAGGCTGGCCGCAAGCAGGCTGTAGATACCCGACAGCATGACCACGGCGATCAGGCCCCGCAGGCGCACGATCCCGATCGCGGTCGCCGCCAGGAAGAAGAGCATGACGTAGTCGAGGACGTCGATCATGGATCCGCGCTTTCCGACGTCTCCGCCTCTTCCCCGAGCCGTTTCGGCTGCACGCCGCTGGTGAGCGCGGCGTGGGCGAGCGCATGCGTCGCCGTCGGCGACGTGATGAACAGAAAGACCAGGATCAACAAGAGTTTGACGGTGATCAGGCTGAGCCCCGCCTGCAACATCAACCCGACCAGGATAAGGAGTGTCGCGCCGGTGTCGGTAACGCCGCTCGCGTGGCAGCGGGTGTAGAACTCGGGGAAGCGGAGCAGGCCGACCCCTCCGGCGAGCAACAGCACCACCCCGCCCAGGATCGCGATCCAGCTGAGAACATCGATGACGATCATTTGCCGAGCCCTTCTTCCCGTCGGGAGCCGTCAGCGCCCAAATCGCCATACTTGAAGACTTTGAGCGCAGCGATCACGCCGATGAAGTTGATCAGGGCGTAGACAAGCGCGACGTCGAGAAACTCCGGCCGATCGGTCAGGAAACCGACAATGGCGATCATCAGCACCGTCTTGGTGCCGAATACGTTCACGGCGAGGATCCGGTCGTAGATGGTCGGCCCCAAATAGGCGCGCGCCAGCGCCATCGCCATGGTCACCAGAAGTCCAAGAGCGGCGGCGATGAACATCAGCGGTCGGCCTCGCCCGAGAAGCTGGAGATGCGCCGCTCCATTTCCCCCTTCTCGAGATCCTCGGCCCCCGCGCGCGTCAGCGCGTGCACGATCAACGTGTCTGGCTCGACGGTGAGCGTCACCGTACCCGGCGTCAGCGTGATGGAGTTGGCAAAGATCACCCGCGACAGATCGGATCGGAGCCGAGTCGGCAGGCGGATCAGAGTCGGTTCGATCTCAGGCTTCCTTGCGAACGCTCGGCGCGCCACATCGACGCTCGCCTTCATGATCTCCCACAGGAGCCAGGGCGCGTAGACCGGGATGCGCGCGATCAGATGGATCGGCGTGCCCTCCTGATCGATCAGGTTCATGCGCCAGCTGACAAGGACGACCGCCACGACCGACAGGACGCCGAGGCCGAGGATCAGGGCGCTGTCATAAATGCCTGAAAGGAGGAGCCACGTGGCCGCCAGCAGGAAGCCGAGGGAAATCGTGCGCAGCATGTTCAGGCTTTCAACCGGCTCTGTTGCTGTATTCGGCTGAGGATCTTCAACGGCACACCGAACGATCTCCTTTGTTCGGAGCCCATATCACCCAATGCCGCACCGCTTCGCAACACAGCCATGCAAGTCCCCACCCAGATGTCGCGCTCCCCGCCCGACGGTAACAGGGTCAGCGGTACCGTCCCTGCCACCAATTCAGGCACATGGCGGCGGTCCGCCGATAGGCAGAGGCTCCCGCCGCAGCATCGTCATCTCGCGATCGAAGACGGTGATGCGCTGGGGCGTCGTCGGGTCAGCCTGGTGCCGGGTCGGCAGACGTTCCGGAAAACGAACCTCGGTCATCGTTGCTTCCATCTGTAAGTCGTCAGTGGGGTTCACCACGGGACGACCGTCCACCAAGCCGATCCTGGTGTGGTGTCCATCGGAACGCAACTGGCATGGCGCCGGCATGTTCGACGCTGCACCGATGGTGCGGCCTTGCCGGCTCCCCATCGGAGAATGGCGCCCTGGTCGGTGGTGATCCTGTTCCCGGTCTTCGTCCTTGTGTCGCTGCTCTACCTGTGAGCGGCGGCCCGGTCAGGGCGTCCCCAGATAGCGGCGCAGGGCCGGCAGGTCATTCCCATCCAGAAAGCCGGGCAAGTCCCCGCGGGCGGCAACGCGCCCGGTATCGACGAAGGCCGCCTGGGCATCCCGCAGGCCCCGCAGCTCGTCGACCTGGTGGCTGACCAGCAGCACGGTCAGGCCGCGATCCCGGCGCAGGCCGTCGACCAGGGCGACCATCTCCCGGCGCTGGGCGGGGCCCAGGGCGGCGAAGGGTTCGTCCAGCAACAGGATCGGTTTCCGGCGAACCAGGGCCCGGGCCAGGGCGACCCGTTGCCGTTCGCCACCGGAAAGCTGGCCGGGCAGCCGGTTGTCCAGCCCGTCGAGCCCAAGGGTCGCCAGGGTGTCCGTGACCTCCGCCCGGTCGGCACGGGTCAGGCGCAGACCGGGATGACGGCCCAGCCCGACATTCTGGACGGCCGTCAGATGGGCGAACAGATTGTGCTCCTGGAACAGGCTGGTGACCGGTCGCTTTGCCGGCGGCAGGCCGAGGACGTCCTTGCCGTCCAGGATGATCTGGCCGGACAGGGGCTGCTCGAACCCGGCCGCCAGGTTGAGCAGGGTCGACTTGCCCGCGCCGCTGGGTCCGATCAGGGCCAGCAGCGACCCAGCGGCGACGGACAGGTCGAACTGCATGTGCATGTCGCCGTAGTCGAAGGCGACCGCCTGCATCTGCACCATCGGCGCGTCGGTGACGGCCCGGTCACCCACGACCACGTCCCCCGACCAGCCTTTCCATCGCGACGAAAAGGCCCAGCGCCATGGCCGCCAAGGCCAGAGCGATCACCGCGGCCCGATCCATCCGATAGGCGCCCATCGTCTCGTAGAGCATGAGCGGCAGCGTGCGCGTGGTGTCGCTGCCGAACAGGGCGATCACCCCCAGATCACCGAGCGACAGGGCCGACACCAGCGCCAGGGCCAGGGCGGCCGGCCGGCGCAGTTCCGGCCAGTCGACCAGCCGGAAGCGGTCCCAGCCCCGCATGCCCAGACTGTCCGCCAGGTTCCGGTAGGTTTCGCCCGCCCGGTCGGCCGCCGGTGCCAGAAGCCGGACGCCGAAGGGGACGCCGAAGGCGGCGTTGACCAGGACGACGACCAGCAGGCCGACCGCGAACACGTCAGTAACCGTCCGCAGCAGGACGAACAGCCCGGCACCGATGGCCAGCGGTGGCATCATCAGCGCGGCGGCGCCCAGCCACTCGCCGAACCCCGCGATCCGCTGCCGGCCGCCGCGCTGGCGCAGCTCCCGCGCACCGAGAACGATGATCAGGGACATCAGGAGCGACAATGCGCCGGCTGTCGGCCCGATCGTCAGGCTCCGCCAAGCGGCATCGCGGAAGGCGGGGCTGAACACCACGTCGACGATCGGCCCCTGCAGCCCGTTGATGACGATGGCCAGCAGGGGCAGCGCCATGGCGGCGACGGCCAGGGCGATGACCGTGCGGTCGGCAAACCGCGATGCCCGGCTGGTCCCGTCGTAGCGATCGCCGGCCAGCCGCAGCGGCGTGGCCATATCGACGGGGCGGGACAGGGCCGACCAGCCGACCACCGCGGCGGCCAGAATGGCGACCTGCAGCCCGGCCAGAAGCGCTACGCGCGCCAGATCGAAGTCGAGCCGCAAGGCCTGGTAGATCGCCACCTCGATGGTGGCCCGGGACGGCCCGCCGCCCAGGGCCAGGACGACGGCGAAGCTCGTGAAGCACAGGAGGAACACCAGGCCGCAGATCCCCGGCGCGATGCGGCGGATCATCGGCCACTCGATCATGCGGAAGACCTGGCCGCCATCCATGCCCAGTTGCCCGGCCAGCCGCCAGGACTCGGGCGGTATGCCGGCCCAGCCGTGCAGCAGCATGCGGATCGCCAGGGGCATGTTGAAGAAGACATGCGCCAGCAGCACGCCCGGCAGCCCATAGATGTCCAGCCGCAGGCCGGGCGCCGCCAACTGGACCGCATCGTTGACCCAGCCGGACCGGCCGAACACGGCAACGATGCCCAGCACACCGACGATGGTCGGGATCACCATCGGCACGCCCAGCGCCCGCATCAAGGCGGTTCGGCCGGGGAAGGTCGGGCGGCGGGCCAGTGCCCGGGCGACGGGTATCGCCAGCCCGACGCTGAGCACCGCGGACCAGAAGGCCTGCCAGGCGGCGAACCC
>JANQIU010000182.1 GCA_028281985.1 Alphaproteobacteria bacterium | reverse complement strand
CAAGCGCACGACCAGGTCGCCGGCCAGCTTGCCGGCGTCGAAGCCGTGCAAGGGGCGCGCGCGGTCGAGCGTGAAGTAGTTGGTGATATCGACCAGGGTCGAGATCGGCCGCAGGCCGACCGCCCGCAGCCGGTCCTGCAGCCAGCGGGGGCTGTGGCCGTTCTTCACGCCGCGGAAATGCCGGCCGACGAACAGCGGGCACGGGTTCGGGTCGGTGTCGCCCGTTTCCAGGCGCACGGCGATCGGGCTGGGATAGCCCCCCGGGACCGGCGTCGTCTGCACCGGCTTCAGCCGTCCCAGACCGGCCGCTGCCAGGTCGCGGGCGATGCCACCGATGCCGGCGCAATCCGCCCGGTCCGGGGTCAGGGCGATGTCGATCACCGGATCGCCCAGGCCCAGCAGCTCGGCCAGGGGCATGCCGATCGGCGGGTCGCCGGCCCCGTCGATGTCCGCCACGTCGATGATCCCGTCATGTTCGTCGGACAGGCCCATCTCGCGCTCGGACACCAGCATGCCGTTCGATTCGACGTCGCGGATCCGCCCCGGCTTGAGCACCGTCCCGGTGCCCGGGATCACGCTGCCGGCCGGCGCGAACACCCCCTTCATGCCGGTCCGCGCATTCGGCGCCCCGCAGACGACCTGGACTTCGCCGTCGACGGTTTCCAGCGTGCAGACCTTCAGCTTGTCGGCATTCGGATGCGCCGCTGCCTCCTTCACAAACGCGACGGTAAAGGGCGCCAGCGCGGCGGACGGGTCCTCCACGCCCTCGATCTCCAGGCCCAGGGCGGTCAGCCGGTCGGCGATCTCGCCGACGGATGCGTCGGTCTCCAGGTGGTCCTTCAACCAGGCGAGCGTGAACTTCATCGGTCCGTGGGGGTATGGTTTTGTGGGGCGCCGCACTGAACACCACCCGACAACGCCACGCAACCGCCCAACCCTTCCCCGCAAGCCAGCCCGGCATCCTGACCTATCCGGGGACAGTTTACTTAATTGTTTACAATTAAGTAAACTGTCCCCGGATAGATCGTTGAGCCGCCGCTGCCGGGCGCCTAGAGTTGCCGCGGGAAGCGAATCAAAGGAGCAGCACCATGGCGTTCACGCCGGACGAAAACCGGTACGGCCAGATGACCTATAACCGGTCCGGTCGCAGCGGGCTGAAGCTGCCGGCCGTATCGCTGGGCCTGTGGCATTCGTTCGGGGACGGAGCGCCCTTCGCCACCCAGCAGTCCATGCTGCGCACCGCCTTCGATCTGGGCGTGACCCATTTCGACCTGGCCAACAACTACGGCCCGCCGCCGGGCAGCGCGGAGACCCAGTTCGCCCGGCATATGAAGGAAGACTGGCGGCCGTTCCGGGACGAGCTGATCATCTCGACCAAGGCCGGATATCTGATGTGGCCCGGCCCCTATGGCGAATGGGGGTCACGGAAGTACCTGATGGCCAGCCTGGACCAGAGCCTGCAGCGCATGGGCCTGGACTATGTCGACATCTTCTATTCCCACCGGTTCGACCCGGAGACACCCCTTGAGGAAACCATGGGCGCGCTGGACGCCGTGGTGCGGCAGGGCAAGGCCCTTTATGTCGGCATCTCTTCCTACTCCGCGGCGAAAACCGCGGAAGCCGCGGCGATCCTGCGCCGGCTGGGCACGCCGTGCGTGATCCACCAGCCGTCCTATTCCATGCTGAACCGCTGGGTCGAGGACGGCCTGCTGGACACGCTGGAGGCCGAAGGCATCGGCTGCATCGCCTTCTCGCCACTGGCCCAGGGCATGCTGAGCAACAAGTATCTGAACGGCATCCCGGCCAACTCGCGGGTGGCGACGGGCGGCGCGCTGTCGGAGGCGATGATCTCCGATGCCGCGCTGACCAATATCCGCGCCCTGAACGGCATCGCCGAGCGCCGCGGTCAGACCCTGGCGCAGATGGCGATCGCCTGGGTGCTGCGGGACCCGCGGGTCACCTCGGCGCTGATCGGCGCCAGCCGGGCCGAACAGATCCGCGACTGTGTCGGCGCGGTGTCCGGGCCGGCCCTGAGCGATGCCGATTTGGCGGAGATCGACCGCTACGCCATCGACGGCGGGATCAACCTGTGGGCGGCCTCCAGCGCCGCCTAGTGACTGACGGAACCCAGGCGCACCCCACGACGATGAACCGCCGGCACCGTTTCGGCCCCGTTGGCCACGAGCAGTTGGCGCCCCGCCTGCCGGACTTCGACCGGAAGGTGCTGCGCTGGGCGTTGCTGTGGCCGGTGGCGGTGACGGCGCTCATCCTGGTGGTGTACGCGCTGGGGCCCGATGTCGGCTTCAGGGACGTGGTCCCCGGCCCCTGGTGGCTGCGAATCTACTACCTGATCGTCTACCCGGTCGTCGGATCGCTTTTCTACCCTGCGCCCTATCTGGTGTTCGCCGGTATCGCCTGGTGGCTGTGGCAGGAGACAAGCTCAGCGACACCGCGCCGGGTCTTGATCGTCTACCTGCTGTGGCCACTGGTGTTTGCCGCCGTCTGCGGCGCGATGGTGCTGGCCGTCGTCGCGGCCGACCCGCTGCTGCCGATCCTCGCCGCCGGCTACTGCCTGGTCTTCGGCTATGCCTGTTCCGGCCTGATGGGCGCCACCCTTTTGGCCGCCCGCCACATGGCAGGCGCCGCGGGCATCGCTTCCCGCTAACCGCCCCGCAACGCGGCGATCACTTCCTTCAGATGCTGGTAGGACGCCTTCGGCGTGCGGACCAACGTGTCGTAGTCGACGCGGACGATGCCGAACCGGGTGCCGTAGCCCAGCTCCCATTCGAAATTGTCCATCAGCGACCAGACGAAATAGCCGCGCAGATCGACGCCGGCATCGCGGGCCCGCTGCGCCGCCCCCAGATACTCCGTCAGGAAAGCGACGCGGTCCTGGTCGTCGACATACCCGTTAGCGTCCGGGAGGTCGGGAAACGCGGCACCGTTTTCGGTGATGTAGATCGGAACCGGCGGGTACTCTGCCTTCAGCCGCAGGAGTTGCTCAGTCAGCCCGGTCCCGTCGATCTGCCAGCCAACGCCGGTGACCGGGGTCCCGTCCGGGGCGCCACCGATCCCGACCCCGAACGGTGCCCCGGGATCGGGCACGGCATACAGGCGGCAGTAGTGGTTCAGGCCGAACGCGTCGATCGGCTGGCCGATCGTCGCCAGATCGCCATCCCGCACCCGGTCGCCCAGCATATCGGCCAAATCGGACGGGTAGCGGCCGAGCATCACCGGATCGACCATCGCCCGGTTCCAGAACAGGTCGAGGGCTTGCGCCGCCTGTCGATGGGCCGCGTCGTCGGCCGCCGGCTGGACCGGTTGCAGGCTTGCGATCAGGCCGACCATCGGGTCGGTGGCGTTGGCGCGAATCGCACCGACCGCCCGGCCGTGGGCCAGATTGATGGTGTGGATCGCCGACAGCGCCGCTTGCCGATCCCGCAGGCCCGGCGCGTGGTTGCCGTTCACATGGCCCAGCCAGACCATGACGTTCGGCTCGTTGAAGGTGAACCAATGGCGCACCCGGTCGCCCAGACGCCGGGCGACCACCGCCGCCAGGCCGGCAAACCAGTCGGCGGCTTCCCGGTTCCCCCAGCCGCCACGGTCGTAGAGCGACGCCGGCAGATCCCAATGGTGCAGGCACAGCCAGGGCTCGACCCCGGCGGCCAGGACCGCGTCGACCAGACGGTCGTAGAAGTCCAGCCCGGCCGCATTGGGCGCGCCGGTGCCCTGCGGCAGGACCCGCGACCAGGAGACCGAAAACCGGTACGCGCCGACGCCCAGATCGGCCAGCAACGCCACGTCCTCGGGATACCGGTGGTAGTGGTCGCAGGCCACATCGCCGGTGTCGCCGTTCAGCACCTTCCCCGGGGTATGGCTGAACCGATCCCAGATGCTGGGGGTACGCCCGTCTTCGGCCGCCGCCCCCTCGATCTGGAACGCAGCCGTCGACGCGCCCCACAGAAAGTCCGGACCAAATGCCGTACCGTCCATCTTCATACCTCCGCCGGCGGCCGGATCCTTCCCCGACCCGCCGCCTTTCCTCGCCACCGGTTGAAACGGATAGTTACTTAAGATTTCAAAGACAGATGCTTTTTCTTGCCGGATCGATAGGCCGCCGCTAACGTCGGGTGTATCGCAACCGGGCGGGGCCGCCTGGTCCCAGAGACTGCAGAACGGCGTCGATGCGAGAACCCCAGGGACGCTCCCCCGCGCCCCGATACCAGCGCACACAACCGGGAAGTCCCCGCGGCCCTGTTGCGGCCGACGCAGTCGATGTCATGCGCGGAAAGCCCGGTCACGACAAGGCCAATAGCATCCGACCGCAAGGACGGCATCCATGCCGCGGTTAGGCGGATTCGACGTGGCCTTCCTGGCGCATCAGCCGACGCCCCGCTGCGGCAATCGAACCAACATGGGAGCCGACGCAATAGGCTAAGACGGGTCGGCCCGCCGATTCCGCGTCTGGGAGATCAACAGCGTATTCGCAACGACCGTCCGCGGACGGACGGAACCAAGATCAACAGGAGGAGTGTCACACCATGCGTACCCTGACCTTGCCGACGATGGCGTCGGTGCTTGCCCTGAGTGTGGCCAGTGGCGCCGCATTCGCGCAGTCGGCCGACGATATCGTCTTTCCCATCGGCGAGGACCCGCGGTTCAACTGGGAAAGCCTGGACCGGTTCCAGGAGATGGACCTGTCGGGCGAAGAGGTTACCGTCCTGGGCCCCTGGCTGGGCCCCGACCGCGACCTGGTGAACAGCGTTCTGGCGGTGTTCGAAGAGGCCACCGGCGCCGATGTGGTGTTCGCCGGCTCCGACAGCATGGAACAGCAGATCGTCATCGACTTCCAGGCCGGCAGCCCGCCGAACGTCACCGTGTTCCCGCAGCCGGGCCTGGCCGCCGATCTGGCGGCCCAGGGCGCTTTGTCGCCGCTCGGCGACGAAATGCAGGAGTGGGTGCTGGAGAACTACGCCGCCGGGTCGTCCTGGGTCGACCTGGGCACCTATCCGGACGAGAACGGCGATCCCCAGTTCTTCGGTTTCTTCTACAAGGTCGATCTGAAGAGCATCGTCTGGTACTCGCCGGAGAACCTGGAAGACGCCGGCTACGACGTCCCGACGACGATGGAAGACCTGATCGCGGTGTCCGAGGACATCGCCGCCAACGGCGAGACGCCTTGGTGCATCGGCATCGCCTCGGGCGACGCCACCGGCTGGCCGGCCCCCGACTGGGTGGAAGACATCATGCTGCGCACGCAGCCGCCGGAAGTCTATGACGCCTGGACGACCAACGAGATCCCGTTCGACGATCCGCGGGTGGTCAACGCCATCGAGATCTTCGGGTCCTTCGCCAAGAACCCCGACTGGGTCGACGGCGGCGTCGCCGCGGTGGGCGCGATCGACTTCCGCGACAGCCCGCGCGGTCTGTTCGAAGTCCCGCCCGGCTGCTACTTCCACCGGCAGGCCAGCTTCATCACCTCGTTCTTCCCGGAAGGGACCGAACTGGGCGTGGATGCCGACTTCTTCTACTTCCCGCCGTTTGAAGCCGAAGATCTGGGCAACCCGGTTCTTGGGGCCGGCACGCTGTGGGCCATCAGCAACGACAGCCCGGGCGCGCGGGCGCTGATCGACTTCCTGACCACGCCGCTGGCGGCGGAGCTTTGGATGGCGCAGAGCGGACATCTGTCCCCGCATCTGGGGGTCAATCTGGATGCCTATGCCAATGACACGCTGCGGCGGCAGGGCGAGATCCTGCTGGCGGCCACCACCTTCCGGTTCGACGGTTCGGACCTGATGCCGGGGGCCATCGGTGCTGGCGCCTTCTGGACCGCCATGGTCGACTATGTCAGCGGCGAAGAGGCCGCGGACGCAGCGGCGGGCGTACAGCGGGCCTGGCAGTCGCTTCAGTAGGCCGATCCCGTAGCCGGTTTCGGCAGCGGCGGTGTGGGTCGGCGTTCGGCGCCGGCCCACACCGCCCGCCGAAACGGCAAAAGGGTTGCGCCATCGGTGTTTGCGGGGCGCGCGTCTAGGCGATAGGCTAGGCGCAGAAGCAAGAATAGATCCCGAGCAAAAAGGGGTGGGCAACAAGCCCCGACACGGAGGACTGAAAGGTGCTGGCTCAGATACTTACCGCCCTGCTGGCGATCGTTATCGCCGTCGGGTTTAGCCTACTTTACTTTGCCGGGACGAATTGGATTCTCGATAAATCCCTGGCGGATCGGGTCAATCCGGATGGCACGGAGGTCGTGCGCGCCAAGCAGCGGGAATCGATCCGGCCCTGGCTGTTCATCTTTCCGGCCCTCCTGCTGCTGACCGTCTACCTGATCTACCCCGTGGTGGAGACGCTGCGCCTCAGCCTGTATGACGGCGCCGGCAGCGCGTTCGTCGGCCTGGCCAACTACGCCTGGGCATTTCAGGACGCCGAGTACCTGCAGGCGGTAGGCAACAACCTGCTCTGGCTGGCCATCGTGCCGGCCGCGTCCTGCGGGTTCGGGCTGGCCGTCGCGGTTCTGGCCGACCGGGTTTCCTGGGGCGTGATCGCCAAGACCTTCATCTTCCTGCCGATGGCGATTTCCTTCGTCGGCGCCAGCGTCATCTGGAAGTTCGTCTACGACTACCGGGGGCCGGACGCCGACCAGATCGGCATCCTGAACGCCCTGGTCACCACCTTGGGCGCCGAGCCGCAGGCCTGGGTCACCCTGCCCTTCTGGAACAACTTCTTCCTGATGGTGATCCTGATCTGGATCCAGACGCCGTTCGCCATGGTGATCTTCAGCGCCGCCCTGCGCGGCATTCCGGAGGAAACCCTGGAGGCCGCCCGCATCGAGGGGGCCAACGAATTCCAGGTCTTCTTCCGAATCATGCTGCCGCAGATCATGAGCACCGTCGTCGTCGTCTGGACGACCATCACCATCATCGTTCTGAAGATCTTCGACATCGTCCTGGCCATGACCAACGGCCAATGGGACACCGAGGTGCTGGCCAATTTGATGTTCGACTGGATGTTCCGCGGCGGCGGCGATTTCGGTCGCGGCAGTACCGTGGCGCTGACCATCATGATTGCCGTGATCCCCATCATGATCTGGAACATCAGACGGTTTCAGAAAGAAGAGGGGATGCGGTAATGGCCATGGTCGCTGGTGGCGCGAAAGCCAAACTCGGCCGGTTTGCCGCGCATGCGGCGCTGGCCACGCTTGTCCTGATCTGGACCATCCCCACCCTGGGGCTGCTGGTGTCTTCGTTCCGCGACAAGGACCAGCTGATCGTGTCCGGCTGGTGGTCGGCTCTGTCGAGCAGCGAGCAGACGGCCTTCGGCCGCACGGGCACCGCCGCGGACCAGGTCGAGCAAGGAGGCCAGTTCGTCATCGAAGGCGACTTCCTCGGGGACGGCCAACCGGGAGCGATCGCCACCTTCGGCGAAAGCCAGCGCAACCTGGAGGCCTTCACCGCGGGCGAGACCGCCGCGCTGGAAGACGGGACCGAGTTCTTACTGAACGAGGACGGGACCTATCGCTGGACGTCCGAGCAACCGTTCGAACACGAGCGGGGCGAGCGGATCTTCTTCATCTCCGAGGTGCCGCCGATCTTCACCCTGGCCAACTATGTCGAGGTGCTGACCGCGGAAGGCATCGGCCAATCGTTCATCAACACGCTGACGGTGGCGGTGCCGGCCACCATCATCCCGATCCTGACCGCGGCTTTCGCGGCTTACGCCTTCTCCTGGATGCAGTTCCGCGGACGGCAGATCCTGTTCGTCATCGTCGTCGGACTGTTGGTCGTGCCGTTGCAGATGTCCCTGATCCCGCTGCTGCGAATGTACAACGGGATCGGCGAGGTGTTCGGTGCCGACCCCAAATCCTATCTGGGGATATGGTTGGCCCATACCGGGTTCGGCCTGCCCTTGGCCATCTATCTGCTGCGCAACTACATCGGATCGCTGCCGCGGGAACTGATGGAAAGCGCCAAGGTCGACGGCGCCACCCATTTCGACATCTTCACCCGCATGGTGTTGCCGCTGTCGGTTCCGGCGCTGGCGTCCTTCGCCATCTTCCAGTTCCTGTGGGTCTGGAACGACCTGCTGGTCGCCCTGGTGTTCCTGGGCAAGCGGCCGGACCAGATCGTGCTGACCTCGCAGCTTCGCGAGCTTCTGGGCTCGCGCGGCGACAACTGGGAGATCCTGACCAGTAGCGCCTTCGTCACCATCGTGGTGCCGATCTGCGTGTTCCTGGCGCTGCAACGGTACTTCGTCCGCGGCCTGCTCGGCGGATCGGTCAAGGGATAGCGGCCCGGAGCGCCATCCCGCTTCTGGCGGTCGCCGACCTTTGGACCCGGCACTTCGCTAGCCCTCCCCCAATCTCCATGGGGGTGGGCTGGCGAACCGCCGCACTGTCTAGAGACGGTAGAACGCCCGCGCCACATGGCCGAAGACCCGCCCCCGGTCGTCCTCCGACAGGTGACCGACGAGCCGCTTGGCGGTCGCGAACCAGGTGGCGTAGTCGGCGGCGAGGTTCACCACGGGCCAATCGCTGCCCCACATGACCCGGTCCGGACCGAACGCGGTCATGACGGCCTGGGCAAACGGCGCCAGATCCTCCTGGCGCCAGTCGGGGCCGATTTCGGTCACCATGCCGGAAAGCTTGCACCAGACATTGGGCAGGGCGGCCAACGCGCCGATCCCGTCGCGCCAGTCCGGATCCGGGTCCTGCCCGTTGCCCATGACCGGCTTGGCAAGGTGGTCGATCACCATGGCAAGGCCGGGATACCGGGTGGCCATCGTCGCCAAGGGGTCCAGGTGGCGGGGCTGCACCAGCGCATCGAAGCGCAGGCCGACATTCTGCATATGGGCGAGCGCCGGCTGCACGGCGTCACGAAGAATCCAGTCCGTATCCGCGATCGATTGCAGCATGGGGCGGAGCCCCTTGAGCCAGGGGCTGGACCGCAGGCTGTCGATCGTCGCAACGGCATCCGGTGCGCGAAGATCGACCCACCCGACCACGCCGGCGATGACGTCGTGCTGTGCGGCCAGATCCAGGAGGAAGCAGGTTTCGGCGACGCTGTCCGTGGCCTGCACAAGCACCGTCTGGCGCACGCCCGCTTCCGCCAGGTGCGGGGCCAGGTCCGCCGGCGCGAAGTCCCGGAAGATCGGCGCCACGCTTTCGTTCGGCCAGACGTAGTCGCCGCGGGACAACTGCCAGAAGTGCTGATGACTATCGACGATCATGCCAAGCCCACCGCCCGTTCCCTATGGCATATCGGATACGCGGACAAAGAAAAACCGCCGCGACCGGGGTGGTCGCGGCGGCGAAACCGGCGGGGCTTGGCCCGCCGGCATACCCGTCGGCTGAAGCGTCAGGCCGCGTTGATCATGGCGATGGCGGTATCGGCCATGCGGCAGCTGAAGCCCCATTCGTTGTCGTACCAGCTCATCACCCGGACGAAGTTGCCGTCGATGACCTTGGTGCCGGCCAGGCTGAAGATCGACGAATGGCTGTCGTGGTTGAAGTCGCCCGACACCAGGTCCTCGTCATAGACGCCCAGGACGCCCTGCAGCCGGTTGGAACCCGCAGCCTCCTGCACCGCACTGTTGACGTCGTCGGCGGTGACCGTCTTCTTCGGCACGAACTTGAAGTCGACCAGCGAAACGTTCGGGGTCGGCACGCGGATGGCGACGCCGTCCAGCTTGCCCGCCAGGTCCGGCAGCACCTTGCCGACCGCACGCGCCGCGCCGGTGGTGGTCGGGATCATGTTCAGCGCCGCGGCCCGGGCCCGGTGCAGGTCCTTGTGCATGGTGTCCACGATCCGCTGGTCGCCGGTGTAGCTGTGGATCGTGGTCATGAAGCCGTGATCGATGCCGATGGCGTTATGGATGGCATAGGCCACCGGCGCCAGGCAGTTGGTGGTGCACGACGCGTTGGACACGATCTGGTGCGCCGCCGTCAGCTTGTCTTCGTTGACGCCGTAGACGACGGTCAGGTCTTCATCGGTCGCCGGGGCAGAGATCAGCACCTTCTTGGCGCCGGCCTGGATATGCTTCATCGCGCCATCGCGCTTGGTGAAGATACCCGAGCATTCCATGACGATGTCGATGCCCATGTCGCCCCAGGGCAGTTCCTCGGGCTTGGGGATCTGCAGCGACTTCACTTCGTGCCCGTTGACGATGAACGCATCGTCGCGGGCTTCGATGGTGCCGGGGAAGCGCCCGTGCACGCTGTCGTATTTCAGCAGATGCGCGTTGGTCTTCGTCGGGGCCAGGTCGTTGACCGCGACCACCTCGATATCGGACCGACCGCTTTCGTAAAGCGCCCGCATGACCAGACGGCCGATCCGGCCGAAACCGCTGATTGCAACTTTCACTGCCATTGGGGGTCCCCCTTCCCTCGAGGTTCGGATCGCGTGTTGTGGGATCAAGGACGCGCGGCGACGGCCGCTGTACGAAGGATATAACTACGCTTTAGCCGAAAGCCGACCCCATTGCACCCTTAGATACCCTGTGGGCAAGCCATGGCCGATGCGCGCGGGATGCAAATCCCCGTCATCCGGCCCCGGGGCCGACCTTGCGCGGCGTGTGTCCGCGGCGGATCGCCACCGCCATGCGGCCGCTTGACCGGTTGCACGGCGCCCCCATACCCTGCCGGTTAACCACCCACTTTCGCCGGACGGAGCGCATGGCCGGCCTGGAACAACAGATTGCCCGCCTTGATGCGGCCCTCGATCGGCTCGAGCAGGCGCTGATGCAGCGCGAGGACCGCCTTGTCGCCGAGTTGGCCGATGCCCGGGCCGCCCTGGACGCCGAAGCCGAAGGGGTGGCGGCCAATGTGGACCGGGCGATCATGCGACTGGAGAGCCTGCTTGGGCACTGACCGCGCCCCGGACCATCCCGCGGCCCACCCTCCGGCCCGCGCCCGATGCTTGCGTCCGGCCGAGCGATCGGCCTATCACCCCTGACATGGCCAGAGTCGACGTCACGCTGAACGGCAAGGTGTATCCCATCGCCTGCGACGATGGGCAGGAAGGCCGTGTCCAGGAATGCGCCCGCATGATCGACGAGCGCATGGCAGAGGTACGCGGTGCGGTGCGGTCGGCGACCGACAACCATCTGCTGGTCATGGTCTGCCTGCTGTTCGCCGACGAGCTGCTGGACATGCGCCAACAGGTCGCCGACGCCCAGTCTCAGGCGGCGGATGCGGCTGCGCGGGCCGAAGAAGCCGTCCGCATCGCCGAGGACGCCCGGGCCGCCGCCGCCAGCATGCCGGGGCAGTTGCCCCTGGGCGGGATTCCGGCGACCGGCGAGGATGAAGCCGCCACGGCCGACGCCCTGGGCCGACTGGCCATGCGGGTGGAGGCCCTTGCAGCGAGACTGGAACGCGCCTAGATCTGGTGGGCGGGGCTGCCCGGTGCGTCAGGTTCACTTATCCCTGGGGCCTATGTCTCATTCCTCTCGGGAGCCGTCCCTGTCGGGGTCGTGGCCTCGGCACATGGCGCCCACCTGCGTAAGCGGGTCCCAAGAGGATAACATGACAACCAACGGCCAGGGCGGCTCCGCCACCGCCTTACCGAAAACCACTCAACTCACGGAAGCGCCGTCGGAGCACGCCTTCCCGGCCGACGACCCGGCACTGGCCGACTACAAGGCCCTGATCCGCCGGGATGCCCGGGCAAACCGGGTGCGCGCCCGCGATACCGCGCCGCCCGACGCGGTCCGCCGGATGGGCCGGTGGCTCTTGGACCGGATCCCCATCCCTGGCAATGCCGTGGTGGCCGGCTATATCCCCGTGCGCGAGGAGTTCGACGTCCTGCCGGCCATGGACGCCCTTCTGGCCCGCGGCTGCTCGGGCGCGATGCCGGTGGTGGCCGGCCCGGCGCAGCCCCTGGTGTTCCGCCGCTGGGATCGGGCAACGGCGATGGCCGTGGGCGCCTACGGGATCGCCGCGCCGACCGAAGCGAGCCCGGCCTGCACGCCGGACGTGGTGCTGGTGCCCCTGCTGGCCTTCGATCGCGCCGGCCGGCGGATCGGGTCCGGCGCCGGCTATTATGACCGGACGCTGGCGGCATTGCGGGCCGAGGGTCCGGTTCTGGCGGTGGGCGTGGCGTTTGCCGCGCAGGAGGCGGATACGCTGCCGGCCGGCCGCCATGACGAACGTTTGGATTGGGTGGTCACCGAGGCCGAAGCGATTGCAGTGGTGGAGGATTTGACGTGAGGGTTTTGTTCCTAGGCGATGTGGTGGGCCGCACCGGCCGCGATGCGGTGATCGACCAGTTGCCCGGCCTGCGCCAGCGGCTGGCGGCCGATTTCGTCGTGGTCAACGGGGAAAACGCGGCGCACGGCTTCGGCATTACCGCCCGCATCGTCGATGACCTTCTGGCCGCCGGCGCCGACGTGATCACCACCGGCAACCATGTCTGGGACCAGCGGGAAATCCTGGCCTGCATCGACGAGCAGCCGCGGCTGCTGCGTCCGCTGAACTATCCGGCCGGCGCGCCCGGCCGCGGCGCGGGCCTGTTCGAGGCCCGGGACGGCCGCCGGGTGCTGGTGGCCCAGGCCATGGGCCGATTGTTCATGGATCCCCTGGACGACCCCTTTGCCGCGCTCGAGACCGCGGTGTCGCCGGTGGAGATGCCGCGGGACGCCGACGCCATCCTGATCGACTTCCACGGGGAAGCCACCAGCGAGAAGACCGCGCTGGGGCATTACCTCGACGGGCGGGTCAGCATCGTCGTCGGCACCCATACCCACATCCCGTCGGCCGATACCCGTATCCTGCCGGGGGGCACCGCCTACCAGTCGGACGCGGGCATGTGCGGCGACTACGACAGCGTCATCGGCATGAAGAAGGCAGCGCCGATCCATCGCTTCACCCGCAAGACCCCGTCCGAGCGGCTGGAGCCGGCCGAGGGGCCGGCCACGCTGTGCGGGCTGATGGTCGAGACCGACGATGCGACAGGCCTGGCGGTAAAGGCCGAACCGCTGCGGGTCGGCGGGCACCTGTCGGCGGCCTGGCCCAGCGTCCCGACCCGCCCCCTGGCGGCCGCGGGATAGCTGGATCGGTCCGTCGAGCGCCCCGCCTGCTTGAACCGACCCTCTCCGCCGCCCAAAAAGGATCGCGAGAGCGCGATTCACGGGTTGGAGGGAAGCGGCACGCTTTCATCCGACCCGATCGCGCTCTAGAAGACAGGTTCCGCACTTCACCGCGCGTGCCCGACATGCCCGTTGGCCTGCGCAAAGCCGTTTTGGACACCAAGCGATGGCCGGCCATTCCCAGTTCAAGAACATCATGTATCGCAAGGGCGCGCAGGACGCCAAGCGCGCCAAGGTCTTCACCAAGCTGCAGCGGGAAATCACCGTCGCCGCCAAATCGGGCATGCCGGAACCGGAGAAGAACCCGCGCCTGCGCGCTGCGATCCTTGCCGCGCGCAAAGAGAACATGCCCAAGGACAATATCGAGCGCGCCATCAAGAAGGCGATCGGCGGCGATGCCGACGCCGACTTCATCGAGATGCGCTATGAAGGCTATGGCCCGGCCGGGGTTGCCGTCATCGTCGAGGCCCTGACCGACAACCGCAACCGCACCGCCGCGGAAGTCCGCGCCCTGTTCAACAAGCATGGCGGGTCCATGGGCGAGACCAATTCGGTGTCCTTCATGTTCTCCCAGGTCTGCGAAATCGTCTATCCGGCGGAAACCGGCGATCAGGAAACGGTGTTCGAAGCAGCCCTGGAAGCCGGTGCCGAGGACGTCACCGCCGATGACGACGGCAGCCACGTGATCACCACGTCGCTGGACGATTTCGCCGCCGTCCGCGACGCCCTGGAGGCCAGCCTGGGGTCGCCGGATCGGGCCGGTCGGGTCTGGCGGCCGCTGAACACACAGCCGCTGAACGAGGACCAGGCCGGCACGCTCCTGAAACTGCTCGACGCGCTGGAGGACAACGACGACGTCCAGCGGGTGTCCGCCAATTTTGAGATCCCCGACGATGTCATGGCCCGCCTGACGGCCTGATCCGGACCCGCACGGACCGGCGGCCGCGATGCCGAGAATCCTGGGACTGGACCCGGGCCTGCGGCATGCCGGTTGGGGCGTAGTGGCGGTCACCGGTAATCGGCTGCAGTTCGTCGCCGACGGCACCGTCAACTCAACCGACCGACTGCCCCTGGCAACCCGCCTGAAGGAAATCTACGACGGCTTGCAGCAGATCATCGAAACCTACCAGCCGGACGAAACCGCCGTGGAGGAAACCTTCGTCAACAAGAACCCGACGGCGACGCTGAAGCTGGGCATGGCCCGGGGCGTGGTGCTGCTGGCCCCGGCCCATGCCGGCCTGCCGGTGGCGGAATACGGCGCCAATCACATCAAGAAATCGGTCGTCGGCGTCGGCCATGCCGGCAAGCAGCAGGTCGAAATGATGGTCCGCCGCCTGTTGCCGGGCGCGGCAATCGCCTCACCCGATGCCGCCGATGCCCTGGCAGTGGCCATCTGCCATGCCCATCATCTGCAGACCCGGACCCGCATCGCCGCGACCCAGCCATGATCGCCAAGCTCACCGGTGTCGTCGACAGCGTCGCCACCGACACCGCCATCATCGACGTCGCCGGCGTCGGCTATCAGGTCTTCGCGTCGCGCCGCACGCTGGGACACCTACAGGCCGGTCAGCCGGCATCGGTCCTGGTCGAGACCCATGTCCGCGAGGATCACATCCACCTGTATGGATTCGCCGACCGGTCGGAGCGCGACTGGTACCGGCTCTTGACCACGGTTCAGGGGGTCGGCGGCCGCGTTGCGCTGGCCATCCTGTCGGTGCTGTCGCCGGAGCAGCTGGTCGCCGCCGTCGCCGCCCAGGACCGCGCTGCGATCAGCCGGGCCGACGGCGTAGGGCCAAAGCTGGCGGGGCGCATTGCGTCGGAGCTGCGCGACAAGGTCGATGCCATCGCCCTGGGGCCGGTCGGCGGTCCGGCCCCGGCGGACCAGCCGGCGGCCGAGGGCGGCCCGGTCGCCGATGCCGTGTCGGCGCTGGTCAATCTGGGCTATGGCCGGAGCGAAGCCTACGCAGCCGTGGCCAAGGCCGCCGGCACGCTGGGTGAGACCGCCGATGTGGCGGCCCTGGTGCCGGCCGCCCTGAAGGCCCTGTCGCAATGAGCGGCCCGACGGACCCCGTGGACCGGACGGTGGACCCGGCGTTTCGGGAAGACGATCACCCGGAATCGTCGCTCCGGCCCCTGCGCCTGGACGACTTCATCGGCCAGCCGGAGGCCAAGGCCAATCTGCGGGTCTTCGTCCAGGCGGCCAGCAGCCGCGGCGAAGCCCTGGATCACGTGCTGTTGTACGGGCCGCCGGGACTGGGCAAGACGACGCTGGCGCAGATCGTGGCCCGGGAGATGTCGGTGGGCTTCCGCGCCACCTCCGGACCGGTCATCGCCCGGGCCGGCGACCTGGCCGCGATCCTGACCAATCTGCAGCCGCGCGACGTCCTTTTTATTGACGAAATTCATAGGCTGAATCCGGCGGTAGAGGAGATTCTTTATCCAGCAATGGAGGATTTCCAGCTCGACCTGATCATCGGCGAGGGACCCGCCGCCCGCTCGGTCCGTATCGACTTGCCGCCGTTCACGCTAGTGGGCGCCACGACCCGCGCCGGGTTGATCACGACGCCGCTGCGCGAGCGGTTCGGCATTCCCCTTCGCTTGGATTTCTACGCGCCGGAGGACCTGGAGAAGATCGTGAGTCGCGGGGCCAGCATGCTGGGGTGCGACCTGACGCCGGACGGCGCGCGGGAGGTGGCGCGACGTGCCCGCGGAACGCCCCGCGTGGCCGGGCGCCTGCTGCGCCGGGTCCGGGACTTCGCGGCGGTCGCCGGGGTATCGCCGATCGATGCCAAGGCCGCCGACGCCTCGCTGGGGCGGCTGAACGTAGACGCCGCGGGGCTGGATGCCATGGACCGGCGGTATCTGACCACGATCGCCACCCATTACGGCGGCGGGCCGGTCGGGGTGGAAACGCTGGCCGCGGCCCTGTCCGAACAGCGCGACGCGATCGAAGACGTGATCGAGCCGTATCTGATCCAGCAGGGCCTGTTGCAGCGCACCTCGCGCGGACGGCTGCTGACCGAGCGGGCCTTTCGCCATCTCGGGCTGGCGGTGCCGACCGCCGGCAACCGGCAGTTGGACCTGTTGAACGGCGCGGAAGGAGACGGCGATGCCTGACATCGGTGCCGTCCCGACGACCCCTGCCCATGTGTTCCACACCCGCGTCTACTGGGAAGACACCGACGGCGGCGGCATCGTCTACCACGCCAACTATCTGCGGTTTGCCGAGCGCGCACGCACGGAACTGTTGCGCAGCCTGGATATCGAGCAGACGGCCCTGCGCGACCGCGAAGGGCTGGTTCTGGTGGTCCGGCGCTGCACGGTCGACTTTCTGAAGCCCGCCCGGCTGGACGACCTTCTGGCCGTTGAGACGCGGCTGGCCAAGGGCGGGCGGGCCAGCCTGATGCTGGACCAGCGCATCCGGCGGGACGACACGCCGCTGGTGGCGCTGTCCGTCACCATCGCCTGTATCAACGACGCCGGCCATCCGGCACGGCTTCCCGCTTCCCTGCGCGCGGCGCTGGGGGCGGCAACACCACAAACAGCCTGACAGGGACCCAAAGGCACCATGGAAGAAACCGCCCTGGACGACATTGCGTTGGAAACGGCCCCACTGCTGGGCCAGGGCGCCCAGGATCTGTCGATCTGGGCGCTGGCGCTGGAAGCCGACATCGTCGTCAAGATCGTCATGCTGATGCTGGTCGCCGCGTCGATCTGGTGCTGGGCGATCATCTTCGAAAAGGCGATCCGCGTCCGCCGGCTGAACTCGCGCGCCCGGGATTTCGAGGAGCGGTTCTGGTCGGGCGGATCCCTGGAGGACCTGTACGACGGCATCGGCGACGACCCGGACGATCCGATGACCTCGGTTTTCGGGTCGGCCATGCGGGAATGGCGGATGGCCAGCGAGCGGGGGTTGACCAAGCCCAGCGAGCTTCGCGCCGGCCTGCAGGAACGCGTCGAACGGGTGATGCAGATCGCCACCGCGCGCGAGATGGGCCGGCTTGAACGGCACATGACCTTCCTGGCATCGGTCGGGTCGACGGCGCCGTTCATCGGGCTGTTCGGCACTGTCTGGGGCATCATGAACTCGTTCCAGTCGATCGCGGCGACGGCCAACACCAGCCTGGCGGTGGTCGCGCCGGGCATCGCCGAGGCGCTGTTCGCCACTGCCCTGGGCCTGTTCGCCGCGATCCCGGCCACCGCGGCCTACAACAAGTTCAGCACCGACCTGGGCAAATATGCCGGCCGGGTGGAGGCCTTCTCGGACGAGTTCCTGGCGATCCTGTCCCGCCATCTGGAAGAGCGGGAGTAGCCCCATGGCTGCCGGCCCCATGCAGCCGATGGGCAACGGCCGCCGCACCCGGCGCCCGCGCTACCGGCCGATGTCCGAGATCAACGTGACGCCGTTCGTCGACGTCATGCTGGTGCTGCTGATCGTCTTCATGGTCACCGCACCGCTGCTGACCGTTGGCGTGCCCGTCGACCTGCCGCGGACCCAGGCCGGCAACGTCCCGGCCGAGGATGAGCCGCTGGTGATTTCGGTCACCCGGGAAGGCGAGGTGTTCATCCAGGAAACGCCCATCGTCCTAGAGAACCTGGTGCCGCTGCTGATCGCCATCACCGATGCCAACCGGGAAACGCGGATCTTCCTGCGTGGCGACGAGGCGATCAATTACGGCCGGGTGATGCAGGTGATGGGGGCCCTGAACTCCGCCGGGTTCAGCCAGGTGGCGCTGGTCGCCGAACTGCCGTCGCCCGGAGAAAGGTAGCCCCAGCGGCATGCCCTTCAGCTTCGCCTTCTCGCTGGTCCTGCACGGGCTGATCATCCTGGTGATGGTGGTCGGCCTGCCGTTCCTGCGCCGCCAGGGGCCGGAACTGGTGCTGGCGCAGCCGGTCGGCGTGATCTCCGCGGCCGAACTGCCGGCGATCACGCCGATGGAGCTGCCGGAGCTGCCCGAGCCGGAGGAGGTGACGGACGAAGCCGACCTGCCGCCGGTGCCGCCGTCGGAGAACCAGGCCCTGCCGGAGCGGGACGACGCCCAGTTCGAAATCGACACGCCGCGCCCCGACGCGCCGACCCTGTCCCAGGCCCTGCCCGACAGCCGGCCGCCGGAAGAGACACCGCTGGCCCAACTAACGCCTGAGCCGCCGCCGCCGGAACGACCCGAACCACCGCCCGAAGCGGAACCGGAACCCGAACCGGTGGCGCCGCCGCCCGAACCGGAACCAGAGATCATCCCGGAGCCCGAGCCGGAACCAGAGCCCGAGCCTGAACCCGAGCCTGAGCCGGAACCGGAGCCAGAACCCGAACCGGTAGCCGAGCCCGCCCCGGCCGAACCGCCCCCGCCGACACCGCCACTGCCGCAACGCCGGCCACCGCCGCCGGCGATGCCCGAACGCCCGACGGAGCGGCCCGCACCCGCACCCGAGAACCCGGTCCCGCCGACCAGCCAGCCGGTACGGTTGGCCGCCGGCGATGAAGCCGGCGTACGCAATGCCATTCGGGCCTGCTGGAACGTGGCCCCGGGCATCCAGGACCTGCCGGTGATCGAAATCCAGGTGACCATGACGCGGGACAAGTTCGTGCAGCAGGCCGGCGGCAGGGCGATGGTGGAAGTCCTGAACGCCCCAGCCGCACCCGACGCGGCCTTCAATGCGGCGGCCGGCGCGGCGGTGCGCGCGGCCATCAACCCCGCCTGCCAGCCCTGGGACGCACTGCCGGACAATCTCTGGCCACAATGGCAGACCGTTATCCTGCGATTTGATCCACGCGACCTCCAATAATGGGCGCGTGACGTATGATGGTAGTGATTCGGATGGCGGTGCGCCCGTCGCAAATGGTGCCGAAACAAAGACGCCTGACCCAGGGAACCTGAGACCATGGCCCTCAAAGATCGAATTTGCGGACTGGTGGCGGCCAGCGGGCTGGTCGCGGCAAGCCTTGTTGCGACGCCAGCCGAAGCGCAGGTCGCAATCGACATCTTCGATCCGAACTTCCAGCCGCTGCCGATTGCCGTCACCAACCTGTATGGCGACGCCGAATCGGAGACCACGCGCGGGGCGGAAATCGCCGGGGTCATCACCGCCAATCTGGACCGGTCGGGCCTGTTCCTGCCCCTGGATCCCGCCGGTTTCATCCAGGATCCCGCGGCCTTGCAGCGGGGTCCCCGGTTCGAGGACTGGCGGCTGATCCAGGCCCAGGCGCTGGTTTCGGGATCGGTGGAGGAACAGGCGGACGGCCGCCTGCGCATCGAGTTCCGGCTTTGGGACGTGCTGTCCGGAGAACAGATCGCCGGCCTGGCCTACTTCACCGAGCCGGACAACTGGCGCCGGGTCGCGCATATCATCACCGACGCGGTCTATGAGCGGCTGACCGGCGAGCCCGGCTATTTCGACACCCGCATCGTCTACGTGTCGGAGTCCGGGCCGGCAGATGCGCGCATCAAGCGTCTGGCGATCATGGACCAGGACGGGGCCAATCACCGCTATCTGACGGAACCGGAAACGCTGGTGCTGACCCCGCGGTTTTCGCCGACCGCCCAGGAAATCACCTACCTGGCCTATTACGACAACGACCCACGGGTGTACCTGTACAACATCGACGCCAACACCCGCGAAGTGCTGGGCAACTTCCCCGGCATGACCTTCGCGCCGCGGTTTTCGCCCGACGGCAACAGCGTAGTGCTGAGCCTGGCCCAGGGCGGCAATTCCGACATCTACACCATGGATCTGCGTACCCGGAACGCCACCCGGCTGACGACGGATTCGGGCATCGACACCTCACCCTCCTACTCGCCGGACGGGACCCAGGTCGCCTTCGAATCGGACCGCGGCGGGTCGCAGCAGATCTATGTCATGGGCGCCGACGGCAGCAATCCGCAGCGAATCAGCTTCGGCCAGGGCCGGTATGCCAGCCCGGTCTGGTCGCCGCGGGGCGATATGATCGCCTTCACGCGGCTGCTGCAGGGCCGGTTCGGTATCGGCGTCATGCGGCCCGACGGCTCCGGCGAACGGATCCTGGCCGAGGCCTACCACATGGAAGGCCCAACCTGGTCGCCCAACGGCCGGGTGCTGATGTACTTCTCCCAGGAGATCGGCTCGGTCGCGCGGCTGTACACGGTCGACCTGACCGGCAGCGTCCAGTGGTCGGTGCCGACGCCGCAGGGCGGCTCCGACCCGGCCTGGTCGCCCTTGATTCCCTAATGGCCGGTATCTATCGTCCGCGGCAATCTGGCCTCGTGCACCAACGGCATGGGGCGAAAGAAGTACCGGTGCAGGCTCCAGCACGGATCGTTGCCAGTGGGGACCGGCAGCCACATCCGTCGCACCGACGCGCGTATCCCGATATGGACGGAGCCAAGGGCCGGACAGGGAGGTGGCCAAAGCTACCTGACCCATCATTGCGTGATTCTTTGACCACTGCGTAGAGGGGCCTCAACGCTATGCTCACAAAGATAATGTCGCTATTCGCCGTCGTTCTTCTTGTCGCCGCCTGCGGCGACGACCCGGAAACCCAGGTCGAAACGACGCCGCCACCGACCACGACCGCCGCCACCGGGCCGACCCCGGGCACCATGCAGGACTGGGAGGTCAACGTCCCGGATACAGTCAATTTCGGCTATGACCGGTCCGACCTGAACACCCAGGCGCGGTCGATCCTGGATCTGCAGGCATCCTGGCTGCAGCAGTATTCGGCGGTCGTGATCACAATCGAAGGCCACGCGGACGAGCGCGGCACCCGGGAGTACAACCTGGCCCTGGGCGACCGCCGCGCCAGCTCCGTGCGCAACTATCTTGTGGCCCAGGGCATCGATCCCAGCCGCATCACCACCATCAGCTACGGCAAGGAACGGCCGATTGCGGTGGGCAGCAACGAGTCCGCCTGGGCGCAGAACCGCCGGGGCGTTTCGGTCATCACCTCCGGCGCGCCGATCAACTGACCGGTCGCCGGATCCGTGTTGTGCGGCGGCCACGGCGAACCCGTGGCCGCCGCATTGCGTTTGCGCCGACGGCCTTACTTTCGCCCGGCTTGTCGGTGAAGGCTTGACCGCCGATATGGATTGGCGGTTCTGGCCACGACGGTCCTGGAGTTGGGGTCCCTGCAATTGGGGATGACGATGGCAGACAAGATGACATTTCGCGCGGCACTGGCCGCAGGTGCGGTCCTGATGGCGGTGGCGCCGGGCGCGGTCTACGCCCAGGTCAGCGAGGTCTATGCCCGCGAAGTCGAGGTTCGGCTGAGCGAGATGGAGATCCAGATGCGGACCCTGACCGGCCGGATCGAGGGACTGGAGTTCCAGGTTGATCAGCTTCAAGGGCGCCTGGATGCGGCGTTGAACGATATCGAATTCCGCCTGCAGCTGCTGGAAGGCGGCAACCCGGTTGCCGGCGTTCCCGGCACCGCACCGACAACCGCCCCCGCCCCGGCCCCGGCCCCGGCGGCGCCTCCGGCACCCGCCCCGCTGCCGGCCCCGGTCGCGCCGACCGCCGCCGCACCGGCACCCACCGCGCCCGTCGGCCAGACCTACGACCAGATCCTTGCCCTGAGCGGTGAACAGGCGCCGGCCGGACAGGGAACGCTGGGCACGCTCCAGGGCACCGGCGCCGCTCCGCTGCCGACCCAACCGCTGCAGGGACTGCCGGCCACGCCCCAGGTAGCCGGCACCGTCGCCTTGCCGGCCGGCGGCCCCCAGGTCCAGTACGATTACGCCTACGGCATCCTGCAGAGCGGCAACTACGCCGACGCCGAAACCGCCTTCCGCAGCTTCCTGGCCGAAAACCCGAACCACAGCCTGTCCAGCAACGCACAGTACTGGCTAGGCGAGACGTTCTATGTGCGCGGCCGGTTCGGTGAGGCAGCCGAAGCCTTCGCGTCGGGCTATGTGCGGTTCCCGGACGGCTCGAAGGTGGTCGACAGCCTGCTGAAGCTCGGCATGTCGCAAGCGGCCATGGGCCAGCGGCCGACCGCCTGCGATACCTTCAGCCGGTTGATCGCCGACCACCCCAACGCAACGATCGCGGTTCTGCGACGGGCCGAGCAGGAGCGCGACCGGCTGCAGTGCATCTAGCCCCCGCTGGCCTTTCCGGCACGGAGTCGGGTGCCGCGTCGGCCCTGGATAACGACGCGTTTGCCGACCGCATGGCGCGGCTGGGTCCTTTCGAGGCAAAGCCCAAGCTTGCCGTCGGTGTGTCGGGCGGCGCCGACAGCATGGCGCTGGTCTGGCTGGCCCACCGCTGGGCCGCCGCGCGCGGCGGGTCGGTTCTGGCGCTGACCGTCGATCACCGCCTGCGCCCGGAATCCACCCAAGAAGCGGAACAGGTGGCGGAAACCCTGGGGGCACGCGGCATCGACCATGCGGTGCTGACCTGGCGGGACCCGCCGGCGGGCGCCGGCGAAGCGGCCGCGCGGACGGCCCGGTACCGGCTGCTTGGCGACGCCTGTAGCGACCGCGGCATCGCCCATCTGCTGCTGGCGCATACGCTGAACGATCAGGCCGAAACAGTCCTGCTGCGGTTCGCCAAAGGCAGCGGGCCGGACGGGCTGGCCGGCATGCCGGCCGTGCGCGAGACGGCCCAGATCCGAGTGCTGCGGCCGCTGCTCGACGTGGACAAGGCGCGGCTGCGGGCGACCTGCGCCGCCGCCAGCCTTCCGGCGATCGAGGATCCCAGCAATGCCGACCCGCAGTTCGCCCGCGCCCGGCTGCGGGACGCGTCTTCGGTCCTGGCGGCGGAGGGCATGACGACCGCCAGGCTGGCCGACCTAGCGCAGCGTTGCGCTGCCGATCGGGTGGTGCTGGAGGCAGCGACGGCCGACCTGCTGGCCGAGGCCGCGAGTTGGGACCCGCTGGGGTTCGCGACCCTCGACCCGCGTCTCCTGACCGGTGCGCCCCGGGCCGTCGGCTACCGGGCCATCGGCGCGGTGATCGCCACGATCGGCGGCGCCGACTACCCGCCGCGGCGCGAGGCGCTGCAGAAGATCCTGGCCGATCTGCAGGCCGGGCGACGGACAGGCGGCCGCACCCTGGGCGGGTGCCGGGTGCGGTTCGCCTGCCGGATCACCATCACCCGGGAGCCCGAGGCGGCCCGCACCGCCGCTGTCACCGTCAGCCGGCCGGGTCCGATCTTGTGGGACGGGCGGTTCCGGGTCACTGTGACCGAGGACGTGCTGGCCCACGGCCCCGTCGGCATCGACAGTGCCGGCAATGGCCTGAAGCGTCGGGGTGCCGGCGTGCCGGCCGCCGCCCTGGCCAGCCTGCCGGCGGCGTGGCGCGATGGCGTAATGGCGTCGGGACCGCGGATCGCGGATGTCGCCCCCGTTTGGGCGCCGTGCGATCCCGGGATCCCGTCGATGGAGGTCCGGTTTGCCCCCGGCCGGCCATTCGCCGCAGCGGCGTTCGGAGTTGTTTAGGAAGGCCTGCATATTATCTAGTGAGGACCGGCTGTCCGGCATGGCATAATCGTGCGCTGCTGTGGGCTCGGCAGCGACAGTAAGGAAAACGACCCTGTGAACAGTTTCGGCAAGAATCTCGCCCTTTGGATTATCATCGCCCTGCTGCTGGTGGCGTTGTTCAACGTCTTCCAAAGCTCCGGCGATCGCGGTAGCGGAAATGCCATCCCCTACAGCGATTTTATTCGCCAGGTTGAATCGGGCGAAGTCTCCGACGTGGTGATCCAGGGCAACAACGTCACGGGGCACTTCTCATCCAGCCGGCAGCCCTTCAGCACCTACGCTCCGCCGGGATCGGATATGGTCGACCGGCTGACCGACGCCGGCGTTCGCGTGACGGCGCGCGAAGACGACAGCAACGTGCCGAGCCTGTTCAGCATTCTGTTGAGCTGGTTCCCGATGCTGCTGCTGATCGGCGTCTGGATTTTCTTCATGCGCCAGATGCAGTCCGGCGGCGGCCGGGCGATGGGCTTCGGCAAGTCGCGCGCCAAACTGCTGACCGAGCGCACCGGCCGGGTGACCTTCGACGATGTCGCCGGCGTGGACGAAGCCAAGCTGGAGCTGGAAGAAGTCGTCGAGTTCCTGAAGGACCCGCAGAAGTTCCAGCGCCTGGGCGGCAAGATCCCCAAGGGCGTGCTGCTGGTCGGGCCGCCGGGTACCGGTAAGACGCTGATCGCCCGCGCCGTTGCCGGCGAAGCGAACGTGCCGTTCTTCACCATTTCCGGTTCGGACTTCGTGGAGATGTTCGTCGGCGTCGGCGCCAGCCGCGTCCGCGACATGTTCGAGCAGGGCAAGAAGAACGCCCCGTGCATCATCTTCATCGACGAGATCGACGCGGTCGGCCGCCATCGCGGTGCCGGCCTTGGCGGCGGCAACGACGAACGCGAGCAGACGCTGAACCAGCTTCTGGTCGAGATGGACGGGTTCGAGGCCAATGAGGGCGTGATCCTGATCGCCGCCACCAACCGGCCCGACGTCCTGGACCCCGCGCTGCTGCGCCCGGGCCGTTTCGACCGGCAGGTGGTCGTGCCCAACCCCGACGTGGTCGGCCGGGAGAAGATCCTGAAGGTTCACATGCGCAAGGTGCCGCTGGCCGGTGACGTGGACCCGAAGGTGATCGCCCGCGGCACGCCCGGCTTCTCCGGCGCCGATCTGGCCAACCTGGTCAACGAGGCCGCCCTGCTGGCGGCGCGGCGGGGCCTGCGCATCGTCGGCCATCAGGAGTTCGAGGACGCCAAGGACAAGGTCCTGATGGGGTCCGAGCGCCGGTCGATGGTGATGAGCGAGGAGGAGAAGAAGCTCACCGCCTATCACGAAGGCGGCCACGCCATCGTCGCCCTGCATGAGCCGGCCTCCGACCCGATCCACAAGGCGACCATCATCCCCCGCGGCCGGGCGCTGGGCCTGGTCATGCGCCTGCCCGAAGGCGACCGGCTGAGCTACCGCCGGGACAAATGCATGGCCGATCTGGCCGTGGCCATGGGCGGACGGATCGCCGAGGAGCTGATCTTCGGCGCGGACAAGGTGACGTCGGGAGCGTCCGGCGACATCAAGATGGCCACCGACCTGGCGACGCGCATGGTCGCCGAATGGGGCATGAGCGAGAAGCTGGGCATGTTGCAGTACGGTGCGCCCGAACAGGAGGTGTTCCTGGGCCACTCGGTCACCCAGCACAAGAACATGTCCGAGCATACCCAGGAGATGGTCGACACCGAGATCCGCGGGATCGTCGACACCGCCTACCAGCGCGCCAAGTCGGTCCTGATCGAGAACATGGATCAGTTGCATACCCTGGCCAAAGGCCTGCTGGAGTACGAGTCGCTGTCGGGCGACGAGATCAGGGCGATCCTGCGCGGCGAGGACATCGTTCGGGCCCAGCCCGAAGAGCCCGCCCCGCCACCGCCGCCCAAGCGGCCGGCCGGCAAGCGGTCGTCCGTGCCGACCGGCGGCAGCAAGGGCCTGGGTCCGGAGCCACAGGGGACCTGAGGCATCGGGAACACCGACGTTCGCAGAAGGCCGTGCCGTCGGGTGCGGCCTTCGGCTTTTTTGCCCGACCGCCTGTCTTGTCCGACCCCTGTCTTGCCCGACCCCTATCTTGCCGGACCATTGACTTGGGGCCGGTCGGTCAGTAACGCTTGCCCCCATCATGATCTGCTATCTGCCGCGACGACGACGACGCATCGGTTCCTGACCCCGGACCCGGTCCCGGCGCATGCGCCACCGGCGGGTCCCCGCCCAGCGTCGTATGTCGTGGAAAGACCTGTCCCATGTTGCAGATCCAGCCGGAGTCCAAGGACACCGCTGCCGCCGTCGAGGCCCTTTACGACCGGGCCTTCGGTCCTGACCGCCAGTCGAAGACCTCGTATTCCTTTCGCGACGGCGTCGCACCCGTGGCCAATCTGTCCCGCGTGGCCCTGGAAGCGGGCGCGCTGGTCGGCGCCATCCGCTTTTGGCCGGTCTGGATCGGCCAGGACACACCGGCGTTGCTGCTCGGGCCGTTGGGCATCGAACCGTCGCGCCAGGGCAGCGGCATCGGCCGGCGACTGATCGCCGAGACGCTGACCTCGGCCGGCCTGGCGGGTCACCGCATCGTCCTCTTGGTCGGCGACCAGCGCTACTACGAGCCGCGCGGCGGTTTCCGCCCGGTGGCGGCCTACGGCATCACCATGGACCACGAGATGCCGCATCGTGTGTTGGGCATTGAACTGGTCCCGGGGGCCTTGGCCCTAGCCTGCGGTCCCGTTCGGCATTGGACATCGGACATGCCCGTTGGGACGGTACCGCTGGCCGTCAGCCCGTCCCCTGCCGGTTGAGGCGATCGGCAGTCGGGGTCACGTGGAACTGCCGGCGATGTCCCGTCGGCACCAGCCGCCGTCGAAAGAAATCCCGTCCACCGCCGCATAGGCCCGGGACCGGGCTTCGGCCAGATCGACGCCCGCTGCGGTGACCGACAGTACCCGTCCGCCGGTCGCCAGGACCGACCCTTCCGGTCCGGCAGAGGTTCCGGAATGGAAGACCGTCACCTGCGGGTCGGCGGCAGCGGCATCCAGGCCTTCGATCCGGGCGCCCGGATGGATCTCCCCCGGATAGCCGCGGTTGGCCATGACCACCGTCACCGCCGCCCCCGGGTCCCACCGCAGGTCGAAACTGTCCAGCACACCGTCCCGGGCGGCGACCAGGGCCGGCAGCAGATCACTGCGCAGCCGCCGCACCAGCATCTGGCATTCCGGATCGCCGAAACGCACGTTGTACTCCAGCAGCATCGGACCGGCGTCCGTCAGCATCAGGCCGGCATACAGGACGCCCTTGAACGGCCGGCCCTCCACCGTCATCGCCTCCAGCGTCGGTTCGAGGATTCGCGTGGAGATGTCCCGCCACAGGGTGTCATCGACCAGTGGGGACGGCGAAAACCCGCCCATGCCGCCGGTGTTGGGGCCGCGGTCGCCGTCCCAGGCCCGCTTGTGGTCCTGGGCCGTGGCCAGCGGCAGCAGGTGCGCACCGTCGGCCAGGGCGAACACGCTGACCTCGGGGCCGAACAGGCGCTCCTCGATCACCACCTCGGCGCCGGCATGGCCGAACGACTTGTCCAACATGGCGGCCCGGACCGCCGCCTCCGCCTGTTCCGGCGTGTGGGTGACGACCACGCCCTTGCCAGCCGCCAGCCCGTCCGCCTTCACGACCAGCGGCGACCGGGCGCCGGCTACATAGGCCAGGGCGTCGTGGGGGTCGGCGAAGCGACGATAGCCAGCGGTCGGGATACCGTGCTTGGCGCACAGATCCTTCATGAACCCCTTCGACCCCTCCAGCGCCGCTGCCGCCGCGGTCGGCCCGAAGGCGCGGATGCCGGCATCCTCCAGACGGTCGACCAGTCCGGCGACCAGCGGTTGTTCCGGCCCGACGACCACGAAATCGATGCGGTATTCGCGCGCCGCGGCCACGATGCCGTCGACATCCCCGGCACCGATGTCCAGGCACGTCGCCTCCTGGGCGATCCCGGGATTTCCCGGGGCGCAGAACAGGGCGTCACACAGCGGCGAACCGGCGATCGACCAGCAAAGCGCGTGTTCGCGTCCGCCACCTCCGACCACCAGGATGCGCATGAATTATCCTCCCCTTCACCTGTTTGCGAACTGGTTCTAAGGGTATCGGGCCGGGTCCGGCAACCGGCCGACCCGCGCTTTGCGGGCGGCCGGGAGGGACGCTAGGATCGGCCCATGGCGTTTTCCGACACCCCCGCGCCGGCCGGGTCGAACCTGCCGGAGTTCACGGTCAGCGAACTCTCCACGGCGCTGAAGCGGACGGTGGAGGAGCGGTTTCCGCTGGTTCGCGTGCGTGGTGAGATCAGCCAGCCGAAGTATCACGGCTCCGGGCACCTGTATCTGACCCTGAAGGACGACCGCGCGGTGCTGGCCGGCGTGTGCTGGCGCGGCACGGTGGGCCGATTGCCGATGCGGGCCGAAGAAGGGCTGGAAGTGATCTGCACTGGCCGCATCAGCACCTTCGCCGGCCAGTCCAAGTACCAGCTTGTCATCGAGACCATGGAGCTGGCGGGCGAAGGCGCGCTGCTGAAGATGCTGGAGGACCGCCGGCGCCGGCTGGCCGAGGAGGGGCTGTTCGACGCCGACCGCAAGCGGCCGCTTCCCTTCCTGCCGCGGGTGATCGGCGTGGTCACCTCGCCCACCGGCGCGGTGATCCGGGATATCCTGCATCGCCTGGAAGACCGGTTTCCCCGCCACGTCCTGGTGTGGCCGGTCGCAGTTCAGGGTGAGGCCGCCGCGCCGCAGATCGCCGCGGCAATTGCCGGCTTCAACGCGCTGCCGGGTGACGCGGGCACGGTGCCGCGACCGGACCTGCTGATCGTCGCCCGCGGCGGCGGCAGCCTGGAAGACCTGATGGCGTTCAACGAGGAAAGCGTCGTCCGTGCCGTTGCCGCCAGCACCATCCCGGTGATCACCGCC
>JANQIU010000156.1 GCA_028281985.1 Alphaproteobacteria bacterium | reverse complement strand
CGGTCTTCATCATGTCTCCCAAAACTGAGCAGTTGCCCAGTTGAGCATATGCTCAATTCTAGGGCTTACGTCAAGGAGGCGCGTGGATGACACGCATGTCGGGCGCGGATCGCCGCCAGCAGATCGTCGGGGCCGCGACCGAGGCGATCCTCAAGCGGGGTGTGGCCCTGGCCGCGACGCGGGATGTCACCAAGGCCATCGGCGTCGGGTCAGGATTGCTGCATCACTACTTCACCTCCTGGGCCGAGTTGCGGGCCGAGGCGGTCGGGCAAGCCCTGGGGCAGGAGATCACGGAACTGGAGGGGCTCCTGGCCGGTATCGCGCCGGACGCCGCGCTCGGCCGCGTCGTCGACTGGATGCTCGATGATGACGACATGCGGCACTGGCGGCTTTGGCTGAACGCCCAGGACGAGGCGCATCGGGACGATCTTCTGGCCGGTGTCATGAACGCGGTCTTGCGGGATTGGCACCGGCTGATTTCGGATCTTCTGGCCCGGGCCGCGGCGGGCAGTGGCGCGACGGGACTCGATACCCAGGCGGCGGCTTGGCGGTTGGCGGCGCTGATGGACGGATTGGCCGGCGCGCTGCTGGTCAGGGGATCGGCGATGACGCCGGAATTGGCCAGGACGCTGATGCTCTCCCAGATCGATCTCGAGTTCGGCCAGCGCTGACGGCCCCGTCGGCATGCCGCTGCCGCTTGACGGATCGGCTGTCAGGCATTAGCTGACTGTCAAGAATACCCTGACAGAAAGGCAGTGTCATGGGGCGCTTGCGTTGTTCTTTCTGCGGCAAGTCGGATGCGGAGATTGCCAAGCTCGCGGCCGGCCCAGGTGGCCTTTACATCTGCAACGAGTGTGTCGACACCTGCCAGATGATCATGCAGGGCAGCGCCGTACCACCGGCCGCATTCGACCCGGAAACATGGCCGACGGAGCGTCTGCTGGGCGCCCTGAAGGCGCTTGATGCGACAGCGGAGTCGTATCGAGAGCACCTGGCGCGCGCCGTCGATGCCTTGCGGTCCCGTGAGGTAAGCTGGGCGAAGATCGCCCAGCCGCTGGGCATCTCCCGGCAATCCGCCTGGGAGCGCTTCCACTAGGCGTCTGGCTGTGCGATCTCACGATGCGCGAAGACAATGCGATGCTGGATCGTGGTTCACGGGCAGCGACGAGGTGAGCCGGTGACGTCGCTCGAAGAAGCGCTCGGGCAATTCGACGGTAAGGAAACCGCCGTTCTCTTGGAGATCCGGGTTGCCTTTGGTGACGGCGCCGCGTTCCGTGACGACCTGGTTCGGCTGGCGGGGCAGGGGCAGGCGCCGATCGCTTCGGGTGCTACCTGGCTGATCAAGGCGCTTCTCGACGATGGCGTTCGGTTGACCCCGTCGCAGACCGAAGCGCTGGTGGGCGATCTGGATGCGCTCCGATCCTGGCAGGCACAGCTGCATGTCTGCCAATCTGTCGGCAGGCTCGAGCTGTCGGTCCTGCAGGCGGGAACCTGTGCGGACTGGGCGGCGTCCCTGGTTCACAGCGACCGCCCCTTCCTGCGGGCATGGGCCATGGATGCGCTGCAGCACCTTGCCTCTCGAAGTCCCCACGCAAGAAGCCTGGCCGAGGCTGCCTTGGCCGCCGCCGAACAGGACCCGGCGGCGTCGGTTCGCGCCCGCGCGCGCAAATGGCGGAAACCGGCGAAGGGGCGTTAGGCAGTTGCGGTGTCCTAATGGGTGCCGCGTGCGACCAGTTCCGGGGCGATCATGATCACCTCGCCGTCGCGGGTCGGATCGGACAGGCGCGCCTCCACCAGGCGCAGGATCTGTGAAACCGTCTCCGGGATCGGATTGCGGATCGTCGTCAGGTTGAAGTCGGGCCACGCCGCCAGCGGAATGTCGTCGAACCCGATGATCGAGAGCGTTTCCGGCACCTGGTGACCCGGCATCTCCCGGGCGGTGGAAAGCGCACCCAGCGCCATGGCATCGTTGGCACAGAACAGCGCGTCGATCCGATCGTCCCGCAGGATCTGTCGGGCGGCGCTGCGCCCGCCCTCAAAGGTGTAGTCGGCCTGCTGCTGGGCGCACAGCGCCAGGCCGGCCTCGCGCAGGGCGTCCTGCACGCCCGTCTGGCGCTCGGCCTCCGAGGACCAGTCCGCCGGGCCGCCGATATAGCCGAAGCTCCGGCGGCCCCGGTCCAGCATCGCTTCGATCGCCAACCGGGCGCCGTCCTCGTTCCGGCAGCAGATGCAATCGGCAAGCGGCGCTTCGGCAACACGGCCGGAGAAGATGACGGGGATGTGTAACTGCGCTGCATCGCGGAACGCAGCGGTCGGCACGCTGCCGCCGCGCACGATCAGGGCATCGAGCGGATAGCCTAGGACGGCGCGGATCGACTGGGTGGTCAGGGCGTCGGAGCCGCTCAGGACCAGCGGCCATTTTCCCGATGCATTGAGGCCCGACACCAGGGCACCGACGAAGGCGGCATCGTATTCCCGGCCAAGGTCGCCCGCCACGATGCCGACAAGGCCGGTCTCGGTGCCGTGGAGCGAGGCGGCCAAGGCATTGGGGCGATAGCCGAGCCGCCGGGCGGTTTCCAGGATCAGGTCGCGTTTGGCCGAATCCAGATAGGCGTTCTTCGCAAACGCCCGGGACACCGCCGCCCGCGAGACAGCGGCGGCCTCGGCGACGTCCGACGCCGTGACCCGCCGCGGACGCCTGGCCGTCTGGCTGTCCGCGTCTTTGTCTTGCGCCACGGATTGGCCTCCCACGACCGACGGTAAAAAAGTGGAAATCAGGGGGGCAACTGTCATCAGAGAGTCACCGACCATCCGTATATGTACACGTGCTCACATCCGGTGCAATCGGATTGGATGACCGCAAATGGCTGGCGAGCCAACGCGTCGCCGCCGCCTCGGGGGCGGTGCGGTGGCATGGCTGGCCGTCGCGTTATTCCGTCGGAACCGCATCGGCCCGTGGGCCGTTGCCATAAGCCTGGCGGCGCGCCTCAACCCTTCTGCGGGCTTCGGCACGCAGCGGGAAATCGAACAATCAATGCCAGTTCTTGGCACTCACAAGGGTTCGGAGCGAAGCATGACCTTCAAGACAACCGCGGCTCTCGGCGTCGCTTTCGGCTTGGTGGCCGGCGCGGCCCAGGCGCAGACCGAGATCGAATGGTGGCATGGCATGGGCGGGCAGCTCGGCGAGAGCCTCAATGAGATTGCCTCCGACTTCAACGCCAGCCAGGACCAGTACCGCATCACCCCGGTCTTCAAAGGCACCTACGAAGAGACGCTGACGGCCACCATCGCCGCCTTCCGCGCGGGCGAGCAGCCGCACGTCGTGCAGGTGTTCGACGCCGGTGCGGCGACCGTCATCGGTGCCGAAGGGGCCACCATCCCGGTGGAAGAGCTCCTGGCCGACAACGGTGTCAACTTCGACATCAACGAGTACATTCCCGGCGTTCGCTACTTCTACGCCGATGCCGACGGCACCATGATCGGGATGCCGTTCAATTCCTCCACGCCGATCCTCTACTACAACGAAGAGGCGCTGGATGCGGCCGGCGTGACCCCGCCCGCCACCTGGGAGGAGTTCGCCGAGGTGACCGGCCCGGCCCTTCTGGAAGCCGGTTACGTCCCGCTGGCCCAGTCGCATCTGCCCTGGATCTTCACCGAGAACTTCTTCTCGCGCCACAACCTGCAGTTCGCGTCGAACGACAACGGCTACAGCGGCCTGGACACCGAGATCCTGGTGAACCACCCGGCCATCCGGGCGCATTTCGAGGCGCTGGTCGAGTGGCAGGAACAGGGCCTCTTCGGCTGGTACGGCACCGGTTGGGCCGACAATCAGTCGCGGTTCGAAGACGGCGAAGTGGCCATGTGGCTGGGCTCGTCGGCCTCGTTCGGCGGGCTGCTGGAGCGGGCGGAGTTCCCGTTCTCGGCCACCATGCTGCCCTATTGGGAGGCGGTGACCACCGAGCCGACGCAGACCTTCATCGGCGGCGCGGCGCTGTTCGCCATGTCCGGCCACGACGCTGCGGAGAACGAGGCCACGGCGGCGTTCTTCGCGTTCCTGAGCTCGCCGGAGGTTCAGTACGACTGGCACCGCAAGACCGGCTACGTGCCGATCACCCAGGCGGCCTATGACGTGGCGGCCGAGGACGGCCACTACGAGCGGTTCCCGGCGGCGGAAGTGGGCATCCAGCAGCTTTCCCTGGAAGGCGGCGAATTCACCCGCGGCTACCGCATGGGCTTCTACGTCCAGATCCGCGACGTGATGAACCGTGAGTACGGGCGCATCCTGACCGGCGACACCTCGGTCGAGGACGGGTTTGCGACGATCGAGGCGGAGGCCAACGAGCTTCTGGACCGCTTCGCGCAGACCCAGGGCTAAGCCCAAGCCCAGTTTGATGTAGCATCGACCGGCGGCCGCTTTTCAGCGGCCTCCGGTTTCGCATTGGGGGCCGATACGTGAAGCGCACGACCTTCCGGAATCCGTGGCTGCCGATCCTGCTGCTTTCCCCGCAGCTTGCGATCATCGCCGTGTTTTTCTACTGGCCCGCGGGCTATGCCTTGCAGACATCGTTCTACCTGCAGGACCCGTTTGGTTTTGGCTCGACCTTCGTCGGGGCGGAGAATTACACCCGGTTGACCAGTTCGGCGAACTACCAGGACGCGCTGACCTTCACCATCGTCTTCACGCTGCTGGTGACCTTCTTCTCCCTCGCCATCGCGCTGCTTCTGGCGGTCAAGGCCGACAAAGTCCTCCGCGGTGCCCGGACCTACCGGACGCTTCTGATGTGGGTGTACGCCATCGCGCCCCCGGTAGCGGGACTGATGGGCGTGATGCTTTTCGACCAGAGCCGGGGCAACCTGACCCAGCTGTTCCAGGCGCTCGGCTGGGATTACACCCTGGGCGTCAACTACTGGGATACGGCCGTCGCCATGATCGTGGTGTCGGTCTGGAAGCAGATCCCGGTGAACTTCATCTTCTTCCTCTCCGGCCTGCAGGCGATCCCGCGCTCGGTGCACGAGGCGGCGATGATCGACAATCGCTCGGGCATGAGCCGGTTCTGGGACGTGACCTTCCCGTTGCTGGCGCCGACCGGCTTCTTCCTGCTGATCATCAACATCACCTACGCCCTGTTCGACACGTTCGGCATCATCGACACCCTGGTGAAGGGTGAGCCCGGCAACAACCCGATGACGCTGGTCTACCGGGTCTTCGTCGACGGGTTCCGCGGCGGCGATCTGGGCGGGTCGTCGGCGCAATCGGTCGTGCTGATGGTGCTGGTGCTGATCCTGACAATCGTGCAGTTCCGCTTCCTGGAACGCCGCATCCACTATACCTGACGGAGGCGACGCCCATGGCCGACATCGCCGAGACCAGTCAAACCGTTCCCCTGGCGGCGCGAAAGGCCGCCGCGACGCGCCGCCGGCGCCGCATCAAGCCGGGTGACGTGGTCGACCATACCATTCTGATCCTCGGTGCCCTGCTCATGCTGGTGCCGGTGTGGATGGTCTTCGCCAGCGCCGGCCATGACGCGGTGTTGATCCACCGCGAGGGCCTGCAGTTCTGGTTCGGCGATCAGCTGGGCGAGAACTTCCGCGCCGCCCTGCTGGAGAAAGGCGGGTTCACCGACAGCGTCAACGGCGTGACCATGCTGACGAACTCGCTGATCCTGGGGCTGGGCTTCGCCGTCGGGAAGATCCTCGTCGGCATGACCGCGGCCTACGCCATCGTCTATTTCCGGCTGAAGTTCGGCACGCTGGCCTTCTGGATGATCTTCACCACGCTGCTGCTGCCGCTGGAGGTGCGCATCCTGCCGTCCTACGAGGTCGTGCAGAACATGGGGCTGGCCAACACCTATACTGGCCTGATCGTGCCGCTGGTGGCCTCGGCCACGGCGACGTTCTTCTTCCGGCAGTTCTTCCGGTCGGTGCCCGAGGAACTGATCGAGGCCGCCCGGATCGACGGGGCGGGGCCGTGGAAGTTCTTCGTCGACATCCTGATCCCGCTCAGCCGGACGATGATCGCGGCGATGTTCATCATCATGTTCGTGTACGGCTGGAACCAGTATCTCTGGCCCACGCTGATCACCACCGACGAAAGCCTGTTCACGCTGGTCCGCGGCATTCGCCAGATCGTCCAGGCCTATGCCGACGGTTCGACCACCCCGGAATACGGGCAGGCCGCCGCCCTGGCCATCATCGCCATGGTGCCGCCGGTGCTGATCGTCGTGTTCTTCCAGCGTTGGTTCGTCAAAGGGCTGACCGAGTCAGACAAGTAGGGAACGACACTCATGGCAAACGTGACGTTGCAGGACGTCCGCAAGGTCTACCCGAATGGGTTCGAGGCGATCTATCCGTGCAGCTTCGAGGTGCCGGACGGCGAGTTCGTCGTGCTTGTCGGCCCCTCGGGCTGCGGAAAGTCCACCCTTCTGCGCATGGTGGCGGGGCTGGAGCCGATCACCGAGGGCGATCTTTCGATCGGCGCGCGCATCGTCAACGATGTCGATCCCGCCGATCGCAACATCGCGATGGTGTTCCAGAACTACGCGCTTTACCCGCATATGACCGTGGCCAAGAACATGGGCTACGGGCTGAAGAACCGCGGCACCTCGAAGGCCGAGATCGACAAGAAGGTCCGTGCCGCAGCCGAGATGCTGAACCTGTCCGACTACCTGGACCGCCGTCCCAGCCAGCTTTCGGGTGGTCAGCGCCAGCGCGTGGCGATGGGCCGGGCCATCGTGCGCGAACCGGATCTTTTCCTGTTCGACGAACCGCTTTCCAATCTGGACGCCAAGCTGCGTAACCAGATGCGGATCGAAGTCCGGGCGCTGCAGCGGCGGCTGGGTGTGACCTCGATGTATGTGACCCACGATCAGGTGGAGGCCATGACCATGGCCGACCGCATCATCGTGATGAACGCGGGCCGCATCGAACAGATCGGCACGCCCGGCGAGATCTACGGCCGGCCGGCTTCCACCTTCGTCGCCAGCTTCATGGGGGCGCCGCCGATGAACCTGCTCAACGGCATGGCCGGCGATGGCGCGGTCAGGCTCGACGGCGGGGAGCAGGTGCCGCACGCCCCGGTCAACGGACATGCCGGTGCCCTCATGGTCGGCATTCGTCCCGAAGATGTCCTGCTGTCGGAGGCCGGCGATCTCGCCTTCAACGTCCATATCGTCGAGGAGCTTGGCGCCCTCCGGCTGCTGCACGGCGAGGTCGGCGGACAGGCCTTCTCGGTCAGCGTGGCGAAGGATCAGAACGCCCAGGTCGGCCAGACCCGCCTGAGCGTTAAACCCAGCTCGGTCCATCTGTTCGACGCTGCCGAAGGCCGTCGCCTGTGACCCAGACCGCTGCTGCGCTGCCGGCGGTCACGGAGGCCGATCGGGCGCGCATCGTCGCCGCGCCGCGCAACTCGGCCGCGCATCGGGAACTGTTTGCCAGCCTGCCTGCCATGGCGACGGTCGAGTTGGGGGGTGCCGGTCGCACCGGCCCCCTGCCGGCCACCTTCACCGCGGCTGCCTGGAACCTGGAGCGGTGCCTGTTTCCGGAAGACAGCGCCGCGCATCTGGCCGCACACGGCCCGAAGGTGGTGCTGCTCAGCGAGATGGACAGCGGCATGGCCCGCACCGGTCAGCGGAACACCACCGCGGAAATGGCCCGGGCGCTGGGCATGTACTACGCCTATGCGGTCGAGTTCTACGAGATGGGGCTCGGCGGACCCACCGAGCAGCCCTTTTGCGTCGACAGTTTCAATGCGGCCGGCTGGCACGGCAACGGGATCCTGTCGGCCGTGCCGTTCCAGCGGGTGACACTGATCCGCCTGGACGACGCGGGCCTTTGGTTCGCAAGCGAAGCCGGCGGGGCGGGCGACCCGGAGCAGCCGCGTATCGGTGGGCGGATGGCCGTGGCCGCCGAACTGGCCACCGAAGCGGGGCCGATCTGCGTCGTCTCCACCCATCTGGAAAGCAACGCAGACGCCGCCTACCGGCACGCGCAGTTCGAGACGCTGCTGGCCGGCATCGACGGCTTCGCGCCCGACATGCCGGTCCTGATCGGTGGCGACCTGAACACCGGCAACCATGTTCCCCCGGACTACGACTGGCGGGTGGAAACCCTGTTCGATCTGGCCCGCCAGCACGGCTATGGCTGGGATCTGACGCCCGAGGGCGTGACAACCCGGAGCAGCCTGATCACCCCGCACAACACCCGCCGCATGAAGCTGGACTGGTTCTGCGTCCGGGGCCTCGACGGCTCGCCCGGGCCGCTGCTGCCATCGCTGGGTCCCGGCGACCGCCCGCTATCGGATCACGAGTGCATTCTCTGCCGGCTCGCTCTCTGAGGCGGCATCCAGGCGAGCCAATCCTTCGCTGCCGCGCTGGGATGGGTGTGATCCGGGATCGCCCGCTGCGATCAGGATCGCCAAGCGGCTATGGTCGCACTACTTCTCATTGTCGGGGCGCAGCCAGCGGGAAGCTGGTCGCACCGAACCGCGAGGGCGCCGGATACGCGCGGGCCACCCAGCCGTTTGCACAAGGAACCTCCCATGCCAAAACAGTTGCCTTCGTTGCTGGCCGCGGCGCTGCTGCTGGCCGGAACGGGCGGGGTGGGCACCGCCTTGGCATCGTCGGATGCGCCGTTCGAGGTTGTGGCGACGCTGCAGGAGGGGCCGGGCAACATCGCGGTGACGCCCGACGGCCAGATCATCTTCAGCCAGCATCAGTTCTATGGGCCGGAGTATCGCGTCATGTCCCTGGCGCCGGATGGCACGGTGGCGCCGTGGCCCACGGAAGACTGGAGCGGCGCGCCGGGCGACGACGGGATCGGCCTTAACGCGGTTCTCGGGCTGCGCGCCGATCAAACCGGTGTCGTCTGGCTGCTGGACAACGGCGGTGACGTTCCGAAGGTGGGCGCCTGGAATGCGGTCACCGGCGAGCTGGAACGGGTCATCCATATCCCCGCCCCGGCGACGCGCCCGG